>JBHELH010000278.1:0-8775 GCA_046263215.1 Gemmatimonadaceae bacterium | reverse complement strand
CGCGCGAGCGCGGGTGCAAGATCATTAGCGGCCTATGAAGCGTCCAGCCCGCACGGGGCCGCCGGCGCGGGGAGCGGGCTTGACCCTCCGGAGTGCGCCGTCCAAGTTGCCTCACGCGACGCCACTCCGTCCGCACTCGCGCTCCGTCTCACAGTGATTGGACTCATCCGCGGCGGCGGCTCACGCACGCCGCCGTGATCGTCAGCGAGACTTTCGTCTCGGGTACGCCGTGAAGGTACTGCTTCTCGGCGCTGGCGGGATGCTCGGCAGCGAGATCGCGCGCGCGGCCCCGCCGTGGGCCCGGCTCACCGCGGTCGACCGCCGCCGCCTCGACGTTCGCGACGCGGAGGCCGTCGCGGCGATGATCGACCGGTGCGCACCGACGGTCGTCATCAACGCCACGGGCTACACCGGCGTCGACGCGGCCGAGTCCGAGTCCCGCGGCGCCTTCGACGTCAACGCGACGGCGGTCGCGGCGCTGGCCGGCCACTGCGCCGCTCGCGGAATACACGTCGTTCACTTCGGCACCGACTACGTGTTCGCCGGCGACCGCCGAACGCCGTACGGCGAAGACGACCCGCCGGCCCCCGTGGGCGCGTACGCGCGGAGCAAGCTCGCCGGCGAGACCGCGCTGCGCGAGAGCGGAGCGCCTCACCTGGTGATCCGCACGCAGTGGCTGTTCGGGCTGCACGGGCAGTCGTTCCCGCGCACTATGTGGGAGCGCGCGCGCTCCGGCCAGCCGACGCGCGTCGTGAACGACCAGGTCGGCCGGCCGACCTACGCCGTCGACCTGGCGGCTGTCATCTGGCGGCTCATCCACCGCGGGGCCGAGGGCACCGTGCACGCCGCGAACGACGGGGCGGCGACCTGGTACGACGTCGCGCGGCGCGTCTTCGAGGCTGTCGACGCCGGACACCTGCTCACGCCCTGTCGCACCGCCGACTACCCGACGGCCGCGGTGCGACCCGCGTACAGTGTACTCGAGACCTCGCGCGTCGAGGCAATGCTGTCCGAGCGCATGCCGCACTGGCACGACGGGCTCGACCGATTCCTCCGCGAGCTCTGCTCGGAGGCGGGCGTCGACACCGCTCTCGCCGGGCGATAGCGACACGGTGAAGGGCCGATCACGCGCGGGAGCACAGGGGCCCATTCGTGTGGCCGTCGTCATCCCTCGCTACACGCCCATATTCGGAGGCTCCGAGAACCAGTGCCGACAGCTGAACAGGTGCCTGCGAGCGACGGGTGCGGTGGAGATCCCGTACGTCGTGACCAAGCGGATCAGGCCGGACCTGCCGCGCGTCGAGTCGATCGACGGGGTGCCGGTGTACCGACTCGACCCGCCCGGAGTCAGCCGGTGGAGCGAGTACAGCTTCTACTGTCGGGCGTTCATGTTTCTGTGGCGCCGGCGCCGCCAGTACGATGTGATCCACTGCCACGCGACGTCGATCATCGGGTTCGTGATCACCGTGTTGTCGCTGGTCACCCGGCGACCGGCCGTCCTGAAGCTGTCGAGTAACGGGGAGCTGATGACGGGGTTGCACAATTTCAGCGGCCAGCTGCGGCTCGACCGCAGTCTCACCGGACGACTGCGGCGGCCGCTGGCCCGTTTTGCCGCACGGCACGCCCACATCGTGGCGCTCAACGAGGAGGGGGCCGACGAGCTACGGCTCGCGCGCGCCCGGTGGCCCCACGTCGTGAGCAACGGCGTCGACACGGCGTTCTTCCGGCCGGCGTCACCGGAGGTACGGGGGCGGCTGCGGCGCGAGCTCGGCTTCGGCGAGGACCGATTCGTCTTCCTCTACGCCGGCCGCTTCGTCTCGCGGAAGGGCATCGACGCCCTGCTGGACGCGTACCGGCGGCTGGCCAGGCGCCCGGACGGGGCGCGGATGGTGCTCTGCCTCGTCGGATCTGGCGAGCTCCAGGCCGACCCGATCGCCGTCGCGGCGGAGGCAGGCGGTCGCCCGGACGCCGTGCGCGTCTTTCCGGCGGCGGACGACCTGCGGCCGTTTCTGCACATGGCGGACGCGTTCGTCTTCCCCTCCCGGCGCGAGGGAATGCCGAACGCGGTGTTGGAGGCGACCGCCGCCGGGCTGCCGTGCGTGCTGAGCGACATCCGCCCCCATCGCGAGCTCGCCGCGCGCAACCCGGGCGCGCGCTGCTACCTCTTCGCGAGCGGGGACGCCGCCGACCTGGAGCGCGCGCTCGTGCGCTGCGAGCGCGAGGAACGGGCGGCGGGACCATGGCGGAGTGCGGGCGTCGCGCCCCAGTTCGAGCTGGGCAGCGTCGCCGAGCGGTACGTGGAGCTCTACCGGTCCGTCGTCGGCTTACCGCCGATCGGCGCGGCGCTCGGTCAGCCGGCCCCTGCTCCGGAACCCCATGCCGGCCGACCGTAGTCCCGTTCCCGACGTCTCGGCCATCGTCGTGACGTGGGACGGCTGGTCCCTCACGCGGCGCGCGATCCAGAGCCTCTACGCGGAGGAGGACGCCCAGTCGCTTCGCCTCGAGGTGATCGTCGTCGACAACAACTCGACCGACGAGACGCCCGAAGCGCTGCCCGCCCTGTTCCCGCGCGCGCGTTATCTACGCCTCGACGGGAACTACGGGTTCGCGATCGCGAACAACCGCGCGCTCCCGCTGGCGACGGCGCCGCTGATCGTGCTCTTCAACAACGACGCAGTCGCCCAGCGCGGGGCGCTCCGGGCGCTGGTGGACGCCGCACGCGCGGCGCCCGATTTCGCGATCTTCGCCCCGCAGATGATCCAGCTGAGGCGCCCGTCACTGGTCGACAACCGCGGCCTCTACCTCGACGCGAGCACTCACATCCGGCAGATCGACACCGGAACGCCGGTCAGCGTGCGGCGTGATCTCTGCGAGGTCTTCGGTGCATCAGCGGGCGCGTGCCTCCTGCGCCGCGAGGTCATGGACCACATCGGCCTCTTCGACGAGAGCCTCGGCACCTACTGGGAGGACTGCGACTTCGCCCTTCGCGCGCGCGCTGCCGGGTACCGCTGCCTCTACGTGCCGGATGCGCACGTGTTGCACGAGGGCTCGGCGACCACCGAGCGGATGGGCGACTGGAAGCTCTATCACATCCACCGCAACATGCCGGTCGTCTGCCGGCGCTGGCTGCCGTTCAGGGCGAGGCGGCTGTCGTCGTGGCTCTGGGTTGCGCGCGAGCTGTACTACGTCGTGCGCGGCGTGGCGACCGGCCGCGGGCGGACAGTCCTCCGCGCGAAGCGGGACGCGTGGCGGCACCCGACTGGGCCCTGGCGGGTGACGCCCGAACAGCGAGCGCGGCTCGAAGCGTGGCTGGGAGTGAAGGCCCGCCCGGCGACCATTCGCTCGGCCGACCAGGGCCGTGCCGTGCGCTCCGCGAGCTGAGTTCCTCGCACGCCGTCGCGGCGATTCCAATTCGAGCGCGCTTCTCGCACCGCCATCACACATCGCCTCATGGTTCGACTGCTTGCGTTAGTTCAGAAGGGTCCCGACATCTCCCCAGGCCAGCGATTCCGGCTCGAGCAGTGGGCGCCGCACCTGGCGCGGGATCACGGAATCGAGCTGGTGTTCGAGGCCTTCGAGTCCGACGAGCTGACGCGCATCATCTATCGCCGAGGCCACACCGTCCGGAAGGTCCGACTCGTACTGGCCAACGCCGTGCGCCGCTGGGGAGCCCGGAAACGGGCCGCTCACTACGATGGCGTCATCGTCTATCGTGAGGCGATGCTCGTCGGAGGCGCGTGGCTGGAATCCCAGCTCACTGCGCGCGGCATCCCGTGGATTCTCGACTTCGACGACGCGATCTGGGCGTGGCGCACCTCGTCGAGCCCCAACGGACTGATGAGTCTCGCCAAGGCGCCGTGGAAGGTCCCGCGCCTGTGCCGGCTCGCATCGGCTGTGACGGTCGGGAACGAATACCTGGCCAGTTACGCGCGCCGCCACAACGAGAACGTCTTCATCGTGCGCACGAGCATCGACACGGAACGGTACCCGTGCTCGCCGCCGCCGCCGGCCGATGCACCGTTCACGGTTCTCTGGACCGGCACGCAGAGCACGATGCCGCACCTCGAGTCGATCCGGCCAGCCCTCGTCGCGCTGGGCGCGCGCGTGCGGACGCGACTGCGAGTCGTCTGTGACGTGGCCCCGTCGCCCTTCCCGGGGTTGGAGGTCGAATACGTGCGCTGGTCGCCTGCGACCGAGGCGGTCGACCTCGCGCCGGCCCACGTCGGGATCATGCCCCTGCCGGACACCGAGTTCACACGCGGGAAATGCGGAGCGAAGGCGATTCAATGCATGGCGATCGGGCGTCCCGTCGTGCTAACACCGATCGGCATCAACCAGGACATCGTTCGCGACGGCGTGAACGGCCTCTGGGCGTCTACGCAGCAGGAGTGGGCCGCGCAGCTCGAGCGCCTCGCGCGCGACCCCGCGCTACGCGCGCGTCTCGGCGCGGCGGCGCGCGAGACGGTCGTCCGAGGGTACACCGCGCAGGCGTCGGCCGCCGCCTTCGCGCGGGTGGTCGGACGGGTAATCGCGCGCCTCAGTTCCGCCAGCTCGGCGGCAGGTTCCTCGTGACTTCGATGTCGTCGAACGCCTTGCCGTGGCGCGCGCCCACCCGCTTCGCCCACTCCGCCATCCGCGCGATGCCGTCCTCGAGGTCCACGCCGCCGATCGCGCCAAAGAGGCGGCTCGCTTTCTCGTGGCTCGAGTACGCGTGCTGGATCTCGGTGCGGGCGGGCAGGTAGTTGATCCGGGGCTCGACGCCGAAAGCGCGGCCGACCACCTCGGCGAGCCGGTTCACGGAGTACGGCGTATCTGCCCCGACGTTGATCACCTGATTGTAGGCGGCCGGCGTCTCGACGCTGCGCGCGATGTGCGGCGCGACGTCGTCGATGTAGCTGAACGCCCTCGTCTGCGTCCCGTCGCCGAAGACCGTCAGCGGCCGTCCCTGCATGATCTGGTTCATGAAGATCCCGATCACGTTCCGGTATCGGTCGCCGAGGTTCTGGTGCTCGCCGTACACGTTGTGCGGCCGGAAGACGATGTAGTCGAGCCCGAACATCTCGTGAGCGGCGCGCAGGTCGAGCTCGACGGCGTACTTCGCCACGCCGTACGGGTCCTCGGGCTGGGGCACCATGTCCTCGCGCATCGGCACCTGACCGGCGCCGTAGACGGCGATCGACGAGGTGAAGACGAAGCACTTCACGTCGTGCCGGACCGCTTCGTTGATCAGGTTGACGCTGCCGATGACGTTGTTCGTGTAGTTGAAGCGCCGAATGAAGTGGCTGAGCCCCTCGGCGGCGTACGCCGCAAGGTGGTAGACGTAATGGAAGCGGTACCTATCGAAGAGACGAGCGAGCAGCGCCACGTCGGTGATGGACCCCTCGACGAAGGAGGCGCCCTCGGGCACGTGGTCGCGAAAGCCTCCCGACAGGTCGTCGAGCACGACGACCTCCTGACCCAACTGCAGGCAATGCCGGGCGACGTGCGACCCAATGAACCCGGCGCCGCCGGTGACGAGTGCGAGCATCGACTTCCCTCGATCGCGAACGGGCTGAGCGACGACGTGAGGGAGGTAAGAAAGCGGCCGGTTTCCCGGCGTGCAACTCTGGCCCGGGCCGGATGATCGCCGGCGCCGCATAGTCTCGCGCTCGTTCCGCGCGGGCCATTAGCTTCCACACGGCTGGCGCGGCAGCGTACTCTCTCAGACCATGTGCGGAATCACGGGACTTCTATACGACCGCGGGAAGCAGGCCGCGCACGAAGCGGCCGCGATCGTCGCGCGCATGACGGGGTGCGTGCACCACCGGGGCCCGGACGACGAAGGCGTGTGGCTCGACCCCGACGCGGGCGTCGCGTTCGGTCACCGCCGCCTGTCCGTCATCGATCTCTCGCCGGAAGGTCACCAGCCGATGCTGTCGGCGTCCGGCCGCTTCGCCATCACGTATAACGGCGAGATCTACAACTACGAGGCGATCCGCCGTGAGCTGGAATCGGCGGGGGCGGCGCCCGCGTGGCGCGGGCACTCCGACACCGAGGTGATGCTCGCCGCCGTCGAGCAGTGGGGAGTACACGGAGCCCTCGAGCGCTTCAACGGCATGTTCGCCTTCGCGCTCTGGGATCGGTCGCAGCAGGTCGTGTATCTCGCGCGCGACCGCATCGGCGAGAAGCCGCTCTACTATGGCTGGCTCGGAGACAGCTTCGTCTTCGCCTCGGAGCTCAAGGCGCTGCGTCGGCACCCGGCGTGGACGGGCGAGATCGACCCGCGTGCGGTCGCGCTGTTCATGCAGCGCGCGTACGTGCCGGCGCCCTACTCGATCCACGCCGGCATTCGCAAGCTGCGCCCCGGCGTCGTGCTGGTGCTGCCCTGGCGCGGCGGCCGCGCGGCGGCGTCGCCGGCCGAGACGGCATACTGGTCCGCGCGCGCGATCGCGGAAGCAGGATCGCGCTCACCGTTCCGCGGGACGGTGGGCGACGCGGAGCAGGAGCTCGACCGGCTGCTGCGCGACGCCGTGGCGCTGCGCATGGCGGCCGACGTGCCGCTCGGTGCCTTTCTCTCGGGCGGCGTGGACTCGTCCGTCGTCGTCGCGCTCATGCAGGCCCAGAGCGCGCGGCCGGTGCGGAGCTTCGCCATCGGATTCACCGAGGAGAGCTACGACGAGGCCCGGCACGCCAGGACGGTCGCCGCGCATCTCGGGACCGACCACACGGAGCTGTACGTCACGCCCGCCGAGGCGACGGACGTCATCCCGCGGCTCCCGACGATGTACGACGAGCCCTTCGCGGACTCGTCGCAGATACCCACCTATCTCGTCTCCGCGCTCGCGCGTCGGCACGTCACGGTGAGCCTGTCCGGAGACGGGGGCGACGAGGTTTTCGGGGGCTACAACCGCTACGTGTGGGGGCGGGCGATCTGGCGGCGGACGAACTGGATGCCGCGGCCCCTGCGTGGCGCGATCGCGCGGAGTCTGTCCCTGCTCTCCGCCGAGTCGTTGGACGCGATCGCGAGCTCGCTCGACCCGGTCATTCCCGCCCGGCTGCGCGTGAGGCGTCCCGGCGAGAAGCTGCACAAGCTCGCCGCAGTGCTCGGCGCGGTCGACGCGGCCGGCATGTACGAGGGTCTCACGACACACTGGGACCCGTCGACCCGGCTCGTTCGGGGCGCGGGCGCTCTCGCGGCGGCGCGTGCCGAGGATCCGGCGCCGGCGCAGTTGCCCGACCTCGTGAGCACGATGATGTACATGGACCTCGTGGGCGCGCTGCCCGACGACATGCTCGTCAAGGTCGATCGCGCGAGCATGGCCGTCAGCCTGGAGGCTCGGGTGCCGCTGCTCGACCACCGGGTGGTCGAATTCGCGTGGACGCTGCCCGTGTCGATGAAGATCCGCGACGGTGAGGGCAAATGGCTTCTGCGAAAGGTGCTCGACCGCTACGTCCCGCGCGCCTACGTCGACCGCCCCAAGACCGGGTTCGAGGTCCCCATCGGCGCGTGGCTCCGCGGCCCGCTCCGCGATTGGGCCGAGTCGCTCCTCGACGAGCGAAGGATTCGCGAGGCGGGGCTACTGGACGCGACGCAGGTGCGGCAGCGCTGGCGCGACCACCTGTCGGGCGACGGAGACTGGCGGCATCACCTCTGGGACGTGCTCATGTTCCAGAGCTGGCTCTCCGAGCAGACCGCCGGCGTCAAGCCGAGTGCGACAGCTCCGACCGAGCGGCTAGAGCTCACGACTCGTGCTTGACGGTCGGGGACCGCGCGGCCGCGCAAGATACAGGAGTAACACGAGCATCGGCGGGAGTACCTGGAGGCGGAATCGGACGGCGGCCCCGAGATTGTGATAGGAGATCGGAGCGTACGCGAGGGCCCAGAGGACCACGAAAAGAACCGCCCAGGCTATTACCGGATCGGTCAGCTCGCGCCAGCGCGTGCGGACGATGGCCATCGCAACGAGCGAGAGGACAAAGAGGTTCTCGAGCCCTGCCAGTAGTCCGAACGGGTTCATCACCTCTCCCGGAAGCGGCCGGACCAGTGCCGCCACAAACCCGAGCGGGAGGAACTTGAGCAGCTCGACCGGATTGGTGAAGTCCGTCAAGACGAGCTGGGCCGACCCACCGACCGCCATTGCCGTGGAGACGTTACTGACGACTTGTAGGCTGTCCGCGATCGTGTCGAGGGCAAAGTGCTCACGCAGCAGCGCGACGAGGCCGACGAGAATGAGCATCCCGACCGCGAGCAGGGCCAGGCGGTGAGGCCACCGTCGGACCGTGCGTAAGCCGACGACGAGGACGGGAACGGCGCAGATCGGCCCGAGCCAGAGGCGTATCGCCATGGCAATCACGACTCCCGCCCCGGCGACCGCGAGTGAGCTCGCGCGTCCGGTGCGCAACCACCCGACGACGCCAAAGCTGTAGATCGCCAGCCCGAGCAGTGCGACCGGGTCCTTTCCGAGGATCGAGGACCAGAAAAGCACCGACGGAAAGAGCGCCAGACCGAAGAGCAGCGCGAGGCGCCGAGCTCCCAGGGCGGCGCACGCGGCGCGGTAGAAGACGAATACCGCGACGAGCCCGACCATCGCGAAGGACACCTTCGTCGCGTGGTACGAAGCGACGAGCCACTGGGCGTGCAGCCATGCCAGGGCCGTCACCGTGTACGTTCCCGCCCCCAGTCCCACGGTGGACCAGTCGAAGCTCCGGCCCTGCGCTCCCGCGAAGTAACCATACGAGTCGAGCACCTCGTAGTACCGCTCGTAGAAGAGCATGAACCCGAGCGTGACGCAGCAC
>JBHELH010000277.1:0-10256 GCA_046263215.1 Gemmatimonadaceae bacterium | reverse complement strand
GCTGCAGGGGCGGCTGGACTGACGCTTGCAGCAAATTGTCGGCCGCACGACAGTCTAACATGACGGAGACGGACTCGAGCTTTTCGGCGGAAAGACACGGCAAATGCAGACGAGAAACGCCGCCGGCCTGTTCCGGCTCATTGTTGTACCACTCGACGGATCCGCGTTCGCGGAGCGCGCGCTGCCGCTCGCGGCCAGCGTCGCCACTGCAGCGGCGTCGCCGCTCCACCTCGTCCGCGTCGCAGCACCACCGGCGCTCGGCACGGAGCTGTACGGGGCTGTCGTGCTGAACGCCGAGGCCGTCGAGGAGATGCGTCGCGAAGCCGAGCGGTCCCTCCGCGCGACGGCGGACAGGGTGGCCGCAGGGACCGGACTCGCCGTCACACCGGTTGTCATCGACTCGGGACTTCCCGCCGCACTCGTCGACTACGTCCGGGGGAGCGGTGCCGACCTCGTGGTGATGACGACGCACGACCGTGGGCGGCTGGAGCAGCTGCTCCTGGGTAGCGTTGCGGCGTCCGTCGTGCGGCGGGGGGGCGCGCCGGTGTTGCTCGTGCGCGCCGACGAGGAATCGCCGCCCGGCGACAGACCGCCGAAGCTCCGACGTCTGCTGATCCCGCTCGACGGGTCGGAGTTCGCGGCGCAGGTGATCCCACACGCCCTGAAGATCGCGACTGTCAACCACATGGAGATCACACTGCTGAGCGTCGTGGACCCGACTCTTGGTATGGCGTCGCAGGCCATGGGGGAAGGGGCGTCGACGTCGGACCCGAGTCGCAGCGCCGGGCAAGCGGCGGACCCCGCGGCCACCTTTCTCGAGCGCGCCGCCGAGTCACTCCGCGACCGCGCTCTTACGGTGCGGACACGTGTGGTGAGCCACCGCCAGGCGCCCGACGCGATCGTGATGTACGCGGGGGAGCAGGGCATCGATCTGATCGCCATGACGACCCACGGGCGGAGCGGCCTTGGCCGACTGGTTGCCGGCAGTGTCGCCGAAGCCGTGCTTCGCACGTCGCCGGCGCCCGTGCTGATGTACCGGCCCGTACGAGAGAAGGTGTGAACGCCCCCGAGAGCCCAGACGTGCACGCAGCCGCCGACGCGCTCCCGCTCTGGCCGAAAATCGCCTACACGCTCTTCCTCGCCGTCATCGTGCCGGCGTATTGGGTCAGGAACGGCCCGCGGAACTTCCTCTGGTTCTCCGACATCGCGCTCCTCGTGACGGGCGCGGCGCTCTGGCTCGAGAGCAGCCTCCTTGCGAGCGCCATGGCGGTCGGTGTCTTCCTCCCGGAGTCGCTCTGGAACGTGAGCTACTTCGGGCGGCTCCTCACCGGCGCGCGGATTTCGACGCTCGCCGACTACATGTTCGACGCCCGAAAGTCGCGCTTCATGCGCGGACTCTCGCTGATGCTGCACGTCGTCATGCCGGCGGCCCTCCTGTGGATGCTCGCGCGCCTCGGCTACGACCCGCGCGCGCTCGCCGTCCAGACGGCCCTCGCGTGGGTCGTGCTGCCGGTGACCTACGCACTCACGGGCCCGGAGAGGAACATCAACTGGGTGTTCGGGTTCGGGCATCCGCCGCGCACGCGGTTGTCACCGAGACTCCACTTGCTCGCGTTGGTGCTCGGGTTTCCGATCGCGGTGTATGTCCCGACACATCTGGCCTTGCGCGCGATCTTCTGAGTTCGGATCGCGCACTGGGGGACCGAGGTGCTAGCGATCCGCCTCAGCTGCGCCGCGAAGGCGGTCGCCGCTTCTCTCGCAACTGTCCTCGCGAGGGTCCTAGGCATGGTGAGGCGCCTGGCCGGACGTGCCCGAGGCAATTCGTTCGAGCAGACCCTTCGCTCCCTCGCGCCCGAGGAGCGCGCGGTGTTCGCGGCGTTTCTCGATCGCGACTCGAGGACGGCGGCGCTCGTCGTGACTGATGGAGCAGGACTGGGAACAACGGCGAATAGCCTTGCCGCGCGGGGGTACCTCTACGAAGTAGGTCGACGTACGAATGCGTCCTCGACCGAGGTCTGCTACGCGATAGAGGAGCCTGTCTTCACGTTCTTCAAGCGGCACCCAGGGCTTTTGACGGGAACCCGTGGGGTACAGGCCGACCGGTTGACCAGGAGGGCGGCGCCCCGCGACCCCTCATCAGGTCAGTGAGTCTCGATTAGACCCACGGTGAACACGGGACCCGGCGGTTTCATCTCACGCACCGGGACGCGTCGCATGCAGTAGGGTCGTACCGACCGCGGCGACGGCGGCGGCGAACCCCAGGATGATGATGGCCCCGCGCCACCGAGACCACCGCGGCCCTATCGGTCGTCCCGACCGTACGGCGTTATCTCGAATGACGTTCTCCGGTTCGGTGTCGTCGAACTTTCCACTCATTCCGCGCGCCCCTCAGCTCGATGTCGCCGCGCCTTGCGGTCTCGACCGGTCGACTTCTCCTCCGTGAGCAGCATCGCGATCCAGCGCGTGCTGTCGAACTGCCGGCACGTGATGACAATGGCCGCCACGAGCGGCACCGCGATCACCGCGCCGAGACTTCCCCAGAGCCAGCCCCAAAAGACCACCGCGAACAGGATCAGGAAGGGAGACAATGACAGCATGCGACCACCGATTTTCGGGTCGACGAAGTTGCCGATGAAGAACTGGAGGAGACCGAGGCCGGCGAAGACCACGGCCGGCCGGCCCATGCCGTCGAACTGGAGAATGGCGAACAGCGTCGGCGGCACGATCGACACGGCGGGGCCGACCGTCGGGATGAGGTTCAACAGGCCGGAGACGAGACCCCAGAGCACCGCGAGCTCGACTCCCATGGCGAAGCAGAACACGCCCGTGGCGAGTCCGCCGACCGCGCTACTCGCGACGATCGCAAGCAGGTACCGCCGGAACTGAGCCGCGATCTCGGTCCCGGTGCGCACGATCGCCTCGCCGACATGAGGCCGGAACCCGCGCGCGACCCGCGACTCGATCTCGCGGACCTCGAGCAGGCCGAGGAGGAAGAAGGCCAGCGTGAAGCCGAGGACGACGAGCGCGGCGTACGCCTCGCGGAGCGCCGCCGCGGCGAGTGGCGCGAGGCGCTCGGCTGCTGCCTCCGGTCCGGAGTCCCGCGGCAGCGGAACGGCGTGCAGCCGCGCCCAGGCCATCAACTCCGTCGTCAGCTGCTCGAGTCGTCGCGCGAGCTGCGGCCCGCGCGCGGTGAGCTGCTGGACGCTCCACACGATCGCGTAGGCGAGCACGGCGAGCGTGAGCAGCACAAGAAGGGTTGTCACAACCACCGCGGCCCACCGCCACAGATGTCGCTCCAGGCGCGCCTCCAACGGCCAGATGACGACGACGAGGAAGACGCCCAAGGTCAGCGGCAGGAGGACGGGCTGACCGAGCTTGAGAGCTGCCGCCCCGAGGACCACCGTGGCCACAGCCAGCAGGCGATTGCTCGTCGTGCCCCGGACGCCGCCCACGCCATTGGGCATGCTCGGACGTCCTGCTCGGCGTCTACGCGCGTCGCGCGCGCGCGCGTTCGTAGGTGCCCACGAGTTCCGCCGTCGCCAGTACGTGGCCCCTCATCGCCCCTTCGAGATCGGCCTTGCTCGGCGCGCCGAGGTCGCCGAGGAGCGTGTCGAGGGCGTAGAGCCGAAAGAAGTAGCGGTGGCGCCCCTTCGGCGGGCACGGGCCGCCGTAGCCCGTCTGCTCCCAGTCGTTCTTCCCCTCGCGCGCGCCGGCCGGGAGGGTCTTGCGCGTTGCGCCCTCGGGCAGGCCCCCGGCGGTGCCGGGCAGGTCGTAGACGACCCAGTGCACGAAGACCCGCTTCGGCGCTGCGGGGTCCGGCGCGTCGGGGTCATCTACGATCAGCGCGAGCGCCCGCGCACCGTCCGGCGCCCCGGACCACTCCAACGGCGGCGCGACGTTGTCGCCGTCGCAGGTGTACTTGCGCGGGATGTCGCCCACGGGGCCGAACGCCGTCGACCGAATCGCGAAGGCCGTTTGCGTCGGGCTGCCAGTGCCAGTCATGGCGCCGCCATACGGTCGCAGGAGTCGGCGCAGCGTCGGCAGGCCTCCGCGCACTCCTGCATCACGCGGTCGATCCGGGTCGATATCGTGTGCGGCATAATCGTTGTCCTTCTGTCAGAGGTCATGTACGTCGCGCCCGTGATTCAGAGGCGGGCCTCCGCGGCCCCTTCACCCATAGTGCGCGCCCGGGACGTCGGTGCTGGCTCGGAGATGCGCTCGACGATCTTCGCGACCTCGACGTCGCTCACGTCCCGGCTGCGCTCGGCGGCGCGCGCCAGGTCGGCCTGTGCGATCATCCCCACGCAGCAGCCGGCGTCGTCGACCACGACGACGCGGCGCACCTGGCGGTCGGCCATCACACGCTCGACCTCCTTGAGATCCGCGTCGGCGGAGCAGCAGAAGGGGTCCGGCGTCATCAGGTCGCGGACGCGGGTGTCCGGCCCCTTGCCCTTCGCGACGCCGCGGATCGCGATGTCCCGGTCGGTGATCACGCCGAGGACGATGTTGTCGTTGGTGGCGGCGACTACCGGGATGCAGCCGCAATCGTTGTCCTCCATCAGCTGCGCGACGCGCTGCACGGGATCGTCGGGCGTGCAACACGCCGGGCTGGCGGTCATGAGCTGTCGAGCCTTCATGTCTGGTTCCTCCTCTGCTCCTTCGGTGTCTCCGTTGGCGAACTGTATATCTGCGGCGGTGCGCGTCAACGTGCACCGGTGACGGACCCGGACAGGCGCGCCGCTTCGTCGAGCAGTGATCGCACTTCAGCGTCCGTCGTCTGCGAGAAGTCCTGGTACCACAACCCGACCGCGTAGAACGGCTCCGGGGTCCTCGCGCAGACGATGTCGTCCACGATCTCGCGGAAGGCATCGCAGGTCTCCTGCGGCGCGATCGGCACGGCGACGACCACGCGCGCGGCGCCCTCCCGCCGGAGCGCCTCGACCGCGGCGCGCATCGTGGAGCCGGTCGCCAGGCCGTCGTCGACGAGGATGGCGGTGCGCCCTGCGACGTCCGGTGGCGGGCGGTCCCCCCGGTACTGGCGCTCGCGCCGCTCCAGCTCGCGCTGCTCGGCCGCGGTCACGGCCTCGATCACGGCCCGGCTCACATCGAAGACGCGGATGGCGTCCTCGTCCAGGACGCGAACGCCGCCCGACGCGATCGCGCCCATCGCGAACTCCTCGTGACCGGGGAGGCCGAGCTTGCGCACGATGAACACGTCGAGCGGCGCGCGGAGCGCCGCCGCGACCTCGAATGCGACCGGCACTCCGCCGCGCGGGAGCGCGAGCACGACTACGTCGGGGCGGTTCGCGTACTCCGCGAGCTCAGTGGCCAGTACGCGGCCGGCGTCGGTTCGGTCTCGGTAGTAGGCTGCCATTAGTCGTGACGATGTGTGATGCGCGCGTTGATGGCGCGGCCACAGTGTTCGCCGCCGCGGCCGCGCCGGTTGGAATTCGTTACGTCCCTCGCCTGCCCGCCTCGGCGGTCGAGCCGCCCGCCGTCGCCGCGACTCGATCTCTCGGTAACTCCTGGTCACCACTGCATTGGCGACCCTGACGGGCCGCGGAGGCCGCGGGCATCGCGGACGCCTGCATCGCCCTTGGCGGCGGGCGCGAGATACCGCACCAGCCACTCGCGCGCGAGGCGCGCGACTTCCTCGAGCGCGCCGGGCTCCTCGAACAGATGCGTAGCGCGCGGCACAATCTCGATGCGCGTCTCGGCCCGCATGTGGTCGCGCGCCCGCTCGTTGAGGTCGATGACCGGCTCGTCCCACTCGCCGACGATGAGGAGCGTCGGCGCGCGGACGAGCGGGAGCGAGTCGCCCGCGAGGTCCGGCCGGCCGCCGCGCGACACCACGGCGCCGACGCGCGCCGGCCGCTGGGCGGCGGCGACCAGCGCAGCGCCGCCGCCCGTGCTCGCCCCGAAGAGGCCGACGTCGAGGTCCCGCGTCTCCGGCTGCTCGGCGAGCCAATCGATCGCGCCGACCAGTCGTTGGGCGAGCAACCCGATGTCGAAGCGCAGGTGGCGCGTGCGGGTGTCCACGACCTCCTCCTCGGCGGTCAGCAGGTCGACGAGGAGTGTGGCCAGTCCGCCGGCGCGCAACGCCTCGGCGACGAACCGGTTCCGCGGGCTGTAGCGGCTCGACCCACTTCCGTGCGCGAACAGCACGACGCCCCGCGCGTCTGGGGGAATCGCGAGCGTCCCCTCGAGAGTCACTCCGGCACCGGCGACCTGCGCTGTCTGCTCACGACTTTCGGTCTCGTGCATGGATGCTGTGGCTTGGTGGGTTGACGTCCGCGATGCACTCGGGCCGCCACTCACGTCCTCGTTGCCGCTGTCGATCGAGCCGCAAATTGTCGGCCAGAGGACAATCCTGAGCCGGCTTGTCGGATTGGCGCCCGACGCGGCGCAGGTCCGTGGCGGCGTGGGACGTCGACATCGCGGCTCCGTCCAACAAGGGAGGCGTGGTTCTAAGCGTGCCGACGGGCGTAGGCGCGAAACTGTCAGCAGGATGACAAGTCAGGCGGTGAGACGCACCGCGCGTTCAATGCGCGTACCGCGTTGGGCCCGCTCCAGGCAGCCAGCCTCGGCGCCGCCACACAGCCGGGCGGCGGTGGGTTTGTCGCCCTTCGGCCGGAGTGTGCGCATATGTGTTGCTAGTCCATACGGCCGCGACCGTCGCCGACATGCCACGACGGATATCGCAGGCCAAGGAGAGGCGATTCATGCCACGCACCCGCGAAGACCGGTCTGCACCCAAGGGCGGACTACCGCTCAACCGGATTCTGGCGGCGCTGCCCAGGACCCAGCTCGCCCGCCTGGCGCCCTCCCTCGAGCGCGTGGCGCTCGAGACGGGGGAGGTCCTCTTCGATCCCGACCGGCCGATCAAGTACGTCTATTTCCCCGAGGACTGTGTCGCCTCGATCGTCGGCATCATGGCCGACGGCAGCGCCGTGGAGACGGCCACGGTCGGGCGGGAGGGGATGGTCGGGCTCCCCATCTTCCTCGGCGACGGCCGCACGTCGCTGCAGGCGTTCTGTCAGGTCGCAGGGGAAGCGCTGCGGATGGACGCCCGGAAGTTCCGACAGGAGCTCGCGCGCGGGGAGCGGCTGCCGGCGCTCCTCGGGCGTTACACGCAGGCGCTCATCGTGCAGATCGGGCAGTCATCCGCGTGTAACCGGCTGCACCCGCTCCGGCAGCGGTGCGCCCGCTGGCTGCTCCAGACTCGGGACCGCGTCAGGTCCGACACGTTCGCGCTCACCCACCAGTTCCTCTCGCAGATGCTCGGCGTGCGCCGCACGACGGTGACCGAGCTGGCGGGTGAGTTCGAGCGCGAGGGTCTCATCAAGAACCACTACGGCCGGATTGTCGTCCTCGACCGGGACGGACTCGAACGCACTGCGTGCGAGTGCTACGGAATCATCCAGCGCGAGTTCGAGCGACTGCTCGAAGGGCGAGAGTCCCCAAGCCCCTTGAGGAGCGTGCGAGTCTCGGAAGGCGGGAAATCGGTGGTCCGAGAGGGCGTGCCGAGAGCGGAGGGTGAAGAGACGATCGGCAGCCACAAACAACCGCGACCAGGCCGCCGGTGAGCCGACGTTGGTGAGCCCCGACCGCGACGGCGGCGGGCGGGGATACGACCCGCCCTCTTGGTTGTCAAGAGGGCGCGCCGGGTGTCCCAACTGGCGTTGTAGGATCTAGCATCATCACGAATGGGTTCCGAACGCGGTAGTGCAGTTGAACCAGACCGTCCTCGAAGCGTTCAACGGAGTGCAGGTCCAACGACACGTGACGGTGACGCCGCGCTATCAGTGGAATGCCATCACCGATAAACACTGGGACCACGCTGATGACGAACTCGTCGATCGCTTGCTCGTCGAGAAAGGAGGCGATGAGATCGCCGCCGCCCATCAGCCAGATGTTCTTGCCGGGGTGCTCTCGAAGACGGCTCACGAATGGGCCGATGGCACCGCTCACGAACTCAACGCCCGACGGGGCGTCAGTTGGTGGCGCATGACGGGAGAAGACGATGGTCCGGCGCTTCGAGTCGAACTTCGCTCCCATGCGCAGGCTCGCCTCGTAGGTCTTCCGGCCCAGCAGCTTCGTGTCGATCGACCTCATGAAGGCGTTCATGCCATAGAAACCTTCGGGAGCGGGGCGGGACGTCAGCCATTCGAGATCACCGTCAGGCCGCGCGATGTAGCCGTCCGCGCTGGTTGCGATGTGGACGATGACGTGTCGGCGCTTCGTCATGAGTACCGATCTCGGTTGGCGAAAGGCAAGGAACAACGCGATCCGGCAGCTTCTTGCACTGCTCTGCCACTTTCAGCATCCGGCTTCCTTACAACGGCTCAGGGCGAAAGGCACAACGTCACTCAGCCCTCAGGGCTTGCATCGGACTCACACGGGCGGCGCGGCACGCGGGAATGACTGCAGCCACCAGCGCGGCTAACCCGAGCAGCAGCGTGGCCGCTGATAGCATCAGCGGATCCCACGGCGATACGCCGAAGAGCTGGCCGGCGATCAGGTGGCCCGCGGCAATCGCCGATGGAATCCCCAGCGCAAGCCCGAACCCCACGGGTCGCAACGCTCCGCGGAGCACCGTCGCGACCACCGAACTCGAGTCGGCGCCGAGGGCCATGCGGACGCCGATCTCGCTCACCCGTTGCTCCACGCCGTAGGCAGTCACCCCGTAGAGGCCCACGGCGGCGAGTAGGAGCGCGAGGGCGCCAAAGATCCACGTCAGGCTCGCGATCGTGTTCTGCTGAGAGTAAGCGGCGCGAATGACGTCCGCATATGGCTGAACGTCGTACATCAGAATGCCCGGATCGACCGCTGCGAGCGTCGCCTTCACCTGCGCCGCGAGGTTTACCGGATCTCCCGGCGCCCAGATCACGATGTTGTACGGGTAGTGGGACCACGCTTCGCGGCTTTCCAGGTGCGCGTCATCAAAGTGTGTGGTCTGCGCTTGCGGGACGAAGTACATCGGCTCTACCCGATCGCTCGGGCTCACGTGGTAGCGGATGTCGGACGCGACGCCGACAACCTCGTACGTTCCCGCATTTTTCCGCGAACCGGGGCCGAAACGCCGTCCGATGGGATTCTGCCCGCCAAAGAAGCGCTTCGCAAACGCCTCGTTGATCACGGCCACTGCCCGCGTGCTGGCGTTGTCATGGTCGGTGAGAGGCCGTCCCATGACTACCGGGACACCGAGCGTCTCGAAAAATCCCGGCGTCACACGAGTCCAGGCGGATGAGGCGTTTTCGTTCACATTGGGCTCGGGTTTGCCCTCGATGTGGATGGAATGGTGCCAGTGGTAGCCGCTCATCGGCGCGTAGAGCGCCGAGCTGGCCATACGTACGCCCGGAATGGCGCGCAGACGGTCCTCAATCTCACGGACTCGTAGAGCTATTTGCTCCTGGTTGGCGTTCGACACCATGGAGTTGATCCACACCAAATACCGGCCGCGCGTGTGGAAGCCCAAGTCCTGCCTTTGCAGATTGCGCAGGCTCTGGCCGAGCATCGCCGCGGCGCTCAGGAGCACGAGCGACACCGCCGCCTGTGCGACGAGCAGTGTCTGCTGCGCCCAGTGACGGGTGCGTCCCACGATGCGGTTCGCTCCCTGCAGCGCGTCGATGGGGTCGGCGCGAGAGGTCGCCCATGCCGGACCGACCCCGAAGACGACCCCCGTGAGCACCGACAGCGCCAGCGCGAAGACCAGCACGGGCATCGAGGGCGCGGCGTCTACCGGGACCCGGGTATCGGCAAAAGCGAGATGGAGGATGAGCCTCGCGCCCCCGTAGGCGACGGCGATGCCCGCGACGGCGCCCAACACACTCAAGGTGAGGCTCTCGGCCAGCGCCTTCCGCACCATCCGCGCGCGCGACGCGCCGAGCGCAGTGCGGAGCGCCGTCTCGTGCCGATTTTTCAGACCACGCGCCAGCAGCAAATTGGCAATGTTGCCGCATGCCACCAGGAGCACACACGACGCGGCGAGCAGCAGCAGCCGCAGGCTGTCTCCGTAATTCTCGCGTATTAGGGAGACACCCGCGCCGCCCGGTGTCAGATGCAGCGTTTGCTTGGCCCGCGCCGCGGCTTCACGCGGCGTCATGTCCGCGGCATGGCTCGCCAGCCACTGCTGAAGCTCTAGCCGCAGCTGTGCCTCGAGGGTTTTCGGCTTGGTGCCGGGGCGAACGCGGCCGATCAGATCGAGCCACGCCACAGCGGGATTCTCGAGGCGCGTGCTCGCGCCGGCAATCAGC
>JBHELH010000276.1:0-59118 GCA_046263215.1 Gemmatimonadaceae bacterium | reverse complement strand
GCGATGCGCGAGGGCGTGCGGGAGCCGGAGATCGTGAGCACGGGAGGGTACGCGGTGTGAAGATCTCGCGTTTGACGGTCGGGCCGTTCGAGGAGAACTGCTACCTCGTTGTTGACGAGGCGGCAGAGCGGGCTGCGCTCGTCGACCCGGGCGACGAGGCTGGCCGGATCATCCGCATGGTGCGCGAGAGCGGCGCCGAACTCGAGGCGATCTGGCTGACGCACGCGCACATCGATCACATCGGGGCGCTCGCCGCCGTCAAGCGCGTGTGGGATGTCCCGGTGTTCCTCCACTCGGCCGACGCCCCGCTCTTCGCCGCGGGTGAGCGACAGGCGGCATTCTATGGCCTGGACTTCGAGCAACCGGACCCACCCGAGGCAGCCTTCGCCGACGGTGACCTGGCTCACGTAGGCATGCTGCAGTTCGAGGTCGCGCACACCCCGGGACACGCCCCCGGTCTCGTCGTGCTCCATGGCAACGGGGTCGTGCTCGCCGGCGATCTGTTGTTCGCCGGGTCCATCGGGCGCACCGACCTCCCCCTCTCGAGCCCGGCCGCCATGGAGGAATCGCTCGCGCGCGTGATGCGTGAGCTCTCGGACGACGTCGTCGTTCACCCCGGGCACGGACCGTCGACGACGATCGGGCGTGAGCGCGTGACGAACCCGTTCTTGAACGGCCAAGCGCGGGTCTTCGTTCCGTGAGCCGCGCTGGCCGAGCATCGCTGCCGTTCGTCGAGACGTGCCTACTCACGCTGTGGCTGGGCGCCGCGCTCTTCTTCGCCG
Source organism: Gemmatimonadaceae bacterium (assembly GCA_046263215.1). Taxonomy (GTDB): domain Bacteria; phylum Gemmatimonadota; class Gemmatimonadetes; order Gemmatimonadales; family Gemmatimonadaceae; genus JBHELH01. Next base: position 58,336 of record JBHELH010000276.1, on the reverse strand, counting down.
CCGCCGTCGCGCCGGCCGCGTTCGCGGTGCTTCCAACACCATCGCTCGCCGGAGCGCTCGTCGGCCGGCTGTTGCCGCCGCTTTTCGCCGCCGGAATCGGAGTCGGCGCGGCGGTCCTTGCCGTCGAGCTTCGCGCCGGCCGGGCTCGTAGCCGCGTGCGGGCCGTCGCGGGCGGAGTCTTGCTCGTCGCATGCGGCATCGCTCAGTTCGTGATCGGCGGACAGATCGAGCGCCTGCGCGCGCGGAGTGGGGCCCCGATCAGCGCGCTCGGCCGCGAGGATCCACGTCGCGTCACGTTCGGCCGACTCCACGCCCTCAGCGTAGCAGCGCTCGGCGCGGCTATGCTCGCGGCCGCGACCGCAGTCGCCGCCGGCTCCCGCTCGCCGTCAGGAGCCGACCGTGGAGCGTGAGCCGCGCGTTCCGCGCCTCGCGGCCGAGGGCGTCGAAGCGCCGGTGGGCGAAGTATTCGACGCCTTCCTGCGGGAGCGCGGCAAGGTACCGAACCTGTTCCGCGTCGCCGCCCACCGCCCGGAGATCGTCACGACGCTGCGCGCGCACATGAACGCCGTGATGGGCTCCGGAACGGTCGACGTGCTCCTGAAGGAGCTGCTGGCGGTGCGGGTCTCGCAGATCAACAACTGTGAATACTGACTGGCTTCGCATACCGCCTTGGCAAGGCGGCTGGGTGCGAAGGACGAACAGGTGGCGGCGCTGGCGCGTGGCGACCTGTCGAGCTTCAGCCCCGCCTGGGCGTCGGCACTCGCCTACGCCGCGCATATGACGCCGACCGGCGCGACGGTGAGCGGGGACGCCTACCGCGTGCTGGCGACCCATTGGGACTCGCCGCAGATCGTCGAGATCACGGCCGTGGCGGCCTTGTTCAATTATTTCAATCGCTTTGCGATCGCGCTGGAAGTTCCTGTGACCAGGTAGTCGCGGACGGAGTCCGCGCAACCGCCACGAGGCGCCCATAGATGTCCAACGCCACTCGCACCGAACGCGATCCTCTCGGTCCGCTAGAGGTTCCCGCGGACGCGCTGTACGGCGTCCAGACCGAGCGCGCCCGGCGCAACTTCCCGATCAGCGGCTTGCGGCCGCTCGAGCCGTTTGTCGTCGCGCAGGTCTGGATCAAGAAGGCGGCCGCGCTGACGCACAAAGAGACCGGTCGCCTCGAGGCGCGACTTGCGGACGCCATTGCGCGCGCTGCGGACGAGGTGCTGTCCGGTCACCACCGGGACCAATTCGTCGTCGACCCGTTCCAGGCAGGTGCCGGAACGTCGCACAACATGAACGTGAACGAGGTCCTCGCGAATCGCGCGAACGAGCTCCTCGGCGGGAGGCGAGGGGAGTACACGCCGGTACACCCGAACGACCACGTCAACGTGGCGCAGTCGACGAACGACACCATCCCGACGAACATCCGGCTCGCGTGCCTCGCCGGCCTCGGCGCGCTTGTCGACACGTTCACCGCGCTGCGCGACGCGCTCGCGGAGAAGGGGCGAGAGTTCGACGACGTCGTCAAGGCGGGCCGCACACACTTGCAGGACGCGATGCCGATCCGGCTCGGCCAGGAATTCACGGCGTACGCGGGGTCGATCGACCGAGGCGTTCGTCGCGTGAGCGAAGCCGCGGACTACCTGCGAGACCTCGGGATCGGGGGGAGTGCGGTTGGTACCGGGGTCACCGTCGAGCCGGAGTACCCGGCTCTGATGCTCAAGCATCTCCGCGAAATCACCGGCCTCGAGCTCCGCGAGGGAGAGGACCGCGTCCAGCTCATGCAGAGCATGGGCGACGTGGCCGGTTTCAGTTCGGCGCTCCGCGTCCTCGCCGTCGATCTGAGCAAGATCGCGAGCGACCTGCGCTTGATGGTCATGGGCCCGCGCACCGGGATCGACGAGATCCGGTTGCCCGCGGTCCAGCCGGGGTCGTCGATCATGCCGGGTAAGATCAACCCCTCGATCCCGGAGATGGTGAATCAGGTCTGCTATCAGGTCATGGGCTGCGACGCGACGGTCGGCATCGCCGCGGAGCACGGCCAGCTCGAGCTCAACGTCATGATGCCGGTAATCGCGTTCAACGTCCTGCTGTCGGTCCGGATCCTGACCAACGCCGCGGCCGTACTCACGGATCGATGTGTCGTCGGCATCGAGGCGAATCGCGAGATGTGCGAGTACTGGGTCGAGCGCTCCGCCGCGCTCGCGACCGCGCTCGCGCCGCACGTCGGCTATACCAGAGCTGCAGAGCTGAGCAAGCAGTCGGTGAAGGAAGGCGTGTTGATCCGCGACCTGGTGCGTCGGGAGGGAGTGATCCCCCCCGATCAGATCGACGAGGTCCTCGACCTCCGCAAAATGACCGACATCGGGGTTCCGGGGGGCGCGCACGGGCCGGTCAGTGCCGGCGGCTGAGGCGGCCCTCTTGTTGACGGCTGCGGCCCATCCTATCCTGCAGTCGTGCGCATTACGACCCTCGCCGAGTACGGCGTCATCTGCGCGCTCCACTTGGCACGGCGAGTGCCCGACGGGCCAATCACGGGCCGCGACATCGCAGCGCGTGAGCGGCTGCCGGTTGATTACGTCGAGCAGATCCTGCTTCGGCTGCGGCGCGCCGGGCTGGTTCAAAGCACGCGGGGCGCCCGCGGCGGGTACGCGCTGGCGCGTGCCCCGGAGGAGATTTCGGTCCGCGACGTGATCACCGCGTCGGAGCTGACGACCTTCGACCTCCACTGCGTCTCGCACCCGGTCGAGGAGGAGCGGTGCTCGGCGTCGCACGCGTGCAGCATCCGGCCGGTCTGGATACTCCTGCAGCAAAAGATCGACGACGTGCTCGCGAGCGTCCGCCTGTCCGACCTGCTGCACGAGGAAAGCGAGGTCCGCGCGCGCGTTGGCTTGGCGACGCCGGAGGCGCACGAACCGTCGGACGCCGACGCCAGCCCGGCCGCCGTCCGCGCGCTCCCCGTTCTCGGCGCCCGCTAGGGACAGCGGGACGCCACGACGCCGTGCCGCTGTTCGCGCGATGGCGGGCGGAGCGCGACCTCAGGCGACGCTCCGTCGCTTACGTCGCGACACTTCTCGAGGAGCCTGCCGACGCCGATGTGCGTTGGCTTGCCGAGTCGGCGACGCGAGGTGACGTCGATCACGCCCGGTGGGAGCTTCGCTACGCGCGGCGCGCGGTCGGGCTGATCGTCGCGCAGCGCGACGCGCTAGACGACCGGACCGGGTCGAGCGTGGGTCGAGCACTCGCCGACGCATTCGAGCGCGACCCGAACGTCGCCACGGACCGGCTCGCGGTCGCTCGGCACCAGTTCAACGCGCGACTCGGCGCCTATCGCGACGTCCTGACCTCGCGGCCGCCAGCGGCGCGCACGGCGGGGCCGCGCCCTGCGGCGACGCAGACGCAGGTCCGCTTGGGGCAGATCCTCCTCGCGTTCGCCGGCGGCCCGGTCGGACCGACCGCGCGCGAAGTCCCGCGCGCAGGAGAGATCGTCACGTCGTACATCGACGCCGCGCACGACGCGTTGCGCAATGCGTTCGGCGCGGCGTCGCTGCCGGAGGATGTCTCGCCGTCGGCCTTACAGCGGACGTAGTCGGCAAGGCGATCGCGCCGCCGACGTTCCCGCTTCTTCGACCACAGCTGGACCCTACCTACGCTGGGCGTCGGAAGGGAAACGCCCCGCTGGCGCCTGACAGGCGCGAGCGGGGCGCGTATGGGTCGCAGTGCTCGGGGGGGGACTTGAACCCCCACGACTGTTCGTCACAGGCTTCTGAGACCTGCGTGTCTACCAGTTCCACCACCCGAGCCGAGTCCTCCCGAGCCAAGGTCGGTCGCGGTAGAGCTCGTTTGTCCCGGCCTTTTCAGCTGCCTTCCGAGAACTCTCGCCCGTGACTCGGTAGCCCGGGAAACCTACGGCCCAATGAGGCCGAAGTCAACGCGCGGCGCGGATTTGTGCCACCGCGCGCGCGCATGAGTCGCGTGATTCGGGGCGATGATTGCACGTTGATGGCGTGCGCCTGCCCGTCGTAAGTTGCGGCACGGTTACATAGCCTGCAGAGCTCGCTGAGCGGTGAGGCGGCGTGCTCCTGATCGTTGCACCGCGCTGCCAGCTTCCTCCCTCAGATGCCACGAAACCCCGCCGATGCCGAGGAGATCAAGTCGGTCGCGCGTAATAGGCGCGCTCGACACGACTACCACATCCTCGACACCTGGGAAGCCGGAATCGTGCTCACGGGGACCGAGGTCAAGTCCCTGCGCGACGGGAAGGCGAACATCGGAGACGCCTACGGCGTGGTCCGCGACGGCGAGGTCTACCTCCTGAACCTTCACATCTCGCCGTACGAGCGCGGCGGGTACGCGAACCACGAGCCTGACCGCACCCGCAAGCTGTTGCTTCGCAAGACGGAGATCCGTCGATTGATCGGAGCCGTCGAGCGGCAGGGGCTCACCCTCGTACCGCTCGACATCTACTTCAAGCGAGGGTTGGCCAAGGTGACGCTCGCGCTCGCCAAGGGAAAGAAGCTGCACGATAAGCGCGAGGCCGCACGCGAGCGCGACGCGGCGCGGGAGATTGCGCGCGCCGGGCGGTCGCGTTGATCACCGGCCTGCTCGCCACCACCGCCGCGCTTCAAATCGCGGCCGGCACGCCCGAAACACTCGTCGTGAAAGACGCGAACCGCGCGGTGCACATCCCGCTCGTCGAGACGCGTGCAGGCCCGATGCTCGCGCCTCAGGCGCTCTCGCCACTCGTGCCGACGACGGTGCGGCGCGTTTCCGCCGCGGAGTTCGTCGTGCGCGTGAACGGCGTCGACGTGCGCGTCTGGCAAGGAATGCGATTTGTCGCCGTCGCCGACGCGTGGCGTCAGCTTACCGACGCGCCGCTCATCGACGCCGGTAGGCTTCTCGTGCCGCTGCAGTTCGTCGCCGAGATCGTCCCCAGTGCCATCGGGAACGGGATAATGTGGGACGGAGACCGCGTCGAGCTGCGGCTCTTCTCGAAGGTCGCGCGCGACGCGGGGGTATCGACCGGTCGCGGCGGCCCAGCGGCGGAGGGACGGCCCACCGGGTCCCCACGGAACGGGCCGCTGCCAAGTCGAAGGGCCCCGTCGCGGCGGCGCGTCGTAGTGGACGCCGGTCACGGCGGCCCCGACCACGGCATGAGTGGCCCGATCGGCGGCGGTTTCACGATCTACGAGAAGGACGTCACGCTCAGCATCGCGCGCCGATTGGGCAACCGCCTTCGCTCGCTCGGCGTCGGCGTGGTGTATACGCGTACGACTGACACGCTGATCGCCTTGGACGACCGCGGGCGAATCGCCAACGACGCGGGAGGCGATCTCTTTCTCTCCATCCACGTGAACGCCGCGAACATGGCGTGGAAGTCGCCAGCGGCCGCTCGTGGGTTCGAGACGTACTTTCTCGCCGAGGCGAAGACGGAAGATGCTCGTCGGGTCGAGCAGATGGAGAACGAAGCGGCTCGATTCGAGACGGCGGGTGGCGCGCACAAGGGCGACGCGCTCAGCTTCATAGTGACTGACATGCTGCAAAACGAGCACTTGCGGGAGAGTAGCGAGCTCGCGGAGCTCGTTCAGCAACACCTGGTAGCGACACACCCCGGCCCCGACCGCGGGGTCAAGCAGGCCGGCTTTCGCGTACTGGTCACGGCGTTCATGCCCTCGGTACTCATCGAGGTAGGCTTCGGTACGAACGCTGCCGAGGCCCGTTACCTTGCTTCTGCAAAGGGGCAGGAGGAGTTGGCGGCGGCCATCGCGGCGGCGACGATGGAATACCTGAGTCGATACGAGCGACGCATGGGCGGCAGCGGCGGCGAGCGGCGCGATGACTAGCGCCGTCGCCACGCGCCCGACGGCGATCGAGGTCGCGGGCCTGGTGTTCCAGAATCCCGTCGTTCTCGCCGCCGGCACCGCCGGCTATGCCCGCGAGCTCGACGACGTGATCGACCTCGACCGGCTCGGCGGGATCGTTACCAAGGCCGTGAGTCCTGAGCCGCGGGCCGGAAACCCCGCGCTGCGCGTGGCCGACTTCCGCGCGGGAATGATCAACGCAGTCGGACTCGCGAACCCCGGTCTGGACGCTGTCCGGAAGGAGTACCTCGGGTGGCTCGGCCAGCACCTTCCGAACACGCGAAAGCTGATCAACGTCGTCGGGGCGACGGCCGACGATTACCCGGCGGTCGTGGCGGGGTTGGAGGAGGCCCTCGGCGTCGGGGCGGTCGACCGGTCGGGCGCCGTCGACGGGTACGAGCTCAATGTGAGCTGCCCGAACGTCAAGGCCGGTGGGGCCGAATTCGTCAGCGATCCCGATACGCTCGCGGGCATCGTCGCGCAGGTGCGCGGCGTGACGCGAAGGCGGATCTTCGTGAAGCTATCACCAACGCTCCCCGACATCGCTGCCGCGGCGCGCGTCGCCGTTCACGCCGGCGCGGACGGGTTGACGGTGGTGAACACGATGCCTGGGCTCGTGGTCGATGTGAAGCGCCGCCGACCAGCCCTCGGCTTCGGGACGGGCGGCGTGAGCGGTCCGGGTCTGCTGCCCGTCGGAGTCCTCGCGACGTGGAAAGTGAGCCGGGCAGTTCGCGCGCCGATCATGGGTGTTGGAGGGGTAGCTTCGGCCGAGGACGCGCTACAGTACATCCTCGCCGGCGCGAGCCTCGTCGGCGTCGGGACGGCCGCACTCAAGGATCCGAAGCGTCCCGAGCGAATTGTCCGTGACCTCGAGCGATGGTGCGACCGGGAAGGCGTCCGGTCGATCGCGGAGATCGTCGGCACGCTGGAGTGGACTGGTTGACGACAGAGCCGATCGTCGCGCTGGACTACTCCACGCTTGGCGACGCGCTCTCGATGGTCCGCACCCTTGGAAGCCTCTGCCGTTTCTACAAGATCGGCAGCGAGCTGTTTACGGCGGTCGGACCAGCGGTCGTCATGGCTATCCGCGACCTCGGGTGTGACGTCTTCCTCGATCTCAAGTTCCACGACATCCCGAGCACCGTTCGCGCAGCGGTGCGGACCGCCGCGAATCAGGGCGTTCGGCTCGTGACGGTCCACGCGTCCGGCGGCGGCGCGATGCTCGAGGCAGCGGTGGAAGGGGCTGTCCGCCACGAGCAATGCGAGGTCATTGTGGTGACGGTGCTGACCTCACTCACGGGCAAGGAGCTCGGCCGGGCCTGGGGACGCCCGATATCGGACGTCGCCAACGAGGTGCTACGGCTGGCGGGGCAGGCTGCGGACGCGGGCGCCCACGGGATCGTGTGCGGTGGAGGGGAGGCGGCCGCGGTCCGTGCGCGGCACGGCTCCCGGCTGTCGCTGGTCATCCCCGGCGTACGACTCGAACAAGGGGACGCCCAAGACCAGGCGCGGGTCGTGACTCCGCGCCGGGCCCGCGAGGCCGGAGCGCGGTACGTCGTGGTTGGCCGGGCCGTAACTCAGGCGGCCGACCCACGGGCGGCGATGGCCACGGTCGTCGGGGACCTCGCCGCCTCGTAAGCTACGGGCCGGGCCACACTTGCATGACTCGGCGGAGTCCGTTATGCTTCGGATCTGTCCGTAACCGACTTTATGCGCGACCGGAGTTCATCGTGAAAGTCCGCTCCAGCGTGAAGCCGATCTGCGAGCACTGCAAGATTATCAAGCGCAACGGCGTGACTCGCGTGATCTGCAAGCGCAATCCCAAGCACAAGCAGCGTCAGGGCTAGCATATGGCTCGTATTGCCGGCGTCGACCTTCCGCGCGACAAGAAGGTCGAGATAGGGCTGTCGTATATCTACGGCATCGGCCGGAAGAACGCGGTCGAGATCCTCGATAAGGCCGGGGTCAACCGCGAACAGCGCGTCCGCGACCTCTCGGACACCGACGTCAGCCGGCTGCGGCAGGTGATCGAGAAGGAGTATCGCGTCGAAGGCGCGCTGCGTACTGAGGTCGCGATGAACATCAAGCGGCTGATGGACATCGGCTCGTACCGCGGGATCCGGCACCGGCGCGGCCTGCCGGTGCGCGGCCAGCGCACGCACACGAACGCGCGGACGAAGAAGGGCCCGCGCCGCGCCATCGCCGGCAAGAAGAAGGTCACGAAGTAACATGGCAACCGGAAAGAAGACGAAGCGCGTCGTCGACGCCGAGGGCATTGCGCACGTCAACGCGACGTTCAACAACACGACGATCACGATCACCGACATGCGCGGGAACACCGTCGCGTGGGGATCGTCGGGGAAGGCCGGGTTCAAGGGCTCCAAGAAGTCGACGCCGTTCGCGGCGACGGTCGCCGCCGAGCAGGCCGCGCGCGAAGCGATCGGTCTTGGCGTCCGCCGCGTGCACGTCCGCGTGCAGGGCCCTGGCAGTGGGCGCGAGTCGGCGATCCAAGCGCTGGCCACCGCTGGCCTTCAGGTCAAGTCGATCCGAGACGTGACCCCGATCCCGCACAACGGGTGTCGGCCGCCGAAGAGGCGTAGGGTGTAAGGAGGTGGGAGGTGAGGGACCGGAGGTGGGAGCGAGCTTGCTCGGCTCCTATCTCCCACCTCCGACCTCCCACCTCGATACGGTCGGGACCCTAACTCCCATACGAGCCTGCCGCGCGTTAGGGGCGGGGCAGGGCGTTACCGGGCGAGACCCGGTAGGACCAGGACAAACGTAGACATGCCAACAACGATCGATCTCCGCGGCCTCGTTCGGCCTGCGCTTGTCGAAGGGACGAAGCGCGAGGACAACCCGAACGTCGCCGAGTTCCGACTCCAGCCGCTCGAGCGTGGGTTCGGCCACACGCTCGGCAACGCGATGCGACGGATGCTCCTGTCGTCGCTCCGCGGCTCGGCCGTGTGGGCGTTCCGCATCGACGGCGTCGTGCACGAGCATCAGACGATCCCCGGTGTGGTGGAGGACGTCCACCAGATCATCGGCAACCTCAAGACGCTGACGCTCTCCCTACCGGAGGAGCTCGAGGACGCTGTCCTTCGCATCACGAAGTCGGAGGCCGGGCCGGTGACGGGCGGCGACATCCAGGTCACGGGCGGCATCCGCATCGTCGACGCGACGCACCACCTCTTCACGCTCCAGGACGACCGCGACGCCACCGTCGAGCTGTACGTCAACAAGGGCCGCGGCTACGTCGAGGCGGACCAGCACCCGCTCGATCGCGGCCTGCCGGTCGATCTCGTGCGCATTGACTCGATGTATAACCCGGTCCGCCGCGCGAACTTCTCCGTGGCCGAGACCCGCGTCGGCCAACGCACCGACTACGACCGTCTGACGCTGACCGTCGAGACCAACGGCACGGTGACCCCGGAGGAGGCGGTGAGCTACGCGGCCGCGCTCGCGCAGACACACTTCCAGTACTTCGTCGAGTTCGGCTCGCACGCGTCGGCGCCTCTCACGCCCGGCGGCGCGGAGGGGATGACCGGCGATGCCGTGCGGCTGGCCGGCCTGCTCCGGACGCCGATCGACGACCTCGAGTTGTCGGTCCGCTCGGTCAACTCGCTGAAGAACTCGAACATTCGGACGCTCGGCGACCTGGTCCGCCAGACCGAGAACCAGATCCTCCAAGTCAAGAACTTCGGCAAGAAGTCGCTTCAGGAGATCGCGGAGCTGCTCGAGCGCGAGGGATTGAATTTCGGCATGCGGTTCGAGGAGAGCGGCGACGGGGTGCGCGTCCTCGATTGGGGCACGCCGCCGAGCCGAGCCGCCGCCGCCGCGCCGGACGACGAGGAAGGAGAGTAGCGCCATGCGGCATCGCAAGGCCGGCCGTCAGCTTCGGCGCACCAGCGAGCAGAAGCTCGCGCTGATGCGCAACCTCGCTACGTCGCTGATCGAGCACGAGGCGATCGTGACGACCGAGGCGAAGGCGAAGGAGCTTCGACCGTTCGTCGAGAAGCTGATCACGAAGGCGCGGGCGGGGACGCTTCACGCGCGCCGGCTCGCCGGCCGTCACATTCAGAAGCGCGAGGCGGCCGACAAGCTCTTTCAAGAGATCGGTCCGCGCTACGCGACCCGCATGGGCGGGTACACGCGCATCCTGAAGACCGGTCATCGGAAAGGCGACGGCGCCGAGATGGCGCGCATCGAGCTTATCGAGGGTTAGGACGATGGCGATTCAGAGAAACCGCTGTTACGCGTGCGGGCGCGGCGTCGCGTTCGGCAACAACGTCTCGCACGCGAACAACAAGACGCGCCGAGTCTGGAAGCCGAACCTTCAGGTGGCGCGGATCGTCGACGAGAGCGGCAAGATCGTCAAGGTGAAAGTCTGCACTCGGTGTCTCGCCGCAGGGAAGGTCAAGCGCGCGCCTCGCGGTACCGCCGCGGCGTGACGCGCGAGGCGCCGACGAGACTGCGGGGGAGCTCTTCGGGGCTCCCCCTTTTTTAAGGGCCGACAACAGGCAATGGCTACCGCTCTCGTAACCGGCGTCACGGGCCAGGACGGCTCCTACCTCGCCGAGTTCCTCTTGGCGAAGGGGTACCGTGTCGTGGGCGTGGTGCGCCGCAGCTCGACGACTCCCTACGAGCGTATCGCTCACCTCGTCGACCGCATCGACCTCGTGTCGGCGGATCTGCTCGATCAGACGTCGCTCACCGACGTCGTCACGGAGTGCCGGCCCGATGAGATCTACAACCTCGCGGCGCAAAGCTTCGTGCAGACCTCATGGAATCAGCCGGTGCTGACCGGCGAGTTCACGGCGCTCGGCGTCACGCGCATGCTGGAAGCGATGAAGAAGGCCGCGCCGCGCGCCCGGTTCTACCAGGCCAGCTCGAGCGAGATGTTCGGGAAGGTCCACGAGTCGCCTCAGCGCGAGACGACGCCGTTCTACCCGCGTAGCCCGTACGGCGTGGCCAAGGTCTACGGCCACTGGATTACCGTGAACTACCGCGAGAGCTTCGGCATGTACGCGGTGTCCGGCATCCTGTTCAACCACGAGAGCCCCCGGCGCGGGCTGGAGTTCGTCACGCGCAAAGTCACCGACGGGGTCGCGCGAATCAAGCGCGGGCTCCAGTCGGAGCTGCGGCTCGGCAACCTCGAGGCGCGGCGCGATTGGGGCTTCGCCGGCGATTACGTGGAGGCGATGTGGCTGATGCTGCAGCAGGACGCGCCTGACGACTACGTGATCGGCACCGGCCACACCTGCTCGGTGCGCGACCTCTGCGAGGCGGCCTTCGGCGCGGTCGGCCTCGACTACCGAGACCACGTCGTTCAGGATCCGCGATTCTTCCGCCCGGCCGAGGTTGACCTCTTGGTGGCCGACCCCTCGAAGGCGGCGGCGCGGCTCGGGTGGCGGCCGAAGGTGAGCTTTCAGGAGCTCGTAGGGATGATGGTGGAGGCCGACCTCGCCCGGTACGAACGCCAGCGGTGACGCGGCGAGCGCTGGTCACGGGCGGCGCCGGTTTCGCCGCGCAGTGGCTCGAGCGTGCCCTTCTCGGGTGGGGCTGGGAGGTGACCGCGGCCGGCCTCGGCGTTCCTCCGAGCCCGTCCATCCTTCAAGATGCCGAGCGCCGCGCGATTCGGTGGGTCCACACAGATGTGCGGCGCGCGGCCGACATCGCCGCCGCGCTCGACGCCTCGCGCCCGGAGGCAGTCTTCCATCTCGCGGGGATCGCGTTTGTCCCCGCCGCGGCGGCTGACCCGGGTGAGGCCTACGAGGTGAACGTAGTCGGTGCGGCTCGTCTCCTCGCCGCGATCGGGCAACGGCGCGCCGCCGGGGCGCTCGACCCGGTCGTCCTCGTCGTCGGGAGCGGCGAGCAGTATGGAAGGCACGACTCGAGCGAGCTACCCCTTCCGGAGAGCGCAGCGCAGCGTCCGCTGAGCGTCTACGCGGCCAGCAAGGCGGCGCAGGAGGTCGTCGCGCTCCAGGCGGCGCGGTCGGAGGGGCTCCGCGTCGTGGCGACGCGCAGCTTCAACCACTCCGGACCGGGACAGGCAGCCCACTTTCTACTGCCGGCGCTGGTGCGCCGAGCGGTGGAGGCGCGGCAAAACGGCAAGGCCGCGATCCCTGTCGGCAACCGGGAGCCGATCCGCGATTACCTGCACGTGGAGGACGTCGCCGCCGCGTATCTGGCCCTCGCGGAGCGTGGCGCGACGGGCGACGCCTACAACGTCTGCAGCGGCGAGGGCATCAGCGTGGGTGAGCTGGCCACGACCGTCTTGCAGCGGGTAGGCGTGCGGGCCGACATTACCACCGACCCGTCGCTCGTGCGTCCCGTCGACTTGCCGGCTCTGGTCGGCTCACCCGATAAACTGCGCCGGGCCACGGGTTGGTCGCCGCGTCGCACGCGCGCCGACATCATCGACGACTTGATTAATGCCGAAACGCGCTGACCTCCATCGAATCCTCGTCATCGGGTCCGGTCCGATCGTGATCGGCCAGGCGGCGGAATTCGACTATTCCGGAACGCAGGCGACCAAGGCGCTGCGGGAGGAGGGCTACGAGGTCGTTCTCGTGAACTCGAACCCGGCGACGATCATGACCGATCCGGAGCTCGCCGAGCGCACGTACATCGAGCCGGTGACGCCCGAGATCGTCGAGCTGATCATCGAGCGCGAACGCCCGGACGCCCTCCTGCCGACGATGGGCGGGCAAACGGCGCTCAACGTGGCAATGGCGCTCGCGGGCTCAGGCGCGCTCGAGCGCTGGGGCGTCGAGCTGATCGGCGCCTCCGCCCGGGCCATCGCCGTCGCTGAGGACCGGCGGCTCTTCAGCGAGGCGATGGAGCGCATCGGACTCAAGATCGCGAGCGGCGGCGTCGCCGCCAGCCTCGACGAGGCATTCGCGATCCTCGAGCACACCGGGTTCCCGGCGATCATTCGGCCGTCGTTCACGCTCGGCGGCGCCGGCGGGGGCATCGCGTACAACCGCGACGAGTTCGAGGACGTCGTTCGCCGCGGGCTCGCCGAATCGCCGACCGGCCAGGCGCTGATCGAGCGCAGCGTCATCGGGTGGAAGGAATTCGAGCTCGAAGTCATGCGCGACTGCGACGACAACGTCGTGATCGTCTGCTCGATCGAGAACGTCGATCCGATGGGGGTGCACACCGGGGATTCGATCACCGTCGCGCCGGCGATGACGCTGACCGACCGCGAGTACCAGGAAATGCGCGACGCCGCCGTCGCGGTCATTCGCGAGGTCGGGGTTGACGCCGGCGGCTGCAATATCCAGTTCGCGGTCAACCCGCGCGACGGCGAGATGCTGGTGATCGAGATGAACCCGCGCGTCTCGCGGTCGTCGGCCCTCGCGTCGAAGGCGACCGGCTTTCCGATCGCGCGCATCGGCGCGAAGCTCGCCGTCGGCTATCGCCTTGACGAGATCCCGAACGACATTACGAAGACGACCCCGGCGTCGTTCGAGCCGGTGCTCGACTACGTCGTCGTGAAGGTGCCCCGCTTCGCCTTCGAGAAGTTCCCGGCGGCGAACCCGCTGCTCACGACGCAGATGAAGTCGGTCGGCGAGGCGATGGCCATCGGGCGCACGTTCAAGGAGGCCTTCCAGAAGGGCGTTCGGGCGCTGGAGATCGGTCGGGCCGGATGGACGGTCGGTCCGCGCCCTCAGGACGATCGCCTCCCCGACGACTCCGTCGAGGCGCTGCGCGGCGCACTGCGCCAGCCCACTCCCGAGCGGATCTTCCAAGTGAAGCGCGCGCTGGAGCGCGGCATGAGCGTCGAGGAGGTCTTCGACCACACGGCGATCGACCCGTGGTTCCTCGGCCAGATGTTGGAGCTGATCGAGGCGGAGCGGTGGTACGCGAGCATCGGGGAGGCCGGGGCAGATGAGCTCCGGGCGATGAAGCGCATGGGCTTCTCCGACCGCCAGCTCGCCGACCTCCGCGACGAGGACGAGCGCGACGTGCGGCGACGCCGGTGGCAGCTCGGCGTCCGGCCGGCGTACAAGATGGTCGACACGTGCGCCGGCGAGTTCCCGTCGGCGACGCCGTACCTCTACAGCAGCTACGACGAGGAGAGCGAGGCCCCGCGCTCCGGACGGCGCTCGGTCGTCATCCTCGGCAGCGGTCCCAATCGGATCGGCCAGGGCGTCGAATTCGACTACTGCTGCGTGCGCGCGGCGATGGCGCTCCGCGGCCAGGGGTTCGAGACGATCATGATCAACTCGAACCCCGAGACCGTGTCGACCGACTTCGATACCTCGGACAAGCTGTACTTCGAGCCGCTGACGCTCGAGGACGTGCTCGAGGTGGTCGAGCGCGAGCAGCCGGAAGGGGTGATCGTGCAGCTCGGCGGGCAGACGCCGCTGAAGCTGACCCGCGGGCTCGAGGCCGAAGGCGTGCGCGTCCTCGGAACGTCGCCCGACGCCATCGACATCGCGGAAGACCGTCGCCGCTTCGAGCGCATCGCCCGCGAGCTCGGGCTGCGCCAGCCGCCCAACGGCACGGCGACGAGCGTGTCCGAGGCGCTCGACGCGGCGCAGGAGATCGGTTACCCGGTTCTCGTCCGGCCGTCGTACGTGCTCGGCGGGCGTGCGATGCAGATCTGCTACGATCCGCCGCAGCTCGAGGGCTACTTCTCCGTCGCGGCCCGCGTGTCGGAGGAGCGCCCGGTCCTCATCGACCGGTTCCTTGAGGATGCCTTCGAGGCCGACGTCGACGCGATCTCCGACGGGAACACCGTGGTGATCGGCGGCCTGATGCAGCACATCGAGGACGCCGGCGTCCACTCCGGGGACTCGGCGTGCGTGCTGCCGCCTTACCTGATCGGTGAGCCCGACTTGCAGACGATGCGCGACCAGACCGTGGCGCTGGCGAAGGCCCTGGGCGTGGTCGGGCTGATGAACGTCCAGTTCGCGATCAAGGGCGGCGTCGTGTACGTGCTCGAGGTCAACCCGCGCGCGAGTAGGACGATCCCGTTCGTGTCGAAGGCCGTGGGGGTGCCATTGGCATCATTTGCCGCGCGGGTGATGCTCGGCGAAACGCTCGACGAGGTCGGTCTCACGGAGGAGATCGTGCCGCCATACGTGTCGGTGAAGGAGGCCGTCTTCCCGTTCAACAAGTTCGCGGGGATCGACCCGATACTCGGCCCGGAGATGCGCTCGACGGGAGAAGTCATGGGCATCTCCGATTCGTTCGGCAGCGCGTTCGCCAAGTCGCAGATGGCGGCGTCGAACGCCTTGCCACTCACCGGTGACATCCTCGTGACCGTCAACGACTCGGACAAGCCGAACGTGACCCCCATCGCCCGACGCTTCCAGGAGATGGGTTTCGGCATCGTCGCGACGACGGGAACGGCGAAGTATCTCCGGGCGCGAGGTATCCGCGCGCGGCGGGTGTTCAAGGTGCACGAGGGGCGACCGAACTGTCTCGACCTGATCGTTAACGGCGAGGCGTGCCTGCTGATCAATACCCCGCTCGGCAAGCACGCGCAGGCCGACGACTACACGCTCCGCGCCGCGGCGATTCGGCACCGCATTCCCTACACGACGACGCTCTCCGCGGCCAGCGCGGCGTGCGACGCGGTGCTGTCGCTCCGCTCGCGCCGGCTGTCGGTCCGTCCGCTCCAGGAGTGGCAGAGTCTTCTCCGCGCCGACGCGGCGCTCGTCGACTGAGCGGCGGCGGCGCGGCGCGCGACTACTTCGTCCACGAGTCCTCGTACGTGGACGAGGGCGCAGTCATTGGCGCCGGCACGAACATCTGGCACTTCTCGCACGTCATGCCCGGAGCCGTCATCGGGGAGCGCTGCAACCTCGGGCAGAACGTCGTCGTCATGGGCGGCGTCAAGATCGGCCGCAACGTGAAAATCCAGAACAACGTCTCCGTCTACGAGGGCGTGGAGCTCGAGGACGACGTGTTCTGCGGGCCGTCGATGGTCTTCACGAACGTGCTCAACCCCAGGGCGCACGTGTCGCGGAAGCACGAGTACCGTCGGACACTCGTCCGGCGCGGGGCGACGATCGGGGCGAACGCGACGGTCGTCTGCGGCGTCACGCTCGGGGAGTACGCGTTGGTAGGCGCCGGAGCCGTCGTGACGCGGGACGTGCCGGCCTACGCGCTCGTAGCCGGGGTGCCGGCCCGGCGAGTCGGCTGGGTATGCCAGTGCGGTGAGCGGTTACCCGACATTGCCGCCTCCGGCGCCGGAACGTGCGCGGTCTGCGGTACCGAGTACGAGCGCGCCGGCGACGGCATCCGGCCTGTCCGACAGACGCCCGCTCGGGAGGCGCGGTGATCGGCGCGGCGGTGGGCAGGGGATCGCTCGCGCCGGGCCGCAGTGTTCGCGTCGCGGTCGTCGGTTGCGGCCGCATCAGCGGCAGTCACGTCGCGGCGATCGACAAGGTCGACGGTCTCGACGTCGTGGCCGTCTGCGACGTCGAGATCGACCGGGCGAAGGCGGTCGCCGACGGTCGGGGCGTTCCCGCCTTTCGGACCATCGAGGAGCTTCTCGCCGGGGCCGAGTGCGACGTCGTGAGCATCTGTACGCCGTCCGGGCTGCACCCCGCGCACGGAATCGTCGCCGCGCGCGCCGGCAAGCACGTCGTCGTCGAGAAGCCGATGGCGATCTCGCTCGCCGACGCCGATGCCTTGGTGCAGACGTGCGACGCGGCGGGCGTCCACCTGTTCGTCGTCAAGCAGAACCGGCTCAACCCCCCGATCCAGCTCCTGCGTCGCGCCGTGGAGAAGGGGCGTTTCGGGCGGATCTACCTCGCCAACACCACGGTGCGGTGGACGCGGCCGCAGGAGTACTACGACGCCGCCCCGTGGCGGGGCACCTGGGAGTTCGACGGCGGCGCGATCATGAATCAGGCCTCGCACTACGTCGATCTGATGCAGTGGCTGGTCGGACCTGTGGAGAGCGTCGTCGCGAAGACTGCGACGCTGGCGCGCCGCGTCGAGACCGAGGACACAGGGGTCGCCGTGCTCAAGTTCCGCTCCGGCGCGCTCGGCGTGATCGAGGTGACGGTCCTCACGTACCCGCGGAACTTCGAGGGGTCGATCACGGTGCTCGGCGAGAAGGGAACGGTGAAGGTCGGGGGCACGGCGGTGAACCGCGTCGAGCACTGGCAGTTCGCCGACTACGACGACGACGACAAGCTGGTCGAGGCGGCCAACACCACACCGCCGACGGTCTACGGCTTCGGTCACGAGGGATACTACCGCAACGTGCTCGCCGTACTTCGCGGGGAGGCGAAACCCGGCACGGACGGACGCGAGGGTCGGAAGTCGCTCGAGCTCATCCTCGGCATCTACGAGTCGGCCAAGACTGGCCGCGAAGTGCCGTTGCCGCTGCGCAACCGGCTGTGAGGTTGATTCCCGGACCGCGCCTGGGGAGGAGTGCGCGCGCATTGACGCCCGCCGATGCGACGGCGACCTTTCATGGTTGAGCGCGGCGCCTCCGCGCCGTGCGCCCGTTCCGGCGGCGCACACGACACCCCCACCGCCGACCGCCCCGATATGCCTGTCCCGCTCCTCGACCTCCGCGCGCAGCACGCGGCGATCCGCGATGACGTCGTTCACGCCATGATGGAGGTCGTCGACTCGCAACTCTTCATCCTCGGTGAGCCGGTCGAGCGACTCGAGACGGCGGTTGCCGAGCTGTCCCGGACGCGCTTCGCGATCGGGTGCGCGAGCGGGACCGACGCGTTGCTCCTCCCGCTTCGCGCGCTCGACATCGGTCGCGGCGACGAGGTCATCACAACGCCATTCACGTTCTTCGCGACCGCGGGCACGATCCACAACGTCGGCGCGACGCCCGTCTTCGTCGACATCGACCCGACGACGTTCAACATCGACCCCGAGGCGGTGCGAGCGGCGGTCACGCCGCGGACGAAGGCGGTCGTGCCGGTCGACTTGTTCGGCCAGATGGCGCCGCTGGAAGCAGTCGCCGCCGCCGCACCCGGAATCCCGATCATCGAGGACGCCGCACAGTCGATCGGCGCCCGGCGGCGGATCGACGGCCGGTGGCGGATGGCCGGGGAGGTGGCGACCGTCGGCACATTCAGCTTCTTCCCGTCGAAGAACCTGGGCGGTTACGGCGACGGCGGGATGATGGTCACACAAGACGAGGCACTCGCGACCCGCCTGCGGCGACTTCGGGTTCACGGCGGAGCGAAGCAGTACTTTCACGACGAGGTAGGCTACAACAGCCGGCTCGACGCACTCCAGGCCGCGGTGCTGCGGGCGAAGTTCCCGCACCTCGCGGGCTGGAGCGCGAAACGCAGGGAGAACGCCCGCTTCTACGACGAAGCACTCCGCGGCATCAGGCACGTGCGAACCCCGGTCGTCGACCCGAACAACGAGTCGATCTTCAACCAGTACACCATTCGCGCCGAGCGCCGCGACGAGCTCCAGGCGTACCTCAAGGCGCGGGAGATTGGGAACGCGGTGTACTATCCGCTTCCGTTGCACCTGCAGCCGTGCTTCTCGTACCTCGGCCACCGCCGGGGGGCCTTTCCGGAGGCGGAGCGCGCGGCCGCCGAGGTGGTCTCGCTGCCCATCTACCCCGAGCTGACACGGGCGCAGCTCGAGGAAGTGGCGGGCACCATCAGGACGTTCTACGGGGACTGACGACTACCATCATGATGAAGGACGTTCTGCTCGGCCGAATTCACGACCGCTCGGCGAAGGTGGGTGTGGTGGGACTCGGCTACGTCGGGTTGCCGCTCGCCGTGGAGTTCGCGAAGGCCGGTTTCCAGGTCATCGGGTACGACGTGAGCGAGCGCGTGGTGACCCATCTCAACGGCGGCCGCTCGCACATCCAAGACGTGGCGGCGGCCGACCTCGCGACGCTGGTGCGGAACGGCAACCTCGAGGCGACGACCGACGAGCGGCGACTTGGGGACGTCGACGCGATCTCGATCGCGGTGCCGACGCCGCTATCGAAAACCCGCGACCCGGACATGAGTTACGTGCTCGCGGCCCGCGACACCGTCGCACGAAACGCGCACGCCGGACTGCTCGTCGTCCTCGAGAGCACGACGTACCCAGGGACGACGCGCGAGCTCATGCAACCGACGATGGAGCAACTCGGGTTCGCCGTCGGCCAGGACGTCTTCCTCGCGTTCAGTCCCGAGCGCGTCGATCCGGGCAACCCGGTTTACCACACGAAGAACACGCCAAAGGTCGTGGGCGGCATCACGCCGGCCTGTACCGAGCTCGCCGCCGAGCTGTACTCCGCGTGCATCGACACGGTCGTGCGCGTGTCGTCGACCGAGACGGCCGAGCTCGTGAAGCTGCTGGAGAACACTTTCCGCGCGGTGAACATCGGGATGGTCAACGAGATGGCGATCGTCTGCGACAAGCTGGGCGTCGACGTCTGGGAGGTGATCGAGGCGGCGGGTACCAAGCCGTTCGGGTTCATGAAGTTCACGCCTGGGCCCGGGATCGGCGGCCACTGCATCCCGCTCGATCCGCACTACCTCGCGTGGAAGATGCGGACGCTGAACTACAAGACGCGGTTCATCGACCTCGCGAGCGAGATCAACAGCCAAATGCCCGCGTACGTCGTCGAGAAGGTTGTGCTGGCACTGAACGACGAGCGGAAGGCACTCAACGGCAGCCGCGTGCTCGTCGTCGGCGTGGCGTACAAGCGGGACGTCGACGACGTACGCGAAAGTCCGGCGCTCGACATCATCCGCCTCCTGGCGAGCCACGGCGCGGACGTGGCGTACCACGACCCACACATCCCGGTTGTCGTCGAGGACGGGCACGAGTGGCGAAGCGTCGCGCTGACGCGGGGGGAGATCGAGCAGGCCGACGCGGTCGTGATCGTGACCGACCATCGGGCGATCGACTACCAGATGCTCGTCGACCGCGCGGGCCTCATCGTCGACACGCGCAACGCCACCCAGCGCTGTGTGAAGACGGGGGCGCGGATCGTCTCGCTGTCGAGCGCGGCCAACGTCGCCCGTTCGGCCCAGCCGGTCGGCTCCGCCGACTAGGCGCGGGACTCACAGCAGCCGGGTGCGTCGCTCGTGAACATCACCGTCGTTGGAACGGGGTACGTCGGGCTCGTCGTCGGGTCCTGCCTCGCGGAGACGGGCAACAACGTGGCGTGCGCCGACGTCGATGCCGGCAAGATCGAGCGGCTGCAGGAGAACGTGCTCCCGATCTACGAGCCGGGGCTCGACACGTTCGTCGAGCGGAACCAGCGCAGTGGCCGTCTCCGGTTCACGACCGACGTCGCGTGCGCCATCGAGGCGGCGGATGTCATCTTCATCGCTGTGGGAACGCCTCCCGACGACGACGGCTCGGCGGACCTGCGATACGTTCTCGCGGTGGCGGAGCAGATCGGCTTGCACATGACGCGCGAAGTCGTCGTCGTCACAAAGTCGACGGTGCCGGTCGGCACGGCGGAGCGGGTCGCCGAGGCGGTCGGCAAGCACGCGCGCCACCCCTTTCACATCTGCAGCAACCCGGAGTTTCTGAAGGAAGGGGCCGCGGTCGACGACTTCATGAAGCCCGACCGGGTCGTCATCGGCGCCGAGACGGACTACGCCCGCACGGTGATGACGGAGCTCTACGCGCCGTTCGTCCGCACCGGGAAGCCGATCATCTTCATGGACATCCCGTCGGCGGAAATGACGAAATACGCGGCGAACGCGATGCTGGCGACGCGGATCTCCTTCATGAACGAGATCGCGAACCTGTGCGAGCGAACGGGGGCGAACGTCGATATGGTCCGCCGCGGCATCGGCACCGACGAGCGGATCGGGCCGGCGTTCCTCTTCCCGGGCCCGGGGTACGGCGGCTCGTGCTTCCCAAAGGACGTCCGGGCGCTCGTGCGCACGGGGGAGGAGTACGGCGTTCCGCTGTGCATCCTCCAGGCGGTCGAGTCGGTAAACGATCGCCAGAAGCACCGCATGTTCGAGAAGCTGCGCGAGGCGTTGGAGGGGAGCGTCGCCGGGGCCCGGGTGGCCGTGTGGGGTCTCTCGTTCAAGCCGAACACCGACGACATGCGCGAGGCACCGTCCCTGACGCTGATCGACGACCTACTCGCCGCCGGCGCGCTGGTCGTCGCGCACGACCCGGTTGCGATGGCGGAGGCCAAGCGCCGGCTCGACGGCCGGATCGAGTTGGCGGAAACCGGCTACGCAGCGCTCGACGGCGCGGACGCCCTCGCGGTCGTCACCGACTGGAACGAGTACCGGCACCCCGACTTCGGGCGCATCAAGCAGGCGCTCCGTCGACCGATTGTCGTCGACGGGCGGAACCTGTACGACGCCGCGAAGATGGTGAAGCTCGGCTTCACGTACCTCTCGATCGGCCGCGGGGGTGAGGTATGAGGGTGCTGATCACCGGCGCCGCCGGGTTCCTCGGCTCGCACCTCTGCGACCGCTTCCTCGCCGACGGCCACCAGGTCGTGGGCCTCGATAACTTCATCACCGGCCACCCGGATAACGTCGCGCACCTGACCGGGGTCGCCGCCTTCACGTTCATTCGCCACGATGTGTCGACGCCGATGTACGTCTCCGGCGAGCTTCAGGGCGTCCTGCACTTCGCGTCGCCGGCCAGCCCGGTCGACTACCTCGAGTTTCCGATCCAGACGCTCAAGGTTGGCTCCCTCGGGACGCACAACGCGCTCGGCGTCGCGAAAGAAAAGGGTGCGCGCTTCATGATCGCGTCGACGTCAGAGGTATACGGCGACCCCCTCGAGCACCCTCAGACGGAGCGATATTGGGGGAACGTCAATCCGGTCGGGCCGCGAGGCGTCTACGACGAAGCCAAACGTTTCGCCGAAGCGATGACGATGGCCTATCACCGGTATCACGGCGTCGACACGCGCATCGTGCGAATCTTCAACACGTACGGCCCGCGCATGCGCCCGCGTGACGGCCGGGTCGTATCGAACTTCATCGTGCAGGCGCTGAGT
This sequence comes from Gemmatimonadaceae bacterium, assembly GCA_046263215.1. GTDB lineage: Bacteria > Gemmatimonadota > Gemmatimonadetes > Gemmatimonadales > Gemmatimonadaceae > JBHELH01. The sequence goes on along the minus strand of JBHELH010000276.1, from coordinate 36,544 downwards.
GGCGAGCCGCTGACCGTGTACGGCGACGGCTCGCAGACGCGCAGCTTCTGCTACGTCGACGACGAGATCGACGGGATCTACCGTCTCTTCCACGGTGGCGATTCGGACCCCGTGAACATCGGCAACCCGGACGAGTGCACGGTCGGCGAGTTGGCGCAGATCGTCCTCGAGCTGACGGGAAGCGAATCGAAGATCGAGTACCGGCCACTCCCGACCGACGACCCGCGCCAGCGGCGGCCGGACATCAGCCGCGCGCGCTCGCTCCTCGGGTGGGAGCCGCGCGTTCCGGTCCGCATGGGCGTGGCGCGCACGATCGATTACTTCCGCTCACTGCTCAACACTGACCGCATGGCGCCCCACGGCGTCCGACCCGGGAGCCTTGCTGGAAGCCACGCGTGACGTCCTGACCCTGGCGCGGGAGCGGTTCGCCGTCCGCGACTACCACGGGTCGGTATTGCTTCTGACAGAGGCGGCGCGCGAGCGCCCGCTGTACGCCGACGCGCTCAACCTCCTGGGCCTGTCGTTGGCGATGCTCGACCGGACGCAGGACGCCCTCCACGCGTTCGAGGACGCGCTCGAGCGTAACCCCCGCTACATCGAGGCGCTGCTCAACCGCGCGGTGCTCCTCACGCAGATGGGGCGCCACGACGAGGCGCGCGACGCGTACGCGAGGGCCGAGGAGCTTGGCCGGCCGGACGAGAGCGGCTTCCCGGCCGTCGTTGCCAACAGGCTCGCGAACAGCCACGCGGCGCTCGGCGACGAGTACCGCGCCGCCGGCGCCCTGGACGAGGCGATCGCCCAATACCGGCGGGCACTCGCCCTGCGGCCAGGGTTCAGCGACATCCGGCTGAAGCTCGCGCGGACGCTGCTCGAGCATGGCGACTACCATGAAGCGGGAGGAACGATCGATCACGCCCTTCGCGAGCGTCCGGATTGGCTCGACGCCATGCTGATCCGCGGGCTCGCCTTCTACCTCCAGGGGGACCTGGCCGAGGCCGGCCGCGTGTGGGACCGCGCCTCCGCGAGGCACCCGGAGGAGCCGCGGCTCGAGATCTATCGGTCGATGCTCGCGCGGCGCCGTGGCGGCGAGAGCTGAACCGATCGTGCCTCAGCGGGTATTTCTGCCCGTGATGCGGTTTGCCCACTGGCGGCTCGCCGCGCTGCTGGTTCTGGTGTCGGCCGCCGCGGCGTGCAGGCCCGCCTTCCAGCTGCGGCGCTACACGACGGACACGGCACTCTATCAGGCGTCCCTTCGAGAGTTCGAGCGGCGGCGCTGGGACAACGCCGTCGCCGGGTTCGAGCGCCTCACGACGACGTTGCCGGCCCGAGACACACTCCTCCCGCGGTCGTTCTGGTACCTGGCGAAGGCGCAGCAGGGGCGGCGGGAATGGCTGCTCGGCGCTCAAAGCTTCAGCCGGCTCGTCGAGGGCTTCCCGGAGGACACCCTGGCCGACGACGCACTGCTCGAATCCGCGCGGTCCTACCGGCGACTCTGGCGGAAGCCAACACTGGACCGGCAGTACGGCGAGACGGCGCTCGCGACTTATCGCCAGTTCCTCGGCCTTTATCCGGACTCACCGCTGACGACCAAGGCCACGGCGGAGCTGCGGGACCTCGAGGAGTGGTTCGCGGTCAAGGACTACGAGACCGGGATGCAGTATGTGCGGCGGAGGATGTACGACTCGGCCATCATCTACTTCCGGGACGTGATGCGCTTGTACCCGACGGCGCCGACCGCACGCCGGGCAGGCTTGCGAATGGTCGAGACCTACCGGAGGATCCGCTGGAACGAGGAAGCCAAGGAAGTCTGCACCACCCTCCGCCGTAACTACCCGGCGGATCAAGAGGTGCGACAGGCGTGCGGCGACGTGACCGCGGCCCTCGCCCCGGACCGCTGAGGCGTGCGCCTCGGCATCTTCGGGGGGAGCTTCGACCCGCCGCACGTCGGCCACCTCCTGGTTGTCGCCGACGCGTTCGATGCCCTTGGCCTCGACCATCTGATCTTCGTGCCGGCGGCTGTGCAGCCGCTGAAAGCGGCGCAGGCGGCAACGAGTCCGCGGCATCGCCTCGAGATGGTGAGGCTGCTCGTTCGCGACGATCCGCGCTTCTCGGTCGACCCGATCGAAATCGACCGGGAAGGGTTATCTTACACGGTCGAGACCCTGGCAGCGCTCGCCGACCGACATCCGCATGCGGAGCGGTTCTTTCTCGTCGGCACGGATGTGCTCGGATCATTCGCGAAGTGGCGCGAGCCGGAGCGGGTGCTGCGGCTGGCGACGATGGCCGTGATGCTCCGGGACGGGGACGGCGGGCGAGTCCCGGATGGCGCAGTTCGCGTCGAGACGCGCCGGGTCGACGTGTCGTCCACGGAAATACGCGAGCGCGTGCGCGCGGGTCGCACGATACGGGGGTTCGTCCCGGAGGCCGTCGAGGCGTACATCGCCGCGCAACGGCTGTATCGATAGAGGACTGAGATGCTGAAGCGAGCAATCGCCGCGGTGATGGGCACGCGGCACGAGCGCGAACGGCGGAAGATTCAGCCGATCGTCGACGCGATCAACGAGCACTACGCGCGGCTGGCGAACGTCTCCGACGAGGAGCTTCGCGGCCAAACGGCGCGGTTCCGCGAGATCATTCGTGAGCGGACTGCCGAGCTGGAGGCGCGCATCGCCGGACTCAAGGAGCAGAAGCGCACGGCCAAAGACGCGGCCGAGCGCGAGCGGCTCGACCTCGAGCTGTCGGGGGCGGACGGGCGCGGCGGCGCCGAGGGCGAGCTGCGCCGGCTGACGCGGGACCTGCTGGACGAGCTGCTCCCCGAGGCGTACGCCACGGTCCGCGAGGCGGCGCGCCGCCTTCTCGGGACGACGGTCAGCGTGACGGGCCGCGATCTGACGTGGGACATGGTGCACTACGACGTGCAGCTCCACGGGGGAATCCAGCTCCACCTCGGCAAGATCGCGGAGATGGCCACGGGCGAGGGGAAGACCCTCGTCGCCACGTTGCCGCTGTACCTCAACGCGCTGCCGGGGAAGGGCGCCCACCTCGTCACCGTCAACTCGTACCTCGCCCGCCGCGACTCGCAGTGGATGGGCCACCTGTACAAGTATCTCGGGCTGACCGTCGGGTGCATCGACGACACCGAGCCCGGAACGCCCGACCGCCGCGCCGGCTACCTCTGCGACGTCACATACGGCACGAACAACGAGTTCGGCTTCGACTACCTCCGCGACAACATGGTCACGTTGGTCGAGCAGCGTGTGCAGCGGGGGCACGTCTTCGCGATCGTCGACGAGGTCGACTCGGTGCTCATCGACGAGGCGCGGACGCCGCTAATCATCTCGGGCCCGGTCGGGAACGAGAACGACGCGGCATACTTCCAGCACAACGCCGACGTCGCGCGACTGGCGCGTCGGCAGACGGAGATGGTGAACGCGCTCGTCGCCGAGGCGGAGCGGGCCCTCGAGCGCGGGGACACCCAGGACGGGGCGCTGCGCCTGTACAAGGCGCGCCTCGGCGGGCCGAAGAACAAGCGTCTGATGAAGGTGCTCCAGGAGCCGGCGAACAAGATGCTCGTCCAGCGCATGGAGCTGGACCATATCGCCGACCGGAAGCTGCCGGCCAACAAGCAGCAGTACCGGGACATCGAGGAGGACCTCCTCTTCGTGCTCGACGAGAAAGGGCACTCCGTGCACCTGACCGACCGCGGCGTGGATTTCCTCTCTCCGTCGGACCACGACCAGTTCGTGCTGCCGGATATCTCGGAGGCGGTCCACCGCATCGATCACGACCACGGGATGACGGGGGAGGAGAAGCTCCAGGCGCGACGCCAGCTCGAGCTGCACTACGCGCAGACGAGCGAGAAGCTGAACATCGTGCACCAGCTGCTGCGCGCGCACTCGCTCTACGAGAAGGACGTGAACTACGTCGTGCAGGACGGCGAGGTCCTCATCGTCGACGAGTTCACCGGACGGACGATGCCCGGTCGGCGCTGGTCGGAGGGGCTCCACCAGGCGGTGGAGGCGAAGGAAGGAGTGCGGGTCAAAGGCGAAACGCAGACGCTCGCCACGATCACGATCCAGAACTACTTCCGTATGTACGAAAAGCTCGCCGGCATGACGGGCACCGCCGAGACGGAGGAGGCGGAGTTCTACCAGATCTACAAGCTCGAGGTTGCGGTCATCCCGACGAACCGGCCGATGATCCGCGAGGACCGGCAGGACCTCGTCTACAAGACCCGCCGCGAGAAGTACAACGCGATCGTCGACGAGACGAAGCGACTGCACGAGCTGAACTACCCGGTGCTGGTCGGGACGACGAGCGTCGACGCGTCGGAGACGCTGTCGAAGCTCTTCAACCGCGCCGGCCTCCCGCACAACGTGCTCAACGCGAAGTACCACCAGCGCGAGGCCGAGATCGTCGCAGGAGCTGGACAGCCGGGCGCGGTCACGATCGCGACGAACATGGCCGGGCGCGGTACGGACATCAAGCTCGGCCCGGGTGTGACCGAGCCGCGGCCATCGCGCGTCAAGGACCCGGACGGCAACCTGGTCGACGTGACGGAGGCCGGCGGGCTTCACATCGTCGGCTCGGAGCGGCACGAGGCGCGGCGGATCGATCGGCAGCTCCGCGGCCGCGCCGGCCGTCAGGGAGACCCGGGCGCGTCACAGTTCTTCCTGTCGCTCGAGGACGACCTGATGCGCCTCTTCGGGTCGGAGCGCATCGCGCGACTCATGGACCGGCTCGGGGCGCAAGAAGGCGAGGTCCTCACGCACCCGCTGATCACGCGCTCGATCGAGCAGGCGCAGAAACGCGTCGAGCTGCAGAACTTCCAGTCGCGGAAGCGGCTGCTCGAGTACGACGACGTGATGAACCAGCAGCGGGAGGTCATCTACTCGCTGCGGACGTTCGCGCTCGAGGGTGGCGAGGAGCTGAAGGGCGAGGCGCTAAAGATGGTCGAGAAGGCCGTTGCGCGCCGCGTCGAGACGACACTCGAAGAGTTCGAGACGGCCGAGGAGTGGGACCGCGATCTTCTGCGGCAGGAGCTCCTCATGCACTACATGCTGCGCGTCCCGGAGCTGGAGACGCCGGATGGCCCCCCGACGACGGTTCCCGACATGCAGGCGGCGGCCGTCGAGGGAGCGCGCGCGGCCTTCTGGGCAAAGCTGGCGTCGCTCGACGAGATCCGCGACGGCGAGGGGGGCTACGGAGACCGGCTTCTCGCGCTTGTGATGCTCAACGTGCTCGACGAGAAGTGGAAAGACCACCTGTACGACCTCGACCAGCTGCGGAACGCGATCCATTACCGGTCGTGGGGCCAGAAGGACCCGCTCATCGAATACAAGCAGGAAGCGTATACGATGTTCGTGGACCTCATGAACGACATCTACGACACGTTCAGCGACCGCTTCCTGAAAGTGCAGGTCGTGTTCAACGAGGAGCCGCCGCCACCGCCGGAGCCTCTCCTCTGGACGCCGCCGCCCATCGGCCCGGACGGCGACGGGGGGCGCCGGGAACCGACAATGCGCTACAACGCGCTCGGAATCCTCGAGCCGGTCCCGGCGGAGGAGTCGGCGGGAGCAGAGCAGGGAACCGACGTCGCGCTCGACGTCGCGCCGGCGGAGCCGCCGAAGCGCGCGGTGGCGACCAAGCGGGACCCGGTGGTCGTCGGCGCCGGGAAGGCGCGCCCGCTGAAGCAGCCGGCAACGGCTCCGGCCAATTGGTCCGACGTCGGCCGGAACGACCCGTGTCCGTGCGGGTCGGGGAAGAAGTTCAAGAAGTGCCATGGCGCGGCCCTGTAGGGCCGCGCGCTATCAGGTATCCGCTATCAGCTATCAGAGGTTTTGCGGGGGCCGGCGCCAAAGCGCCGGCCCTTTCTTGATGAGGCGGATTCGCGCTGCACTGTGGCCCCGAGGGGCGCTCGATCGATGACGCGCCGCCAGCGCGCGAGGCGTATCTGGTTGCCGCGGAGACACTTAGGCGTCGGGTACCTGATGCGCGGAGCGAGGCGGATGGCTGGCCAGGAGCGGCGAAAAGCGTTAAGTATCCGGGAGTTACCGCGGTCGGACCGGCCGCGGGAACGGTTGGTAGACTTGGGGGCTCACGCGCTGAGCTCGGCGGAGTTGCTGGCGATCCTGCTCGGCTCGGGCGGTGCAGGACGCTCGGCGCTGCAGGTCGGGCACGAAGTGCTGAAAGCGGCGCACGGGTCGCTGCGGCGCCTGGCGATGCAGCCGACTGCGGCGCTCACGGCGACCCCTGGGGTTGGAATGGCGCGTGCGGTGGTCATCCATGCCGCCTTGGAGCTGGGCCGCCGGATGGCCGCGGAGGCTCGAGAGGATGGGGCGCCGGTGCGGTCGCCGCGGGACGTCGTGACGGTGTACGCGCCTCGGCTGGAGGACCTGCCGGTGGAGGAATTCCACGTCGCCGTGCTCGACGCGCAGCACCGCCTGGAACGGGATGTAACCGTGACGCGCGGGATCCTGAACTCCTCGCTCGTCCACCCGAGGGAGGTCTTTCGCGAGGCGATCGCCGAGCGGGCGGCGGCGATCATCCTCGTCCACAATCACCCGAGCGGCGACCCGACGCCCTCGGCCGACGACCGGCTGGTCACCGAGCAGCTCGTTGCCGCAGGACGGCTGCTCGACATCCCCGTTCACGACCACGTCATCATCGGTCGGGGACGGTACACGAGTTTCGCGGAGGCAGGACTGTTGTAATGGCGTCCCCGGCTACGGCGCAGAGCGCGATTATCCCCGGCTGGGACCTGGGCGACTCGCCGCACAACGAGCGGCTCGACCGGGACCTGCTCGTGCGCGCGTACCAGTTCAGCGAGCGCGCGCACCGCGGCCAGACGCGTAACTCCGGCGAGCCGTTCGTCACCCACTGCGTCGAGGTCGCGAAGGTACTCGCCGACCTACAGCTCGACTCGCTCACCGTCGCGTGCGGGCTGATCCACGACGTCGTCGAGGACACCGACGTGACGGTGGCTGACGTCGAGCGCGAGTTCGGGCACGAGGTCGCCGGGATCGTCGACGGCCTGACGAAGATCGCCAAGCTGCCGTCAGGCTCGTCGCAGCAGGAGCGGCAGGTCGAGAACTACCGGAAGCTGCTGCTCTCGATCGCCAAGGACGCGCGCGTCATCATCATCAAGCTCGCGGACCGTCTGCACAACATGCGGACGCTCGAGTGGCTACCGCCGGAGAAGCGCCGACGCATCGCCCAGGAGACGCGTGACCTCTACGCGCCCCTCGCTCACCGCTTCGGAATGGCAAAGCTGCGGTGGGAGCTTGAAGACCTCGCGTTCAAGCACCTCGAGTCCGAGGAATACAAGTCGCTGGCGAAGAAGATCGCGCAGAAGCGCGGCGAGCGGGAAGAGCTCATCAAGGCGATGCGAGAGCCCCTCGAGCGCGCGCTCACCGCGGCCGGCATCCGCAATGTGGAAGTGACCGGACGGCCGAAGCACCTCTGGTCGATCTACAAGAAGATGCGGCAGCGGGACCGGCCGTACGAGGAGATTTACGACCTGCTCGCCATCCGCGTGCTGTGCGAGTCGGTGCCCGACTGCTATCACGCGCTCGGCGTGATTCACGACGGCTGGACGCCGCTGCAGGAGCGGATCAAGGACTACATCGCCCAGCCGAAGTCGAACGGCTACCAGTCGCTGCATACCACCGTGTTCGGACCCGGCCGGCAGCTCTACGAAATTCAGATCCGGACGCGGGGGATGCACCGGACGGCAGACTACGGCATCGCCGCGCACTGGCGCTACAAGGAGGACGCAAAGAGCTCGGACGAGCTGGATCGGCACCTCGCGTGGTTCCGTCAGGTGCTCGAACTCCAGCTCGACGCGAAGACGCCGGACGAGTTTCTGGAATTCCTGCGCCTCGACCTGTACCAAGACGAGATCTTCGTCTTCACGCCGACGGGCGACGTGATCCAGCTGCCGAAGGGAGCGACGCCCATCGACTTCGCGTTCGCGGTGCACACCGAGATCGGCCTGCACTGCGCCGGCGCGACGGTGAACGGCCGCATCGCGCCGCTCTCGCGGCCGCTCCGGAACTCGGAGACCGTCGAGATCATCACATCGCCGACGGCGAAGCCATCGCGCGACTGGCTCGCGCACGTCCGGACGGGGCGCGCGCGCCACAAGATCCGCCAGATTCTGAAGCACGAGGCGCAGCGGTCGTCACAGCGGCTCGGCGTCGAGATGCTGGAGCGGGAGGTCAAGCGCCGGCGGCTCGCGAAGCCGAGCGACGACGAGCTCGCACGCGTCGCCGAAGAACTGAAGCTCAACGACACGACGCATCTCCTCGCGTCGATCGGCCAGGGCGACGTCAACGTCGCGCAGGTCCTCCGGCTGCTGCACCCGGACCTGGACACCGCGGAGCCGCCGCGGCCGAACGTCTTCGAGCGCTTCGTCGATCGCGTCCGGGGCCCGAAGGGAATCCGCATCCAGGGCGTCGACGGGCTCATGGTCCGCTACGCCCAATGCTGTCAGCCCGTTCCGGGCGACGCAGTCGTCGGCTACGTCACCCGGGGGCGCGGCGTGAGCATCCACCGCGGGGATTGTCCGAATCTCTTATTCCTTGCCCACGAACCAGAGCGGCGTCTCGAGATCGATTGGCAGGAGGCGGAAGGCGAGCGCTTCGTCGTTCGTCTCGCGATCGAGGGCAACGATCGCCGAGGCCTCTACGCGGACATTGCGTCGGCGATCAGCGGAACGGGCACCGACATCCGGAGCATGGAACTCAAGACGGCGGACGGAAAAGCAGTCGGCTCGGTGCTCGTCGAGGTGGAGAACCTCGGACACCTTCAGCGGATCATGAAGGCGGCCCGGAAGGTCAAAGGGATTACCGACGTCGCGCGGCGGGATCGGATCCCGACCGAGTAGCCGCCGCGGCCCGTTGTGGCCGAACAGCCGCTAAGTCAGGCCGTCACCGCACGCAGCGCCGCCGACGCAGCCGCCGTCGATCGCCGGTCTTGCATGCGGGAGAACCACGGGTGGATCGCGCGGGTGAAGGGCGGCCGGGAGTGGCTTCCGGACCGCAGCCCATCGACGTGGCGGAAACGGTCGAGCTCGCTATAGCTCCCAGACGTCGAGTCCCGCCTGCTCGTAACGGGCGGAGCGCACCCGAAGAAAGTCCGACTTTGTTATATTCATCCCCATGCCCCGAGCCAGCTTCGACCTTCAAGCGCCTTTCCAGCCAGCCGGGGACCAGCCGAAGGCGATTGCCGAGCTAACCGACGGGCTCCAGCGCGGCGACCGCTTCCAGACGCTCCTTGGCGTGACTGGCTCGGGAAAGACCATGACGGTCGCCAACGTCGTCCGGAACATCGGCAAGCCGACGCTCGTCCTCTCGCACAACAAGACGCTAGCCGCCCAGCTCTACGGCGAGCTGAAGAGCTTCCTGCCGCACAACGCGGTCGAGTACTTCATCTCGTATTACGACTACTACCAGCCCGAGGCGTACGTCCCGACGACGGACACTTACATCGAGAAGGACGCCTCGATCAACGAGGACATCGACCGGCTGCGGCTGCGCGCGACGTCGAGCCTCATGGAGCGGGACGACGTCATCATCGTCGCAACTGTCTCGGCGATCTACGGCCTCGGCGACCCCGAGGAGTACAAGAGCCAAATGGTCACGCTCACGCGCGGCCAGAAGGTTGGGCGCGACGACGTGCTCCGCGCGCTCGTCGCGATCCTGTACAATCGCAACGATGTGGCGTTCGAGCGCGGCACGTTCCGCGTCCGCGGCGACACCGTCGAGATCTACCCGGCCTACGAGGAGCAGGGCGTCCGAATCGAGATGTGGGGCGACGAGGTCGAGCGCATCTCGAAGATCAACGTCCTCACGGGTGAGACGATCGCGATGCTCGAGCGCGCGGCGATCTACCCAGCCAAGCACTTCGTCACCAACCGACCAACGCTCGAACGGGCGGTGAAGCTGATCCGGGAGGAGCTCGCGGGACGGCTCCGCGAGCTCCGGGAGGCGGGGAAGCTGCTCGAGGCGCAGCGTCTGGAGTCGCGTACGAACTTCGACGTCGAGATGATGCTCGAGATCGGCACGTGCGCGGGAATCGAGAACTACTCGCGACACCTGTCGGGACGCTCCGCCGGGGAGCGGCCCGCCTGCCTGCTCGACTACTTCCCGGACGACTTTCTCGTCGTCGTCGACGAGTCGCACGTGACGCTGCCCCAGGTGGCCGGGATGTTCAACGGCGACCGCGCGCGCAAGCTGACCCTCGTCGAGTACGGCTTCCGCCTCCCCAGTGCGCTTGACAACCGGCCGCTGATGTTCGATGAGTTCCTCGCGCTGACGCCGCAGGCGATCTTCGTCTCCGCGACCCCGGCCGAGCTGGAGCTGCGGCTCTCGGAAGGAGTAGTCGTCGAGCAGATCATCCGTCCTACCGGATTGGTCGATCCGGAGATCGAGGTGCGGCCCGTGCGCGGGCAGGTCGACGACCTGCTGAACGAGATCCGGGCGCGGGAGCGGCGCGGGGAGCGGGTACTCGTCACCACCCTGACGAAGCGGATGGCGGAGGACCTCACCGACTATCTCCAACAGGTCGGCGTCCGCGTCCGCTACATGCACTCGGACATCGACGCGATCGAGCGCATGGAGATCGTCCGTGGGCTCCGCCTCGGCGAGTTCGACGTCCTCGTCGGGATCAACTTGCTGCGCGAGGGACTCGACCTGCCAGAGGTGTCGCTCGTCGCGATCCTCGACGCCGATCAGGAAGGATTCCTCCGCAGTGACCGGTCGCTGATCCAGACCGTCGGACGCGCGGCGCGCAACGTGAACGGGCGTGCCATCTTCTACGCTGATCGCATGACCGGGTCGATGCAGCGGTGCATCGAAGAGACGGCGCGGCGGCGGCAAATCCAGGTCGCGCACAACGCGGAGCATGGCATCACTCCTCGGACCGTGCAAAAGAGCGCCGACCAGGTGCGGTTCATCACGCGCGTCGCCGACGCGCGGACGGTAGACGCGCGGCGCGAGCGCGGGGCAAAGGTCGCCGAGCCGTCGGCGGGCTATGACGTCGTTGACGTCGATGCAATGATCCGACTTCTCGAGGAGCAGATGCGCGAGGCGGCGAAAGCGCTCGACTTCGAGACGGCCGCGCAGCTTCGGGATCAACTGTTCGAGCTGAAGGCCCGCGGCACCGGCCCGCGCTCTGGCGCGCCTGATCGCGCGCCGGCCCGCGTGGCGGCGGACGGCGGTGGGCGCGTGGCGGGTGGGCGCGGCCGCCGCTAGCGGCCCTCCGGTGGATTTCCCCGGAATCATCCCGCCCCTGGCGCCACGCGGGCGGCTGGCGGTCACCGAGCCGGAGCTGGTCGCGTGGGGGGAGGCGCTGGGCCGCGCGTCGAGCCCACCCCTCCTGGTCACGATCGGGGGTGACCTCGCCGCCGGGAAAACGACGCTCGCCCGCGCGATCTGCGTCGGGTACGGCGTCACGGAGCCCGTGACCAGCCCGACGTTTGCGCTCGTCCACGAGTATACGGCGCCACGGTCGCGCGTCTACCACGTCGACCTGTACCGGCTGTCGGGCGAGCAGGACCTCACGAACGTCGGCTGGGATGACATCGTGGCCGCGCACGCGCTCGTGATCGTCGAATGGCCAGAGCGGGCAGGGGCGCGGCTGCCCGCCGATCACGTCCCGATCACCCTCCAGCATCTTGCCCGCGATCCGGAGCGGCGCCTCCTCTATGCGGGTGGACACGTCGTGGCGCCGCCGAGTGGGGGACGGGGGTGATTACGCTGGCCCTCGACGCGTCCACGTACGTGGGGACGGTTTGCGTCGCGCGCGGTCGCGAGATTCTCGCCGCGAGAACCGTCGCGATGCGCGACAGTCGGAGCGAGCGGCTGATGCCGGCGGTCGCCGCGGCCCTCGCGGAGGCCGCGGTCTCCGTTGGAACGGTCGAGCGTGTGGTGTGCGGCGCGGGGCCGGGGAGCTTCACCAGCCTTCGCATCGCGGCGGCCATCGCCAAGGGGATGGCGACGGCGACGGCTTGCCCGCTGTACGCCGTCTCGTCGCTCGCGCTCATGGTCGGCGCCGCGGAGCCGCAACTCGGGCCGGGCGAGTACGTCGCTACACTCGACGCGCTGCGAGGCGAGGCGTACGCCGCGACGTGCGTCATTGCTGCGTCCGGGGACGTGACCGAGGTCGGACCGGTGCGGCTAGTGAGCTCGAATGACCTCGAGGGTCTCGAGCGCGCGGGTCGACCATTGGTTGGGGACCGGCGCGGCGTTCAGGCGCTCCCGGACGCGCGCGGCGTCGTGCGCGTGGCCGCCTTGCTCGAGCGGGGAGGGCCCGCCGAGCTACACCGGTGGGAGCCCGAATATGGCCGCGTTGCTGAAGCGCAGCGCCGCTGGGAGGCCGCGCACGGGCGCGCGCTGCCGAATGCCTGATGCGGCCGCCGCACGGCGCATGAGCCTCGCGGCCGCGACCCGGTCACATATGGCGGAGGTCGCGGCGATCGAAACGGTCTGCTTCAGCGACCCGTGGTCGGAGGGGTCGTTCCGCCAGGCGCTCGACAACCCCGGCGTGTTTTTCCGCGTCGCGACGGAGGGTGCCGGCGGGCCGGTCCTGGGTTATGTTGTCGCGTGGTTCGCGGCCGGCGAGGGTGAGATAGCCAACGTCGCGGTGGCGCCTTGGGCGCGAGGCCGCGGCATCGGCGGCATGCTACTCGACGCGGCGATCGGCGCCGCGGGCGGTCGTGGCGCCGAGGCCTTGTACCTCGACGTTCGCGAGTCGAACGCGCGTGCGCGAGCGCTCTACGATTCGCGCGGGTTCGTCGAGGTGGGGCGGCGGCGGCGGTACTACCGCCGTCCGGCCGAGGACGCGATCGTGCTGCGGCTCGGGATCGGCAGCGGCACGGGGGGCGAGAGCCGGCCGTGACGCGGCGCGTCGAGCGGCGGGCCGCGCGTGAAGTGAGAACGGACGGCAGCGAAAGGCTTGTGCGACGACAACGGTCGGATGACATCGTGCGCGGCGAGGAACGCTTCTCTCGCCAGGAGGAAATGTGAGCCGAAGCCTGAACAAGGTCAGCTTGATCGGAAACCTCGGGAACGACCCCGAAGTGCGCTCGACGACGGGAGGGAACCGGGTCGCGACGTTCTCGCTCGCGACCAGCCGCTCGTGGAACGACGCGAGCGGTGCACGACAGGAGAAGACGGAGTGGCACCGCTGCGTCGTGTGGAATACCAAGACGTCGCAGCTCGCCGACATCGTCGAACGGTACGTGAAGAAGGGGGACAAGCTCTACGTCGAAGGTCGCATCGAGTACCGTCAGTGGCAGGACAAGGATGGCCAGACGCGGTACAGCACCGAGATCAACGTGCGCGAGCTCATCATGCTGACGAGCAAGAGCCAGAGCGGCGTGGCGGCGGGAGGCGACTTCGAGGGGGCCTCGTCGGACGGGTCGTATCAGCGACGCAGCCGGCAGCCCGCGGCGGCGGCGGAGCGGACCAAAGCGTCGGCGGGCGGGGAGGAGTTCGAGGACTTCCCCGGGGCGCTGGCGGACGAGGACGACGATCTGCCGTTCTAGTTGCCGCCTTCGGCGGCGACGCTACCAGCTATCGGCTACCAGCTATGAGCTATCAGTAGTTCGGATGCCCGGCCGCGCGCGGCCGGGCTTTTAGTCGGCGGCGCGGTGGGACCGATCGGCGCGCGGGGTGCGACGGCCCAACGGGCTCCGCGCACGGCGACTGTGCTGCGTACACCAACTACGTGTTTGTGGTGGCGCGGGCCGGTATCCGGTCGTCCTCCTCCCAGCAGCCCGTCGGGCGGACATTCAAGTTCTGATCGCGGATAGCCGGTGCGCCCGCGTTCCGCGCGGGCGTTTCCCTCGTCCATGCCGGTCGTCTATCTCCGGACCACCTAGCGGAGTCGACACGAAATGAACGGGCGGCAAGCGCGCGGGATGCAGGCACGCATGACGCGACGCACGTATCGCGCGTGGCTCCTCGGAGCCGCTGCGCTGCTGCTTCCCGCCGCCCTGACCGCCCAAGACCCGGCTCCGGCCAAGGACACCGCCGCCGCGGCGCAGGATACGACACCCGTCGCGCTGCAGTCCGGCGGGCCGGGCGAGCGGACGCACACCGTCAAGCGCGGAAACACGCTCTGGGACATCGCACGGATGTACCTGAACGACCCGTTCCAGTGGCCGGAGATCTATCGGTACAACCGCGACGTCGTCGAGGACCCGCACTGGATCTTCCCGGGCGAGGTGCTGCGCATCCCCGGCGAGGGGACCGATCCGGCGATCGACGTCGACACCGCGATTGCCGCCATCGACACGACCGAGCGGCCGAGCACACCGACACGCACGGACGCGCCAACGGTGTTTTCGCCGCAGCAGGGCACGCCGGCGCCGCCGCCTCCGCGCGGAGCGGCCCCGCAGCCTGAGGCGGAAGAAGACACGATCCCTGTCGTGCGGCCCGGCCAAGTAGCCGCCGCGCCGTGGGTCGACCGGGTTGGCGGTCCGCGCGACCCCGGGCAGGTATATCGGAGTCGCGATCTGTCGGGGATCGTGCAGAGTGCCGACCGCGGACCGTTCCAGCTGTTCGAAGAGGTGCTCTTTACGCCGCCGCGCGGCGCACCCGCGCGGCTCGGGGATCGATACGTCGCCTACGAGATCGGCCCGATCGTGGACGGCGTTGGGCAGCTCATGCTGCCGACCGGCATCCTCGAAGTGGTGCGCGCGCCGGAACGTATCCGCGGGCCAGGGCGTGACGTCGCCGGTGTCGCGCGTGTCGTTCGGCTCTTCCGGAGGCTCCGTGAGCCGAACAGGTTGATTCCGTTCGACCCCACGCTCGCCGCCACGTCCGGCCGCCCACGTCGCATGCTCCCGCAAGGTGCGCCGGTTGGGCGCGTGCGCTGGGTGGTCAGCGAGCCCGTGCTCCCCTCGGTGCAAGCGTTCGTCATCATCGAAGCGCCGTCGCGCGCCGGAGTGCGCGTCGGCGACGAGTTCACGCTCTTCGAGCCGCGCCGCCGCGGCGCCGAGGGCGAGCCGACACTGCCCGAGACGCCGATCGCGGTCGCGCAGGTTGTGCGCGTGACACCGTACGCGGCAACGGCGATCGTCATCAGCCACGAGCAACCCGCGATTCGGCCGGGCGCGCACGCTCGGATCAGCGCCAAGACGCCGTAGGCGGGCGCGGGTGCCGGCGATCACAATGCCCTGCTGGGGCACGCTGTTTAGATTGCCGGCGATGCACACCACATCCGACCGAACGCGGACACGCTGAGTGGCGCACATACTCGTCACGGGGGGCGCCGGCTTCATCGGCTCGCACGTTGCGGATCGATTCCTCGCGCGCGGCGACCGCGTGGTAATCGTCGATAATTTTTCATCCGGCCGGCGCGAGAACGTGCCGGCCGGGACGGAGCTCTACGAGCTGGACATCGCGTCGCCCGCGACCGCGCGGCTCGTGCGCGACGGCGGCTTCGACATCGTCGCCCACCTCGCGGCGCAGATCGACGTCCGCCGGAGCCTCGACGACCCGATCTTCGACGCGCGGGTGAACATCCTCGGGACGCTCAATATCGTCGAGGCGGTACGCGCGTTGACGGCGGCGCGGCGGACGCGGATTGTTTTCGCGTCGACAGGCGGTGCGCTCTACGGTGACTTCGTCACGCGGCCCAGCCCCGAGCGATCGGCCAAGGACCCGGACTCGCCGTACGGGATCGCAAAGCTCAGCGTCGAGCATTACCTCGCGTACTACGGCCGCGTGCACGGCCTCGACAGCGTCGTGCTGCGGTTCGGGAACGTCTACGGCCCCCGGCAGGACCCGCACGGCGAGGCGGGCGTCGTCGCGATCTTCTGCGGCCGCCTCCTCGACGGGCGACCGTTGACCGTCTTCGGCGACGGCCGGCAAACCCGCGACTACATCTATGTCGGCGACGTCGCCGACGCCTTCGTCACCGCCGCGGCGGCGACTCTCTCGGCGCCGGAGCGACTCGACGCGCGGGCGTTCAACGTCGGCACCGGAGTGGAGACGTCGGTCATCGAGCTCGCCGAGATGCTGCGTCGTGCCGCCGGCGGTCAGGCGCCGATCGAGTTCGCGCCGAAGCGGCCGGGCGAGCTTGCACGCTCTGTGCTCGCTCCCGAAAAGGCGGCCGAGCAGCTTGGCTGGCGCGCGGTAATGCCACTCGAGCGGGGACTCGCGGAAACGTACGCGTGGTTCGCCGCCAAGCGGGCCGCGCCGGCAGCGACCTGACCGATGGTCGCGGCGTTTGTGCAGATCGGCGGCGCGGTCCCGTCGTCGCCGGCGGAGCTGATCCGCCACGCGAGCGGACTCACGCAGGCCGTCCTCATCCTTCTTGCCCTGCTCTCACTCGTGAGCTGGGCGGTCATGTTCGGCGCGTGGCGGGAGATCGCGCGAGCGTTGAAGGCGGGCCGGGCCCTGGTGCGCGAACTCGAGCAGACGACGCGGCTGGAGCAGGCGAGCGGGTTGATCCGCCACGCTCCCGCGAGCGCGTTCACACGGCTCTACATGGTCGCGATCCAGTTCGTGTCGGACACGCGGGCGGTCAACCAGCAGGTGCGTGAGGGGGAGCTCGACGAACCGGTAATCGCGCCACCCGCCGTGTCGCTCTCCGCGTCGCAGGTCGAAACACTGCACCTGATCCTCGACACCGAGTCGACGGGGGAACGCGACCGTCTGGGCCGCTACCTTCCGTGGCTCGCGACGATCGCGTCCGTCAGTCCGCTGATCGGGCTGCTCGGAACGGTGCTCGGCGTGATCGACGCCTTCATCGGGATCGCGCGCAGCGGATCCGGTAACCTCTCGGCCGTCGCGCCTGGTGTCGCCGAGGCGCTCATCGCCACCGCGGCCGCGCTCGCGGTAGCGATCCCGGCAACGTTTGCGTACAACATCTTCGCGAGTCGTCTCAACCGGGTCGAAGGGCTCTTCGAGACCTTCGGCACCTCGGTCATCGCCCTCCTCGTGCGCGAAGGGCACATCTGACGTGGCGCGGCATCGCCGCGACCGGCTCGCGCTCAACGCCGAGATCAACGTCGTCAACTTGATCGACGTGATGCTCCTGCTGCTCGTGATCTTCATGATCACCGCCCCGATGATGCAGGGAGGCGTCGACATTCAGCTGCCACGCGCCGAGGCGCGTCCGCTCGATCCCAAGAGCGGGCTCGTAGTGACGGTCGACCGCGCCGGCGCCATTCGCGTCGACGACGCGCCGATGTCGTACGCGGAGTTCCGGGCAGCGTTCAAGGCCCTCGCCTCGAAGCGGGCGAGCCAGGGCGTTTACCTGCGCGCGGACCGGGGAGTGCCGTATGGGACCGTTGTCAGAGTGCTCGCCGTCATGCGCGCGGCCGGCGTCGGCGACATAGGCCTCGTCACGGAGCCCGAGGAGATCCCATGACCGTCGCCCCGCCGCGCGACAGAGGTGGCGTCGCGGCGCCGGTGACGATGTCGGCGGTGCTCCACGCGATCATCCTGACGGCGTTCGTCATGATGAGACCTGCTCCGGCGCCTCCTTCGCCGCCCATCTATCGAGTCAACCTCGTCGCGGCGCCGCCGGGCGAGCGCGCGATCGGCGTCGTGCAACCGCGCGCCGCGACGCCACCACCTGCGACGAAGGCGCCGACGCCGCCACGTCCCGTGACCAGTGTGCCGGACGCGGCGCCCGCGCCCGCGAAGCCGCGCCGGGAGCCGCCGCGCCGCGCACCGACTCAAGCGACGCCGACGCCCGAGGCCGCGCAGCCGCCACCGCGCGCCAAGCCCGAGACCGCCGCGCCGGCGGCCGGCGGCGGGCCCGTCGGGGGTCGCGGTGCCGACGTCGCGACGGTCCGCACCGAGGGGATCGAGTTCCCGTATCCCGGGTACCTCCAGAACATCGTCCGGCAGATCGCGCTGCGCTTCAAGCCCAACCCTCGATGGGGAACGCGACGCGCGGAGGTGATGTTCCTCATTCACCGCGACGGAACAATCTCGAACCTCAACTTCCGCGTGCCCTCAGGCTCGTACGCGTTCGACGTGGAGGCGCGCGGCGCGGTCGAGTCGGCTGCCGAAGCGCGTGCGTTCGGACCGCTCCCACGCGGCTTCCAAGACGATGTGCTGCCGGTCATCTTCAGCTTCGACCCCCGCCTTATCCGTTGATGCGGCTCCTGCCAACCTCGTCCTTCACGCTGGCTCTACTCGCCGCCGCCGTCTCGGCCGCGGCGCAGGATACGGTGCCGCGGGGCGTGCGGATCGGCATCTCGTACACGACGGACCGCCCCGGCGTCGCCGTCCTCCCGGTCACCGGCCCTTCGGGCGACTCGATCCGCGCGATCGTTCAACGCGACCTCGACTTCGGCAACCGCGTTGCGCTCGTCGGTCAGGACGCCATCACGCCGCCGGTGGGCGGCGACCAGCCGGCCGCATCGCTGAACTATTCGCTGCTCGCTCGACTCGGCGCCGCGGCCGCGATCCAGATGACGGTGACCGGCGCCGGGCTGCACGTAACGCTGCACGACGTCGGCGCGAAGAAGGTCGCCGAGGTCGAGGATTTCGCCCTCGCGGGCGTCCCGTTGTCGCGTGAATGGCGCCACGCGGTGCACGGCGTCGCCGACGCGCTCGAGGAATGGATCACCGGCGTACGCGGCATAGCGCAGACACGTGTCGCATACGTCCGAGGGAGCGAGCTACGCGTCGTCGACAGCGACGCCGCAATCGACGTCCGCGTCCCGATCACAGCTCGGGTGCTCTCTCCGGCGTGGCATCCGTCGGGCGAGCTACTCGCATACAACACCTTCGGCACGCGGTCGGAGGTCATCATCTACGACCCGCGCTCCGGGCGCCCGCGAACCGTCTCGCCGACGCCGGGCGGCGTGAACCAGACGCCTGCCTTCTCGCCAGACGGACGCTCGCTCGTGTACGCGCATGCCTACGAGACCGGCGAAGGGTCCGACCTGTTCGTCGTCGGACTCGACGGGCAGCCGCCGGCGCGCCGCATTACGGTCGCGCGTGGGACCATCAACGTGTCGCCTACGTTCAGCCCCGACGGACGCCGGCTGGCCTTCACCTCGAGCCGCTCCGGTCACCCCGAGGTGTACGTCATGGACTCCGACGGGACGAACGCCGAGCTGTTGACGCCGTACGTCTTCGGCGAGCAATCGTACCAGTCGAATCCCGACTGGTCACCCGACGGGCGACTCGTCGCGTACCAGTCGCAGATCGCCGGCCGATTTCAGCTCAAGACGATCAATCTGCGCGATCGAACGACGCGGCAGCTGACGAACGAAGGTCAGAACGAAGACCCCTCATGGGCGCCGGACGGAAGACACCTCGTCTTCGCCTCGACACGAACCGGCGTCCGTGAGCTGTGGATCATCGACGCCGAGACCGGACGCGCGCGACAACTGACACGCGGCGCGGGTGGTGCCCGCCTCCCTGCGTGGTCCCGGCGGCTGCGAACATCGCAGTCGCCTTGAAACGCGGAGGTTGGTGGCCGCGTCGTACGGAGGGTCGTCGTGACCCTCAGCCGTCCCTCCGCCAGGAGATGCTCATGACCCGTCTTTCCCACCTCGCGCCGTTCGCCGCGGCCGCCGTACTCATCCTCTCGCTGGACGCTTGCCGTCGGCAGCAGGTACCGGCGCCGGGAGCGAGCACGACGACATCCGTCGATACGTCATTCCGCCAGGGCTCGGTGCGCGACTCGATCGCGGCCGCCGAGCGCATCCGGCAGCAGGCCATCGACGACAGCCTCCGCGCCGCCCGCGCGGCGACCGCGCGCGAGGCCGACGCTCTACGCAACACGTTGCGTGAGGTGATCCACTTCGACTTCGACGAGTCGGACTTGCGCGACGACGCGCGGTCGCGACTCGACGCGAAGCTGCCGATCCTGCTCGCCAACCCGGGAATTCAGCTCCGCATCTCGGGCCACGCTGACGAGCGTGGGTCGGACGAGTACAACCTCGCGCTCGGGCAGCGCCGTGCCGCCGCCGCGAAGCGATACCTGACGCAGCGCGGCGTCGCCGAGGGGCGCATCGAGACGGCCAGCTTCGGCGAGGAGCAGCCCGTCGCGGCCAGCGGCGACGAAGCGTCGCACGCAGCCAACCGGCGCGCCGAGTTCGAGATCACCGGTGGTGGCGACCGGCTGGTGAGGCCGCGGTCGTGAGCGGCGCCCCGGGGCGCGCAGGGGCGGCTCTCCTCGCCCTCGTCGGGCCGGCGCTCGGGGGGTGCGTGGCGATGCGGGGCGACATCCGGCTCCTCCAGGACGAGATGCGTGCGCTCCGCAGCTCGGTCGCGGCCGCCGATACGGCCCGCCGCGCGCAGGCCGACTCGATCCTGATGACCCTGGCTCGGGCGAACGACTCGCTGCGCACCCTCAGCACCCGGGTCGCGCGCGTCCAGGCGGCGCAGGCCGACGCCACGGGCACGCTCTACGAGCTGGGGCGGCAGCTCATTACGATCCAGGAGCTGAGCGGCCAGAGTCAGCGACGGCTGCAGGAACTCAGGGCGTCGCTCGAGAACCGGGCGCAGGAAGCGGCGACCGCGGTTGCGGACACGGCGGCGGGCGGCCGGGGTGGGCTCCCCGGCCCCAACGCCCTCTTCGAGCTCGCGCGCGAGCAGCTGGCGCGCGGTAGCCCGCGGGCGGCGCGCGAGGCGCTGGACACGTTGATCGTTCGCTATCCAACGGCCGACGTGGTCCCGGCGGCGCAGTTCTTCGTCGCCGAGGCGTACGCGCAGGAGGGGAACCGATCGGCCGCCGACTCGGTGTACAATCTCGTCGTGTCGCGCCATCCGCGGTCGGACCGGGCACCCACGGCGATGTACAAGCTCGCCCTCGCGCGCCGCGACGCGGGACAGACCAGCGCGGCGCAGACTTTGCTCGAGCGCATCGTGAGAGAGTACCCCCGCACCGACGAAGCCGTGTTCGCGCGCGAGCAACTGCGCGTGATGCGCACCCTGAGAAGGTAGGGCCTCACCCAACCCGGGCTCCGATGGCCGAAAAGGGACCCGCCGAAATGCCGTTCCTCGACCACCTCGAGGAGCTGCGATGGCGCCTGATCTGGTCCCTGCTCGCGCTGTCGATAGGTGTCGCGATCGGCTTCCTGCTGGTCGTCCGGTATGACCTGCTCACGGCGCTCCAGGCCCCGATCGCGCCGTACCTCAAGGGCGCGAAGCTCGTGTACACGCACCCGGGCCACCCGTTCTCGATCGCCCTGACGACGGCGTTCATCGTCGGAACGATCCTCGCCCTGCCGGTTATCACCTACCAGGTGTGGGCGTTCCTGTCGCCGGCGCTCTACCGCCACGAGAAGCGCGTCGTCATTCCGCTGCTGATCGGCGCCGCCGCGCTCTTTGCCGGTGGGGCGGCGATGGCGTATCTACTCGTGCTGCCGCTGACGCTCCGGTTTCTTCTCAGCTTCCAGGCAGGGTCGCTCGCGCCGATGATCACGGCTGGCGAATACTTCGGATTCGCGACCACCATGGCATTGGCGCTCGGGGCGCTCTTCGAGCTTCCGATCCTCATCGTCGGGCTGACGGCGCTGGGATTCGTGAGACCCTGGATGCTCACCCGCTGGCGGAAGCACGCTCTGGTGCTCTGCTGGGTCGTCGCGGCCGTGATCTCGCCGGGAGATTTCATCGGTACGACGCTGCTCATGGCCGCTCCCCTGTACGTCCTGTACGAGGTGAGCATCTGGCTGTCGGGGATCGTCTACCGGCGGCGCGTGCGCCGCGAGGCGGCGATCGCCGACGGAGGCTACGGGGCACCCGCGTGAGCCGCACTCACCTCCTCGCGGCTGGCGTGGCGGCGCTGCTCCTCCCGCTCGGCCTGACGGATGCTCAGGCGAGGCCGGAGGGGCGAGGCGCACGGCCCCGCGTACCGCAGGCGCGCCAGCCGGCCGGGCGCGACACGCTGCGCGCGCGGGCCGATTCCGCCGGAGCGCAAGCCGACACGACCGCTGCGCGGGTCAAGTGGGCCGAACCCGATTCGGTCACCGAGGAGCTGACCGCGCGGCGCGGCTACAACGTCACGCGGTACCAGGCCGACACGGTCACGTTCGACGCCAAGACGCGCACTCTCAGTCTCGACGGGCGCCGCGGGGGAGTCGCCGCAGTGCAGCGCGACTCTCAGCTCGTGGTCGCCGACACGGGGATCATCTACAGCGAGCGGACGGGTGAGGCAGTGGCGCGCGGGAACCTGCTTTTCCGGGACCCCGGACGGAACGCGGCCGATGTCGTAGCCCGCGGCACGGCGACGTACAACCTCCGCGACCGCTACGCCCGTGTCACCGAGGGACGCACTTCGGTGCAGAGCGGAGAGACGTGGTTCGTCTCAGCGGGCATCCTCGCGATGATCCAGGCGGCCGATTCGGCGAACGGCGCCGCGACCTTCTATGGCGTCCGGGGGCGACTCACGAGCTGCGACGACACGCTCCACGGTCCGCACTACCACTTCCACTTCCGCGAGATCAAGCGTCGCGGAAGCTTCATGGTCGCGCGGCCGGGGATTCTCTACATCGCGGACGTGCCCGTGTTCTGGCTGCCATTCGTGTTCCAGGACATGCGGACCGGCCGCCGCAGCGGCGTGCTCACCCCGCGTTTCGGCGTGAGCGACATCGTCCGCAACAGCCCGACGTATCGCCGGAACATCGAGAACGTCGGCTACTACTGGGCGATGAACGACTACATGGACTTCGAGCTGTCGTTCGACTGGCGCAGCGGCACCGGAGGGCCTGCCGAGGACACCGACCCGGGCTGGATGCGCTTCAACGGCCAGTGGCAGTACAAGTGGCTCGAGCGCCGGTTGGACGGCTCCATCGCGTCGAGCTACCTGACGCAGAACGACGGCCAGACGAACCTCGCCGTGAGCTGGGGACACCGGCAGTCGTTCACCGCCAATCGCAACGTCTCGGCCAACCTCAATTACGTCACCAGCACGGCTCTGCAGCGGCAGAATACGTTCAACCCGTACACGGCGCTGGCGACCATCCGGTCGTCGCTCAACGTCTCGGATCGGGTCGGGCCGGTGGCGGTGCAGCTCGGTGGGAATCGTACACAGTACCCGGGGCGCAGCGAGATACAGCAGGCGTTCCCGACGCTCAGCCTGACGTCGGGCGCGATCAATCTCGCACGGTGGCTTGTCTGGACGCCCGGCTTCCAGTTCAACGAGCAGCGCACGCTGAACGGCGACCAGACGTGGAACTTCGCCACCCGCTTCGAGCTGGACGCGGAGGGCGACACCGTGCGCCGCGAGCGCGTCCGGAGGAACTCGCGGAACACGTCGGCCTCGCTCGAAAGCCCGCTTCAGATCTTCGGCTTCGATCTGCGGAACTCGTTCCGCTACTCTGACGAGGAACAGGATTTCCCCGACATCGTACGGGTGAAACAGGTCGACCAACCGTACACGGAGACGGAGCGCATCTACGCGCGCCGATTCTTGACGTCGCTCGACTGGACGGTCGGCTTCTCGCTGCCGGGGTTCTCGCGGGGGCGGTGGAACGTATCGCCGAGCGTCTCCCTGCAGAACGTCGACCCCGATCCGTTCATGGTGCGCAGCGAGCGGACGAACGGGAGGTGGGTAAGTCAGTCGAAGCGGCCGGTCTTCGGCCTCAGCGCCACGCCGACGTTCTTCGGTCTCATCCCCGGCTTCTTTGGCTACAGCCGATTCCGGCACTCGATCACACCGACGCTGACGTACAACTTCGCCCTGAAGGAAGAGGTGAGCGACGCGTTTCTGGCGGCGACCCGCCGGTCGAGGCAGGGGTACCTGGGGTCGCTCGCCCAAAACGCTGTGTCTCTCACGCTGGCGCAGAACATCGAGGGGAAGGTCCGGTCGGCGCGCGACACCAACCCGGAGGGCGGGCGGAAGGTCAAGCTGCTGACGCTGACCTTTTCGCCGCTGAGTTACGACTTCGAGCGCGCGCGGAAGACCGGAAGCGCGGCGCGGGGCTTCACCAACAGCTCATTCGGGTACACGGCTCGATCGGAGCTACTCCCGAACGTCAACCTGCAGGTCAATTACTCCCTCTTCCAGGGTGATCCGCTCAGCGACACGGCGCGCTTCAGCCCGTACCGCACGAGCGTGGCGGCGACGTTCGCGATCAACCAACGGAACAACCCGTTCGCTATCTTGACCCGGCTGTTCGGGCGCGCCGTGCCCGCGAACACGATTCCGTCCGCGGAGGTCGCCGACCCTGACTCGACGCGCCACGACGAAACGCGGCGGCTCGCGGTCCAGCCGGTCGCCGGGGGGCGCGCCCGCGCCGCGCAGTTCGTCGTACCGGCGCGTGAGGGATGGGAGGCGTCCTTCAGCTTCACGTCGTCGCGCGACCGGCCGCCGTCGGGCAACGCGAACGTAATCGAGTACGATCCGACGCTGCGGTGCGTCGGGTTTCGCAACGTGAACCCGATCGCGTTCCAGCAATGCGTGGAAGACGCGCTCACGAATCCGTCCATCATCTCGGACTCGTCCCAGTTCACGCGCGGCGGCGTCGTCTACCGGTCGCCGCCGGTGACGTCGCTGAACTCGGACATCAATTTCCACCTGACGCCGAAGTGGGCGGCGAGCTGGCGGACGACGTACGACTTCGTGCGCGGCGATTTCGCCAGCCACATCGTCTCGCTCCAACGCGACCTCCACGACTGGCGCGCCGTTTTCGCCTTCACGCAGTCGCCGAACGGGAACTTCGCGTTCAACTTCTTCATCGCCCTGAAGGCGCAGCCCGACCTCAAGTTCGATTACAATCGCGCCACGTACCGGTCCGGCGGCTTCGAGTAAGCAGGACAGAGGAGGAGGGAGGTGGGAGCAAGGGGACTCAATGCTGTCCCTCCTCCTTCCTCCCTCCTCCCTCCTCCTCTAGACTTCCGCCGATGGCAGCGGTGGTCATCGACGGCAATTCGCTCACGATCGACGACGTCTTCGCCGTCGCGCACGGCGCGAGCGTGGCGCTCGCCCCGGCCGCTGCGGGGCGGATGCGCACGACGCGCGGCGTGGTCGAGGCGCTGGTCGAGCGGAACGAGGTCGCGTACGGCGTCACGACCGGCTTTGGCAAGCTCTCGGAAGTCGCCGTGCCACGCGAGCGGCTGGCCGAGCTGCAGGTGAACCTGGTGCGCAGTCATGCCGCCGGCGTCGGCCCGCTGATGCCCGAGCGCGAGGTTCGCGCGCTGATGCTCCTCCGGGCGAACGTGCTCGCCAAGGGCTACTCCGGCGCGCGGCCCGAGCTCGCCGAGCTACTCGTCGGGATGCTGAACGCGGGCTTGCACCCGCAGGTCCCGGAGCAGGGCAGCGCCGGCGCCAGCGGCGACCTGGCGCCCCTCGCCCACCTCGCGCTGACGATGATCGGCGAGGGCTCGCTGTCGTGCGGCGCCGCGTCCGGCCCGGCGGACATGATGCTCGGGCGGGCGGGCTTCGCTCCCGTCGCGCTGGCGGCGAAAGAAGGGCTGACGCTCATCAACGGGACGCAGGCGCACACGGCGGTCGCGGCGCTGGCTATCGTCGACGCGCACCGGCTGTGGCACACGGCCCACGTCGCCGGCGCAATGTCGCTCGAGGCGCTCCTCGGTACGCCGGTCGCGTTCGACGAGCGCATCCAGCACGCACGCGGGCAGCTCGGTCAGGCGGCGTCGGCGGCGCTGCTTCGCGAGCTGCTCGCCGACAGCGAGATCCGGGAGTCGCACCGCTACGGCGATCCGCGCGTGCAGGATGCTTACTCGCTGCGCTGCATGCCGCAGGTCCACGGCCCGGTGCTCGATGCGGTCGACTTCGCGGCAGGACTCGTCGGGCGCGAGCTCAACGCGGCGACCGACAACCCACTCGTCTTCGAAACGGGTGAGCTGTTGAGCGGCGGCAACTTCCATGGGCAAACGGTAGCGATGGCGCTCGACGTGCTGGCGATCGCGATGACCAACCTCGCGACGATCGCCGAGCGGAGGATCGATCGACTCGTCCATCCCGATCTCAACCAGGGTCTGCCGCCGTTTCTGACGCGGGACGCGGGCGTGAGTTCCGGGCTCATGATGGCGCAGGTGACGGCGGCGTCGCTCGCGAGCGAGTGCAAGCTCCTCGCGCATCCGGCGAGCGTCGACACAATCCCGACCGACGGCAGTAAGGAGGACGTCGTGCCGATGGCGATGGGCGCCGCGTGGAAGCTCCGGCGACTGATCCGCAACGTGCAACACATCCTCGGCATCGAGCTGCTCTGCGCGGCGCAGGGCGTCGACTACCGCGCGCCGCTCGCGCCGGGGCGCGGCGTCGCGCGGGCGCACGCGCAGGTGCGACGACTCGTGGCGCCAGTCGAGCGCGATCGCGCGCTGTCGGCGGACATCGGCGTGCTCGCGGAGGCGATCGCGTCCGGTCTGTTCGGGCCGCGGTCAGCGGGCAGGGGGGAGCGATGACCGGAGCGACCGAGATCACCGGGCCCGCGGGGACGTCGGCCGGACCGCGCGAGGTGCGGGCGCCGCGCGGCTCCAGGATGTCCTGCAAGGGGTGGCAGCAGGAGGCCGCCCTCCGAATGCTGATGAACAACCTCGATCCGGACGTTGCGGAGCGGCCAGAGGAGCTCGTGGTGTACGGCGGAACCGGCCGTGCGGCGCGAAGCTGGGCGGCGTTCGACGTAATCGTGCGCGCGCTCCGCGCCCTCCAGTCGGACGAGACGCTGCTGGTGCAGAGCGGGAAGCCTGTCGGCGTGTTCCGCACGCACGCGGCGGCGCCGCGGGTACTGATCGCGAACAGCAACCTCGTCGGGCGGTGGGCGACGTGGGAGCACTTCCGTGAGCTCGAGCGCGCAGGGCTCATGATGTACGGCCAGATGACGGCCGGGTCGTGGATCTACATTGGATCCCAGGGAATCCTGCAGGGCACGTACGAGACCTTCGGTGCCGTGGCGCGCCGCCACTTCGGCGGCTCGCTGGCCGGACGGTTCGTCCTCACCGCCGGCCTGGGCGGCATGGGCGGCGCGCAGCCGCTGGCCGCGACGCTCAACGGCGCGGCATTCCTCGGCGTCGAGGTCGACGAGCCGCGCGTCGACCGCCGGCTGGCGACGGGGTACTGTGACCGGAAGACGCGCGACGTCGACGAGGCGCTGCGCTGGATCGACGAGGCGCGCGGGGCGCGGCGCGCGCTGTCAGTGGCGCTCATCGGCAACGCCGCCGAGGTGCTTCCGGACCTCGTGTGTCGCGGTGTGACCCCGGACGTCGTGACGGACCAGACCAGTGCCCACGACACGCTGAACGGGTACGTCCCCGCCGGGCTCACGCCGGCGGCCGCCGTGGACCTGCGGCGCTCGGATCCCGCCACCTACGTCGCGCGCGCCAACGCATCGATCGCCGCGCACGTCCGCGCGATGCTCGCGATGCGCCGGCGCGGCGCGGTGGCGTTCGACTACGGCAACAACATTCGCACCGTCGCCGCGGACCACGGCGTCCGCGATGCCTTCGAGATTCCCGGCTTCATCCCCGCCTACATCAGACCGCTGTTCTGCGAGGGGAAGGGGCCGTTCCGCTGGGTCGCCCTCTCCGGCGACCCACGCGATCTGCGCCGGACCGACGAGCTGGTGCTCGAGCTTTTCCCTGGCGACCAGCACCTCCACCGGTGGATCCGGCTCGCGCAGCAGACGGTGCAGTTCCAGGGCCTGCCAGCGCGCATCTGCTGGCTCGGGCAGGGAGCGCGCGCGGCGTTCGGCGTGGCGCTGAACGACCTCGTCGCGCGCGGCGAGCTGTCGGCCCCGATCGTCATCGGCCGCGACCACCTCGACACCGGCAGTGTCGCGTCGCCGTTCCGTGAGACGGAGGGGATGCGCGACGGCTCCGACGCGGTCGCCGACTGGCCTGTGCTGAACGCGATGCTCAACGTCGCGAGCGGCGCGTCGTGGGTGTCGTTCCACCACGGGGGCGGCGTCGGGATCGGGAACTCGCTCCACGCCGGGCAGGTGATCGTCGCCGACGGCACGCCGGAGATGCGCGTGCGGCTCGAGCGCGTGCTGACCAACGACCCTGGGATCGGCGTCGCGCGACACGCGGACGCGGGATACGAGACGGCGCGCGACACGGCGCGTGAGCACGGGATACGACTGCCGATGTTCGACGATTAGGATAGAGGTCCGTGGTCCGTGGTGCGTGCGCGCGGCATCCTCCGGCGCCCCACGCATCCCGGACCACACACACCACCACCCGCTATGCTCTCCGCGCGCTTCAAGCCGTGGCACGTCCCGCTCTTCCTCGCGAAGTACGCGTGGCTCGCCGCGCGACGGATGCCGGTGCTCGTGCACTTCGAGGTGACGCTACGCTGCAACGCCCGCTGCGGATTCTGCGACTACTGGAAGACTGACCCGGGGGCGCGCGCGCACGAGCTCAAGAGCTTCGCCGAGGCCGCGCGCTTCTTCAACCCGATGCTCGTCACGTTCACGGGCGGCGAGCCGCTACTCCGGCGCGACCTGGAAGCGATCGTCGCCGCGGTAGCCGGCGCGATCCGCCTCAAGTACGTGATGCTCATCACGCACGGAGGCATGCTCTCGCCCGAACGCGCGCAGTCGCTGTGGCGGGCGGGGGTCAATCAATTCAACATCTCGCTCGACTATCTCGACGGCCGCCACGATGCCGCGCGCGGAATCCCGGGGCTCACGGCCAAGATCTTGGCGACGGTGACCGCGATGCGAGCGCAAGGCATCGACTCGATTCGCTTCAACACCGTCATCAAGGACGACAACCTCGACCAGCTGATGCCGATCGTGCGGCGGGCGTCCGAGCTCGGCTGCGGCGTCAACTTCTCCGTCTACACCGACTTCAAGAACGGAAACCGCGATCATCTCGTACGCGGAGGGCAGGTGGACGAGCTCGAGAGCGTCGTCGGCGACCTGCTCGCGTTCAAGCGCAAGCGGCGCGGCGTGATCACGAACTCCGACTACTACCTGGAGCAGGTCCCGCGCTACGTTCGCGGCGAGGTGACCGAGCCGTGCCGCTCCGGCATCCGCACGATCCACGTCGACCCGACCGGTCACGTGAAGCGATGCCCGGACTTTCCGACGGACTTCTTCTGGTCGGATTTCCGACGCTACGAGCCGGTCGCCTGCAACGCGTGCTACTACGCGTGCCGGGGAGAGGCCCAAGCGCCGCTGCGACTCTCGCGCATCCGCGACGTCATGGCGTAGTAGGTGCCCGGACTGCTCTTCGTCAACGCCGCGCAAGTCGTCACCTGCGCCGGGCCGGCGCGCGCCCGGCGGGGGGCGGAGATGCGCGAGGCCGGCGTGCTGTCGGGCGCCGCCGTGGCCGTCGCAAACGGGACGATCGCGGCCGTCGGGCCTCAGGCGGATCTCGAGCGCTCGTTCGCGCGTGCGGACCGTGTCGACTGCGGGGGGGGCGTCCTGACCCCGGGGCTCGTCGACTCGCACACGCACGCGATCTTCGGCCGGCCGCGGTACGAGGAGCAGGAGCTGCGCGCGGCGGGCTTCGATTACATGGAGATCGCTCGGCGCGGCGGCGGGATCCATGCTTCGGTCCGTGACCTTCGCGGGCGGGACGGGGCGGAGCTTTACGCGCTCGCGGCGCCGCGCCTGCGGGCGCTCGCGTCCCACGGCGTAACGACGGTCGAGGTGAAGTCCGGCTACGGACTCACGGTCGACGACGAGCTGAAGACGCTCCGCGTGGTCGCCCGCCTCGCGCGCGAGCTGCCGATGCGCATCGTCCCGACGTGGCTCGGCGCTCACGAAATCCCGCTCGAGTATCGCGGCATCGCGGACGGCCGCCGTCGCTACCTCGACCTGCTCGTCAACGAGATGCTGCCGCGCGTAGCCGCCGAACGACTCGCGCGGTTTGCCGACGTGTTCTGCGAATCCGGCGTCTACACGCCCGAGGAGTCGCGCACCGTGCTGACCGCAGCGCGCCAAGCCGGCCTTGCGCTCAAGCTCCACGCTGATGAGCTCACGTCATCCGGCGGCGCGGAGCTCGCCGCGGCGCTCGAGGCAACGTCGGCCGACCATCTCGCCGCGGTATCGGACGCGGGAATCGCCGCGCTCGCGCGCGCGCCGACAGTCGCCACCCTCCTTCCCGGCACAATGCTCTTCCTCGGCAAGAGCGCGCAAGCGCCTGCGCGGCGACTCATCGACGCCGGAGTGCCGGTGGCGCTCGCGACCGACTTCAACCCAGGGACGTCGCCGACGGTGAACCTCCCGCTCATCCTCACGCTCGGCATCAGTCAGCTGAGGCTCAGCGCAGCGGAAGTCGTCGTGGCCGCGACTGTCAACGGCGCGGCGGCGCTGGCGCTCGCGGATCGCGTCGGGCAGCTCGCGACAGGCTTTTCGGCGGACCTCGCTGTCTTCGACGCGGAGGACTATCGCGAGTTGCCATACTGGTACGGCGATCGTCGATGTCGAGCGTCGTGGGCACGGGGCAAACCTTGTCACGTCCGCGAGTTAGGTCTTAATTTGGACGCGGACCCCTCCCGTGGCGAAGAGGCGCCGTCCCCTCCCTAAGCCTGCTTGGCCCGATGTCCATCACGCAGTTGAAGAAGAAGGCCGCCGAGTTCGAGCAGAAGAAACAGTTCGACAAGGCGATCCAGGTCTACATCCAGATCCTCAACGTGCTCGGCCGGAACGTCGAGGAAGTCGACCTAGCCCTCTTCAACCGCGTCGGAGATCTCCTGCTGCGCCAAGGCAACGTCGCCGATGCGCTCGATTACTACGAGCGCGCGGTCGACCGCTACGCCGACGGCGGGTTCTTCAACAACGCGATCGCGCTGTGTAACAAGATCCTGCGCCACTCCCCCGGTCGTGCGACGGTCTACTACAAGCTCGGCAAGATCAGCGCGCATAAGGGCTTCACCAACGACGCGAAGCAGAACTTCCTCGAGTACGCCGACCGTATGCAGAAGAGCGGCCGGATGGACGAGGCCTTCCGCGCGCTCAAGGAGTTCGCCGATCTCTGCCCTGATCAGGACGACATTCGGCTGATGCTCGCCGATCAGCTCTCGAAGCAGAACCGCGGGCCCGAGGCACTCGAGCAGCTGCAGGTCCTCTTCGAGCGGTATCAGGACGAGGGGAAGGACGCGCAGGCACAGGCGACGCTCGATCGCATGAAGGCGATCGACCCGAGCTTCCGCCCTCGCACAAGCGGGTCACACCGCCGCCAGAAGTCCGATGGCCTGGTGTTCCTCGACCTCGGCGACGAGCAGCCCAAGGGCCGCCGCTCGACCGGTCCGCCAGCGGCGCCGGGCGAGCTGACGTTCCTCGACACAGGCGAGGATGCGACGCCGCCGCCTGCCGGTCGCCAGCCTCCTCCCAAACCGAGTTCTCGACCGGCCGCGCCAGCCGCTTCCGCGGCCGATTTCGCGCCCCCGACCGCACCGTCGCCGGCCGGCTTCGAGACGACGTCCTTCGGCGGGCCCCCGCCGGCCCAAGTGTCGCCAGCAGAACTCCTGGGCATCGAGCGTACGGCGTTCGAGGCGCCGGCTGCCGGACCGCCGCCTCTCAACACGCCGCCGATGGAGCCTGCACCGCCGACGACGGACGGCGGCGGCACCGAGATTGGTGGCCCGGCGACGGGCTTCGACTTCGTCGCCGGGGCAGGCTTCGCCGCCGAGCCAGCCGCGCCCACGGATGCTCACTCGGAGTCGCAAGCTGCGGCGGGGTCGTCGTCGCCGGACGGCGAGGGCACGCCGTCGTTCGACTTCGGCAGCCTCAACTTGATGCCAGACCCCAGTATCAGCGGCGGCGCGAGTGACGCCGGTAGCTCGACGCTCGACGTCTCTCGCGAGGCGTTTCCGTTCGACGGCATGCGCGTTATCGACCTCGACGCGCCGGTGGCGAGCGCGTTCGGCGGAGCGGCGCTCGACGGCCCGTTCCGTATCGAGAACGAGGGAAGCGAATCGCTGAGCACCCGCGACATTGGCGAGCCCGGGTCGTCGACGCTCGCCGCGGCGCAGTCTGTCGAGGCGATGCAGCGTGCGCTTGCCGACAACGAGACGGACTACACGCTGCGGCGGCGGCTCGGGGAGGCGATGCTCGAGTCGGGCGACCGGGAGGGCGCGCTGCGCGAACTCGAGGCGGCGATGGCCGGGTTCGAGCGGATCGACGACTTGGACTCGGCGGCGTCGATCGCCGAGGAGATAGCGCGGCTAAGGCCGGAAGCCGTACGGATTCACCAAAAGCGTGTCGAATATGCGTTCCGCACGAACGACAAGACGCGTCTCATCGGGGCGTATCTCGATCTGGGACAGGCGCTGAGCGACGCCGGCCAGCCCGAGAAGGCCCGGGCTGTCTATCAGCGCGTGCTCGACCTGGCGCCGGATGACCTGCGCGCACAGGTCGCGCTCAGCGCGCTCGCCGACGCGACGCCGACCGTGACGCCGGCGCCGCCGCCGGTGCGCGGCGGCCCGTCCCCCATCCCGGCACGCCCCCGCGCGACGCCCACGCGCGCCCAGACCGCGGCGGCGGCGCCGGGCGGCGACTTCATCGACCTCGGCAAGTTGCTTCGCGAGCAGCAGGGACCCCGGTCGACGCGCATCGTCGTGCCCGAGCACGAGCCCACCGGTGATGAGGAAGCCGACTTCGCGGAGATGCTCCGCCGGTTCAAACAGGGCATCGCCGAGACCGTCGACGCCGCGGACTACGAGAGCCATTACGACCTCGGCGTCGCGTACAAAGAGATGGGCCTCATCGACGACGCGATCGCGGAGTTCCAGAAGGCTCTGCGAGGACCCACGAACCGGCTCGCTTCCTACGAAGCCCTCGGCGTCTGCTTCATCCAGAAAGGTCAGTTCGCCGCGGCGAGCGCGCTCCTCACGCGCGCGCTCGCGGAACCTGGCGTCACCGACGACAAGGCGATTGGCGTTCTCTACCTCCTCGGCCGCGCCTCGGAGGAGCTGCGGCGCGACGACGAGGCGCACGGCTATTATCAGCGTGTGATGGTGATGGACATCGAATTCAGGGACGTGGCAGAGCGCCTCTCGGCGCTGGAGCGCTCCCGCCGATGAGCGGCGCCGTCGCACGCGCGCGCTCGCCGGTCACGGCAGCGCTGCGCGAGATCCAGGACCCCGTCCGCGATCGTCTCGACATCGTGGTCGACGAGATGGGCCGCATCGTGATGTCGGACCTGCCCCTGATCGAGGACGTGAGCCGCCACCTCCTGCGCGCGCGCGGGAAGCTCTTTCGGCCGACGCTGACGCTGCTCGCCAGCGCCGTCGAGGAGACGCCCGAGGAGCGCGCCATCACGATGGCGGCGGCGATCGAGCTGATGCACCTCGCCACGCTCGTCCACGACGATTCCGTCGATCACTCGGTCCTGCGGCGCGGGCTGCCGACGGTTAACTCGCTCTTCAGCCATCAGGTCTCGGTCATCATGGGGGACTTTCTTTACTCCCGTGCGCTGGCCGCGCTCGTCGAGGAGGCCGACCTCGACGTGCTGCGCATCTTGACGCGAGTGTCGAACGAGCTCACGGTCGGCGAGATGCGGCAGCTCGGCGCCGTCGATCGGTTGGGCTTTCCCGAGCCGGAGTACTACGAATTGATCCGCGCGAAGACCGCGACGTTGCTGTCGGGGGCGTGTGAGGTCGGCGCGCTCTGCGGCGCCCCTGCCCACCGCGGCGCGCTCGCGCTGTACGGAGACCGGCTCGGCATGGCGTTTCAGATCGCCGACGACATCCTCGACTACGTGGAGGCGACGGCGGTCACGGGCAAGCCGTCCGGGCTCGATCTGCGCGAGCACAAGGTGACCCTCCCCCTCATCGCCGCGCTGCCCAAGATGCCAGCGGCGCATCGGGCACGCGCGGAGGCGCTCTTCGCCGCCGAGGAGCCGAGCGACGAGTTGGTGGCCGACGTCGTCGCGATCGTCGTCGACGCCGGCGGGATCGACTACGCGCGAAGCGAAGGGGAGCGCTTCGCGCGCGAGGCCGAGAAGGCGGTGGTCGGACTGCCGGACACCCCGGCGCGCGGCGCACTCCTCGAGGCAATTGTCTACGTCATGGACCGGCGGGCGTGATGGCGCACCGCGGATCTTCGAAGCATCGGCCGGTGTTTCACGGTATAGTTCTGGCAATCGGCTTCGTCGTCGGCGGGCTGTTGACGGTCGTCGCCCGCGAGTTCCTGCCGTCGGGAGCGGTCAAGGATTTCCTGACGACGGGCGTGACGCCGGAGATCGGACCGATGCAGATCAAGCTCGTCATCCTCACGCTGGCGATCGGGCCGATCGCCCTCGACGTCTCGTTGATGAGCCTTCTTGGTGTCCTCGTCGCGTACCTGATCGCACGATCGCTCTTCTAGGAGCCACTATGCCGTTCAACCTCGGGCCGATGGAGCTGTTCATCATCCTCGTGATCGTGCTCGTGCTCTTCGGCGCCAAGCGCGTGCCGGAAATCGGTGCGTCGATCGGGAAGGGGATTCGCGAGTTCAAGAAGAGCGTGAGCGACGTCGACCGCGCCATCCGCGACCCGGAACGCGACGCGCCGCCCGCCGAGCGCCTGCCCCCCGCCGGCGCCGAGGAAGCGATGCGTCGCGCCGACGAGGAGGCGCGGCCGGAGCCGAAGCGGTTGCTGAACTAGAGGGTGGAGGGTGGAGTAAGCGGTCGCCCTCTCCACCCTCCACGCTCGACCCTCCACCCTGGAGTTCTCAGCTCGCGTCGCGGCGCGCCGCGGCGTTGATCCGGGCGCGGTGGTCTTCGACCTTCGCTGACCGCCGCAGGTCCTGCATGAACTGCTGTACGACCTGCTGCCGCAGCTGCTGGAGTTGGCGCTCGCGCTGGACGGTTCGCTGCGCCTCCCACGCCTTGCGGTCGGCGTTGACCCGCCGGTCGACGCGCATGACGAAGATCGCCTCGTCGGTCCGCACTGGTGCGCTGACGGCGCCGACCGAGAGCCCGAACGCCGCACCCGTCGCGCGCGTGAGCTGACCCAGGCCGGGCACATTCGCGCCGCGCGTGAACATCGGAGTCTGAGCTACCTCGAGCCGCCGATCGCGCGCCGCGGCGTCGAGGGACGACTGCGCCGCGGCACGCGCGAGCTGCTCGGCCTGCGGCGACAGTCGGCCGAGCGCGCGCTCGTACGTGACGCGGGCGACGACGTCGCGCCGGACCGCCTCGAAGCGGGGCTCGCCGCCGGGGGCGATGGAGTCGACTCGCGCGAGATAATACCCGTCTTCGGCGTCGAAGAGATCGCTGATCTCGCCCTTCCGCGCGCCGCCGAACGCCCAGGCGCTGACGCTGGGGATCACGCGGCCGTTGAACACTGCCGCCTCACCCTCCTGCGCCACGAGCTTCATCACCTGAAGCTTCAGTCGCTGCGCCGCGGTGTCGAGCTTCGCCGGCTGGTCGCTTCCCGCAGCGAGGCCGGCGAGTTGGTCGGCGAGTCGGTCGATGCGCACTGCCGACGAGTCGCTCGGCTGAATTCTGAGAAGGATGTGCCGGAGGGCGAGCGTGTCACCCTTCTTCTCGTCGACCTTGATGATGTGGTAGCCGAACGGCGTGAGAACAGGCTGGGAGAGCTCGCCTGCCTCCAGGGCGTACGCCGCGCGCTCGAACTCGGGAACGAAACGTCCGCGCGTGCCGCGACCCAAGTCTCCGCCGTTCGCGCCCGAGATCGTGTCCGCGGACTCGCGGCGTGCGACATCCTCGAATTTCGCCCCGGCGGCAATCTCCGCTCGGAGCGCCTCGGCGCGGGCGCGGATAGCGGCGCTGTCCGCCGCGCTGACCGTTCGCGGAATGGCGACGACCGAGAGCCAGGCGCGACCCTGTCGCTCGAACTCGGACTTGTGCGCGTCGAAGTACCGGCGAAGCTCCGACTCCGGAATCGTCGTGTCCGGCGGCAGATTTGCCGGCGGCCGGAACGCGACGTAGCTCACCTGCACCGAGTCGTGCGAATCCTGGTAGGAGCGCCAGAGCTCGGCATCGGTCACGTACAGGCCGCTCGCGAGCTGGTTGAATAACTTCTGCCGCGGGATCTCCGACCGGTAGTACTGCTCGAGTCCGGCGAGCAGTCCTTGTTGGCGCGCGATCGCACTCCCGAGCAGACGTCGATACTTCTCTGGGTCGAAGCGGCCCTCGGTCTGTAGCTCGGGCGAGGCCCGCAACCAGTCGGGTGGAGCGAACTGCGCATATTCGCGTAGCTCCTCCTCGGTAACCGTGATTCCGCGTCGCCGATACTCCTGCTGGAGCAGCACCTCCATGACCATCTGATCGAGAACCCCGTCCTCGATCTGGCGCACCTCGTCCTGAGTCAGCGAGCGACCGGAACGCTGCTGCTCGGACTCGAGCTGGCGCTGCACGCGCTGGTACCAGTCGGTGTACAGGATGTCGCGCCCGTGGACGGTCGCGACCGGCGTCGTGGCCGTCAGCGGCGTCCGGCCGAGAAGCCCGGAAGTCTCGACGAGGAGGAAGCCGCCGACGAAGGCGACGATGAGGAAGATCCAGATGTATTTGGCGGCGCTCCGCATCTGCTGCAACACGTGCGGTTACTCCTGGCGGCGCGGTGAAAGGCGGGACGAGCAGCAAAAAAAGTTACCTTTGCTCGTCACCTAAAATCAAGTAAGAGCCACACTTCTGATTGACTTCGTCGGCGAGCGCAATGTATCTTGGCGCACCCCGCCGCACGGCCCCGGTCAGATCCCGGT
>JBHELH010000275.1:0-15976 GCA_046263215.1 Gemmatimonadaceae bacterium | reverse complement strand
CGTCAAGACGCTGCACTCCGAGGGCACGCCGGGTCAGGTCGCCGCGGGCGTCGCACTCGGCGCCGCGCTCGGACTCACGCCGATCGCGAACGTGCACAACGTCGTGATCGTCATTTTGCTCGTGGTCCTGAACGTTTCGTTCGCCGCGGCACTGTTCGCCTGGGCCGCCTTCATCCCCCTCGGCTTCGTGTTCGACCCGCTGTTCGAGCGACTCGGACGGCACCTGCTCGTCGAGACCTCGGCGCTGCGACCGCTGTGGACGGCGTGGGACAACACGCCAGGGCTGGCGCTCACGAACTTCAACAACACGGTCGTCCTCGGGAGCGTCGTAGCGTGGATGCTGCTAGCGGCTCCGATCTTCGTTCTCGCCCGGACGGGTGTGATCCGGTACCGGACAACGATCGGCGAGCGCGTGCGGCGGACGCATCTCTACAAAGCGATCACGGCTACGCGGGTCTACAATGTCTACCGCTGGTTCGACGCGTAGCGGGACGACAGTTCCAGGATCCCACTTCCAAGTTCCCCGCGGTTCCTCGCCGGGAACCGGATTCGCCAAACTTGGCGCACCCCTGCCGGCTCGGCGCAATCGTATTGTTCGCTGGCGTGGTCTCATTCCCGCGACGCTCGTTCTGCTCGGCGCCACCGCCGGCTGGCTCCTCTTCGGCGAGCTCCTCGTCGAGGACACGCTCGAGGAGGCGGGTACAGAGGCCCTCGGCGCGGAGGTCGACATCGCCGGCGTCGACGTGGACGAGCGGCGAACGACGCTGGAGCTTCGCGGCCTCACGATCGCCGACCCGTTCGACCGGAATCGGAACCTCCTCGAGGCTCGCCTGGTCCGCGTCGAGCTCGAGCCGAAGCCCCTGCTCGAACGCAAGATCGTGGTCCGCCAGCTCACGGTGCGCGATGTGCGCACAGGTACACCGCGCCCGACACCGGCGCGGCCGGTGGCGGGCGGCGGCTTCGCACCGCGGCTGCTGGCCGAGCTCGACCGCTGGTCGAAGCAGTTCAAGGTACCGCTTCTCTCGCTGACGCCGATCGACACGATCAAGGCGATCGTGCTCGATCCGGCGCAGCTGAAGAGCGTCCGTGAGGCGCTTGCGCTCGCGCAGCGCACCGACTCGGTGAAGCGTGCGATCGAGGCCGGCTACGAGGCGCTCCGGCTCGCCGAGACGCTCGACACCGCGCGGGCACTCGTGACGCGTCTGCGGGGGGCGAGCGTCCGGACCCTCGGCGTCGCCGGCGTGCGGACAGCGGTCGCCGACGTGCGGCGCGTCGCAGGGCAGGTGGACACGGCGCGGCGCCGCGTCGAGGCACTCGAGCGGAGCGCGCGCGGCGGCGTCGACGCGCTCCAGGCCGGTGTCCGCGCGATCGACGACGCGCGTCGGGCCGACTACGACTTCGCGCGTGGGCTGCTCGAGCTGCCGAGCTTCGAATCGCCGCGGATCGGTGCCGCGCTCTTCGGGCGCGTGACGATCGACAGGTTCGAGCAGGCGCTCTACTGGACGACGCTCGCGCGTCAGTACGCGCCGCCCGGCCTCCTCCCCCGCGAATCGGCCGGGCCGAAGCGCCTCCGGCGATCCGGAACGACGGTGCACTTCGTCACGCGGGAGGCGTATCCGCGACTTCTGCTTCGGCGCGCCGACATCGACATGATAGCCAGTGACGCCGGCACGGTCCGGGGCAGTTACTCGGTTGCGCTCTCCGACATTACTACCGAGCCGGCCATTATCGGGCGCCCTGCGCGGTTCGCGCTACGCCGCGACGCGACAGGAGGCGACGGCGGATCGCTGCGCGCGACCGGGCTGCTCGACCACACCGCCGCTCGCCCTCAGGACCTCGTGACCGTGCATGCGGCGGGCGTGCGCCTGCCGACGTTCCCGCTCCCGGCGCTGCCGCTTCATGCGCAGCCCGGGCGCGGGACGAGCGAGCTGCGGCTCGCGCTGGACGGCGACTACGTGTCGGCGCGCTGGACACTACACTCGCGAGAGCTCACGTGGCTGACGGACTCCACGCGGTCACGCCGCCTCAGCGCCGTGGAGTCGCTCGTCGTGCGCGTGATGACCGGCGTCGGCGCCTTCGATCTGACTGCGGAGGTGAGCGGTCCCGTGCGCTCGCCGGCGCTCGCGGTCCGCTCGAACCTCGACCGCGCCGTCGCGAGGCGGCTGGAGGAAGTCGTGGGCAAGGAGGTCGAGCGCGCGATGGCCAAGGCTCGGGCGCAGATCGACAACATCGTCGACAAGAAGGTGGCACCGGTCACGGCTCGGATCACCGAGCTACGCGCCCATGCCGACCGCCGCGCCGCGGACGCGAGGGCTCGTCTGGAGGCGGAGAGGCGGGAACTGGACGCGACGCGCAAAGCACTGATGCTGCGCCTGTGAGCTTGGTTACCCATTGACCCCCGTCCTCGCCGCCGTCCTCGCCTACATGCTCCTCCAACTGAGCATCGGCGTGTGGGTGTCGCGGCGCATCAAGACCGAGTCGGACTACCTCGTCGCCGGGCGCAGCCTCGGGTACGGACTCACGATCTTCTCCATCTTCGCGACGTGGTTCGGCGCGGAGACCATCGTCGGCTCGGCAGGGATCGCGTACCGCGAAGGCGTCTCGCTGGCGTCGGCGGAGCCATTCGGCTACGGGCTCTGCCTCGTGCTCATGGGGCTCATCTTCGCCGTACCGCTCTGGCGCCGCCGGCTCACGACGCTCGCCGACCTCTATCGGGAGCGCTACTCGGGTCGGGTCGAGCGATTCGCGGCCGTGATCCTGATTCCGAGCTCGATCCTCTGGGCCGCCGCGCAGGTCCGGGCGTTCGGCCACGTGCTCTCGACGACAACCGCGAGTCTCGATGCACAGCTCGCGATCGCCGTCGCGGCCGGCTTCACGATCCTGTACACAATGTTCGGCGGCCTGCTCGTCGACGCGATCACGGATGTCATCCAAGGGGCGATGTTGATCGTCGGGCTGTTTGTCGTTCTCGTCGCGGCGATCGCGCACTTCGGCAGCGCGGCGGACACCGTCGAGACGTTGCGGACGCTCGGCCCGCTGCAGCTCGTTCCTCCGGCGGGCGGGTCCACCCTCGCGCTGCTCGAGGCGTGGGCAATTCCGATCTGCGGGTCCGTCGTGGCGACGGAGCTGGTCGGCCGCGTCATCGCCACCCGCTCGCCGGACGTCGCACGACGGTCGTCGCTGATCGCCGGCGCGTTGTACCTGGCAGTCGGTCTCATCCCCGTTGTCGTGGGCTTGCTCGGCCAGCGGATTGTTCCCGGGCTCGCCGACGCCGAGCAGCTCATGCCGACCGTTGCCCGCCAGCTCCTGCCGACGGTACTCTACGCCGTGTTTGCGGGGGCGCTCATCTCGGCGATTCTTTCAACGGTGGATAGCACGCTGCTCGTGTCGTCGGGCCTCCTGTCGCACAATCTCGTCGTGCCGCTACTCGGGATCCGCGACGAGCGCATGAAGGTACGGATCGCGCGCGGCGGGGTCGTCGTCTTCGGCTGCATCGCCTACGCACTTGCCCTCGGCGCCGAGGGCGTCTTCGCGCTCGTCGAGCAGGCATCGGCCTTCGGAAGTGCCGGCGTACTGGTGACCGTCTGCTTCGGACTCTTCTCGCGCGTCGGCGGCCCACGCACTGCCGCGGCGACGCTCGCCGTCGGCATGGGCTCCTACCTCGTGGCGAGTGCTACCGGCTTCGCGTATCCGTTTCTGCTCTCGCTGATAGGCTCGGTGTGCACCTACGTCGGTGGCGCGGCCGCCGATCGCACTGTGCGGACGTCGGTTCGCGCGTAATTGCGCAGCCAGCAGGCCTCGTCGATTCCGGCCTCTACCTTGCAATCGCGCCGATAACTCGTGGTGCACGTTCGCGATCAGCGGTCGGCGCAGAGCACGCCGGGAGAGCACAGCACGCACGCGCGCGGATCCCGAAGCGGATGAGCGCGACACCGGCGACGATGCGTGCGGTCCAGTTCGACCGCTACGGCGCATCCGATGTGATGGAGGTGCGCACGATCGCCGTCCCCACGCCCGGACCCGACCAGGTGCTCGTCCGCGTGCACGCGTCGGGACTCAATCCGAAGGACCCGCTCGTCCGCTCCGGCGCGATGCGCCTGCTCACCGGGCGGACGTTCCCGCGGGGCACCGGCTTCGATTTCGCCGGAGAGGTCGTCGGGCTCGGCGGGGGCGTCCGCGACCTCGAGGTTGGCGACCGAGTGTGGGGCTTCCTCGACGGCTATCTGGGCGGCGCGGCGGCGGAATACGTTGCCGTGCGGCGCGAGTGGCTCGCGCGCATGCCCGAGCGTCTCGCGTGGGTGGAAGCCGCAGCGCTTCCGCTCGTCGCGAGCACGGCGCTACAGGCGCTGCGCGACGTCGCACGGCTCGCCCCGGGTGAGCGCCTACTGATCAAGGGCGCGAGCGGCGGCGTCGGCAGCGCGGCGATCCAGGTCGGTAAGGCGCGCGGCGCGTACGTCACCGCGATCGCGAGCGGCGCCAGTCTCGATCACTGCCAGGCGCTCGGCGCCGACGTCCTCGTCGACTACCGTCGGACCGACCCGACCTCCCTGAGCCAGCGGTTCGATGTGTTCTTCGACTGCGTCGGCGGCAGCGCGTACCAATCGTACCGCCCGCTCCTGCGGCGCGGCGGCCGGTGGGTGTCGACGATGCCTGCCGCGTGGGTCTACCCCATCGCGCCGGTTTCCCGCGTGCTCGGGCCGCTCCTCCGTCAGCCGACGCTCGGGTTCGTGGTCGTGCGGCCCAGACGGGCCGACCTCGAGGAGATCGCCCGCTTAGTGGACGGCGAGCAGCTGCGAGTGCCGGTTACGGAGACCTACCCGATGGCTCAGATCCGGGCGGCGCACGACGTCGTCGCCGAGGGACATGGGCGGGGCAAGCGGGTGCTGGTCGTCTCGGCTGACGCCGCGCGCGAGGCAGCCCCGTGACCATGGAGATCGGTATTTACACGTTCGCTGAAACCCCGTTCGACCCGCGCGTCGGGCAGACCGCCCCCGATGCCGCGCGCCGCCTGCGCGACCTCGTCGAGGAGATCGAGCTCGCCGACCAAGTCGGCCTCGATGTCTTCGGCGTCGGCGAGCACCACCGGGCCGACTACGCCGTATCGGCGCCGGCTGTCGTGCTCGCCGCGGCCGCGGAGCGCACGAAGCGCATCCGCCTCACGAGCGCCGTCACCGTTCTGAGCTCCGACGATCCGGTGCGCGTCTTCCAGGAGTTCGCGACGCTCGACCTCCTCTCCGGCGGCCGCGCCGAGATCATGGCGGGGCGAGGGTCGTTCATCGAATCCTTCCCGCTCTTTGGCTACGACCTCGATGATTACGACGAGCTGTTCTCCGAGAAGCTCGAGCTCCTGCTCAAGATGCGCGAGAGCGTCCGCGTGACGTGGTCTGGGAAGCACCGGCCGCCGCTGAAGGAGCTCGCCGTCTATCCGCGCCCGCTTCAAGAGCCGCTCCCGATCTGGATCGCGGTCGGCGGAACAACGCAGTCAGTCATTCGCGCCGGCACGCTCGGCCTGCCGCTGGCGCTCGCGATCATCGGCGGCGCGCCGGCCCGCTTCAAGCCGATCGTCGATCTCTACCGGGAGGCCGCGCGGCACGCGGGTCTCGATCCGACGACTTTACCCGTGAGCATCAACTCGCACGGGTTCATCGCCGGCACATCAACGGAAGCGGTCGACGTCGCCTTCCCGCCCTACGCCGAGGTCATGGGGAGGATTGGTCGCGAGCGCGGGTGGCCGCCGCCGACGCGACGCCAGTTCGACGCCGAGCGGTCGCCACACGGCGCGTTGCTCATCGGCAGCCCGCAAGAGGTGATCGACAAGATCCTCTACGAGCACGAGCTGTTCGCCAACCAGCGGTTTCTGATTCAGCTCACCGTCGGGCCGACTCCTCACGACAAGGTGATGCGCGCGATCGAGCTGCTAGGAACCGAGGTCGCTCCCGTGGTCAGGCGCGAGACGGCGGCACGTGAAAGCGACCGAGCCGAATCACCGGTGCGCTGACGGTCATGGAATTGCGCACGCCGCTCTCCGACGATGGCAGATACGACGGAGGTCGGCGGAGCGGCGGACCAGCGCATCGCGACCGACCGCGGGGTCCCACTGCCGGGATTCAACGAGATCACGGTCGAGCAGGCCGCGCGGCGACTGCGGCGCCTGTCACCGGCGAAGCTGCGACGCGTGCGCGCGTACGAGGCGGCGGTGATGAAGCGTAAGACCGTCCTCGCGGCGATCGACAGGCTGCTCGAAGAACAGCCGCCGTTCTAGGCGACCGCCTCCGCGACGGTCGTCCCGCGGCCGGCGCCCGCTCGATACTCACAGGTCCACCGCCTTAGCCCCGCGATCACCATCCCGAGGAAGAGCGCGTAAAGACCCGCGCTGAGGTACAGCTCCTTCCACGCGAAGATGCCGACGTAGAGCGTATCGGCAGCGATCCAGAGCACCCAGTTCTCGAGCACTCGCCGCGCGAGGAGTTGGTTCGCGACGATGCTGAGCACGGACGCCGCCGCGTCCCAGTAGGGCGCGGACGCGTTGGTGTGTCGGCTGAGCAGCGTGCCCGCAGTCCATGCCGCGAGCGCGACAGTGGCGAGGACGCCGATGCGGCCACGGGTCGACAAGCGGCGGATCGGCAGCTCCGCGCGTTGCTCGCCGCGGTGCCACGCCCACCAGCCGTAGCAACACTGCACGAAGAACAGCACCTGCAGCGCCATGTCGGCGTACAGGCGCGCGCGGAGGAAGACCACGAAGTACGCGCTGACGCCGACGATTCCCGTCGGCCAGGTGAGAATATTCCGGCGGACGCTCAACCAGACGGAGAGAAGCGTCGCGACGACGGCGACCACCTCGATGGGGCTCATGCGCGTAGCGGCGAGAGTGCCAGAATCTACGCGCCAGACGGGCCAAGGGATCTGCCGGCTCGCCTCCCGTCATTTCCGCACCGACGCTACCTTCTCGTCGGCGGCGCTCGCCGACGCGCGCCGTACTACAACCACGTTCTGTCCCGAGTCATATGCGCCTCTACAGCGTCGCCCTGGTCCTGCTCGCCGCGCCGCTCGCCGCTCAGCAGCCGCGCCAGCTCACCGCCGAGGATTACGCGCGCGCCGAGCGGTTCCTTGGCGCCAACGCGGCGCCGCTGGTCACCGGCATCGGCGTGCGGCCCACGTGGCTGGGGGACGGGCGGTTCTGGTACCGCACTACTGTCGCTAGCGGCACCGCATTCTTCGTCGTCGACCCGGTGCGGCGCACGCGCGAAGCGGTGTTCGACCAGGCGCGGCTCGCGGCGGCGCTCTCTGCCGCGTCCGGGGGCAGAGTCGAAGGCAACAGGCTCCCGTTCCAGACCTTCGAGCTCGCGAAGGACGGCCGCTCGATCACCGTCAGCGTCCAGAATCGTCGCTGGAGCTGCGACCTGCAGCGTTACACGTGCACGGCTCCAGAGGCGACACCGGCCGCGCAACGCGCCCCGGACAACTCGAGCGTCTCTCCGGACGGACGGTGGGCCGTGTACATCCGCGATCACAACCTCTGGGCGAAGGACCTCGCGTCCGGAAGCGAGACGCAGCTCACCACCGACGGCGCCAAGCACTTCGGCTACGCGACGGACAACGCGGGCTGGATCCGCAGCGATCGCCCGGTCGTTACGTGGTCCCCCGACTCGCGACAGATCGCGACCTTCCAGCACGACGGCCGCGGCGTGCGCGACATGTACCTCGTCTCGACGAACGTCGGCAGTCCGCGGCTCGACGTGTGGAAATACCCGCTGCCCGGTGACAGCGTGATCTTCCGGATTAGCCGCGTCATCATCAGCCAGGGCGCGGACGGACGGCCGCGCGTCGTGCGACTCCGGATGCCGCCGGACGCACATCGCTCGACGGTCACCGACCACATCGCCTGCAGCGGCGGCACCGTCTGCGACGTGCAGTGGTATCCCGACGGCTCGCA
Organism: Gemmatimonadaceae bacterium; assembly: GCA_046263215.1. Taxonomy (GTDB): domain Bacteria; phylum Gemmatimonadota; class Gemmatimonadetes; order Gemmatimonadales; family Gemmatimonadaceae; genus JBHELH01. The sequence continues at coordinate 8,043 of JBHELH010000275.1, read as the reverse complement.
CCTCGCCTTCGTGTCGAGCTCTCGCGATCACAAGAGTGCCTGGTTCCGCGTCGCCAACGCGCAGACCGGTGAGGTGCGCACGCTGTTCGAGGAGCGCATGCCGACGCAGGTCGGCGACGCATCCCTCACCGAGAACCTCTGGCGCGTGCTGCCCGCGTCGAACGAGTTGATATGGTGGTCGCAGCGCGACAACTGGATCCACCTTTACCTCTACGATCTCACCACCGGGCGTCTCAAGAACCGCATCACAAGCGGTGACGGGAACGTCGACGACGTTCTGCGTGTCGACGAGGCGGCGCGCACCATCTACTTCATGGGCTCGGGCAAGGAGCCGCGTCGCGACCCGTACTTCCAGCATCTCTACCGGATCGGGTTCGATGGTCGCGGCCAGACGTTGCTCACGCCGGAGAACGCGAACCACGTTGTCTCCATCTCGCCGGACGGTAAGCACTTCGTCGACACGTACTCGACGCCCGATACGCCGCCCGCCACCGTGCTGCGCGACATCAGTGGTCGCGTCGTCCAGACGCTCGAGCGCGCGGACATCTCGCGCCTCGTCGCCACGGGATGGAAGCCGCCGACGCCCGTCAGGATGAAGGCGCGCGACGGCACGACGGACACTTACGGCTTGATGTACACACCTTCGAGGCTCGACTCGACCAGGAAGTACCCGATCATCAACCACATCTACCCGGGGCCGCAGTCAGGCAGCGTCGGCACGCGCAGCTTCTCGCCGGCGCGCGGTGACAACCAGGCGCTCGCCGAGCTCGGATTCGTCGTCGTCGAGATCGACGGCATGGGCACGCCGGGCCGCTCGAAGGCCTTCGCGGACGCCTACTACGGCCGGATGGGGGACAACACGCTCCCGGACCAAGTGGCCGGCATGAAGGAGCTCGCGCGGCGGTACCCCTTCATCGACATCGACCGGGTCGGCATCTGGGGCCATTCGGGCGGCGGGTTCGCTACCGCGGGCGCGATGTTCCGGCATCCTGACTTCTTCGACGTCGGCGTCGCGCAGTCCGGCAACCACGACAACCGGAACTACGAGGACGATTGGGGCGAGCGCTACCAGGGCCTGCTCGTCCGAAACGGGAACAGCGACAACTACGCCGACGAGGCAAATCAGACGCACGCCAAGAACCTTCGGGGCAAGCTGCTCCTCGCGCACGGCGCGATGGACGACAACGTCCCGCCGTACAACACCACGCTCGTCGTGGACGCGCTGGTCAAAGCGGGGAAGGACTTCGACCTTCTCATCTTCCCGCACGCGCGTCACGGCTACGGCGAGGACAATAACTACATGATGCGCCGCCGGTGGGACTACTTTGTCAGGCACCTGCTGGGCGCGGAGCCGCCGAAGGAGTACCAAATTGGGCGGCCGCGGGTGGTCCCGTAGCGTCCCCTACTCTCCAGCGACCTCGGGGAAGTCGGGGGCGAGGCCGATCGTCAGCGGCAGGCGCGCCGTCGTCATGTCCTCAGAACCGGGCCTCCAAGTACAGATCCACCCGCCACCGCTTCTCCGGCCAGATCCCGCGCGCCACGTCGAATCGCACGAGTCCATCGAGTAACGAGAGGCCGGCCCCCGCGCCCGAGAGCGGATGCCCCGGCCGCGCGAACTCCGCCCGCGGCCCCGCCCAGCCGACGTCGTAGAAGATCGCCGGCCGAAACCCCACCATCCGGCCGAGCCCGAGCTCCGCGCGCCCGAGCCAGAACGCGTCACCCACGCGCCCCTCGCCCTCGCGACGCGCGAACTGCCCGCGGACGGTGTGGAGTCCACCGATGTAAAACGTGCGCTGCGGCGGCAGGTCCCCCGCCGCGGCGCCGGCAGCTCCGGTCATCGCGGCGGCGAAGCGTCCGAAGCCGCGCGACAGCGTGCCGTCGATGACGAGCCTGGCGTAGCCGGTCGCGCCGATCGCGTCGCTCCGATCGGTGAACGCGCCCTCCGCCCGGACGCGGCTGTCCAGACGGATTGCCGCCGGGTCGGCGCCGAAGGTGCGCGCCAGCTCACCGCCCAGGCCGAGAGCCGTGAGCTGCACGGCGTCAATGTTCCGCTCGAAGCGCGTGTCGCCGATAGCGTTGCCGAGCGACGCCTGCGTGTTGGGCTCGTGCCCGGCGCTCCGCTGCCGCTCGGCGAACAGCCGCCACGAGAGCGTCGCACCGCCCAACGGGCCGGGGGCGTCGCGAGCACCGGAGAGCTCAGCGCCCCAGGTGCGGTAGTAGAATCCCTCGTCGCGTGCGTAGAGCAGGTTCGCGACCGACGCGCCGAAGGAGAGCGGGGCGCCCCAGTCATCGTTCGCGACCCCGAGACGGTGGAAGACGCCGACGCGCAGCTCGGAGCGGAGGTTCGATCGCGCGAGCGAAAGCTCGCCGTTAGGCACCCAGTCGGCCGCGCCGATGCGCGCGACCGCGCGCGCGGTGTACCCCATACCGAGCTGCGACGTCGCGGAGCCACCCACCGACAACCCCTCGATGCGGTTGTAACGCACGAGGTCGAGCCCCGTGCGCAGCACTGGCGGCTGCGGCGCCCATCCCGACTGTAGTGAGAAGTCGAGCGTAGCGAGGAGCTCGTCGACCTCCTCGCTGGCGAGCAGCTCCTCCCCCGGCTCGTAGATCGACGGCGGCAGGTCACGCGACGTCGCGAAGCGCGATGTGTCGCACGGCATGCGGATCACCATGCGAAACGCGCCGTCGGGATCGGAGCTGCGGCCGGCGTAGTATGCGCTGTCGCCGCGGGAGCACGCCTCACGGCGGCGCATGATGTGGCGAATGCGCGCCGTGTTCCACTGGGCCGCGCCCGCGAGCTGCCGCGCGCGGCTCGTGTCGCCCTTCGCGCGCGCCCGTTCGGCGGCCGCGCGCAAGCTGTCGGCGCTGTTCGTGTAGCGCCGAATCAGCGAGTCCTCGCGGGCGGCGCGCGCCGCCGCGGAGGTATCACCGGCGGCCTGGGGCTGGCCGCCCGTAGTTGCGCCGATGTTGATCGAGCCACCGCCCGCCCAGGACGTGTCGTCGGCCGCGAGGATCGCCTCGGGAATCGCCGGCGGCGCGTCGCTCCCATTGACGCTGTTGTACTGGAAGCGCTCCTCGACCTTCACCGGCATCCGCATGAAGCTGACCTGCGCCTCTCCCTCGGCGACATGGCGCCTGGGCAGCCAGAAGCGTCCCTCGTGGAGCCCGTACTCCACCGTGATCGCCGATACCTTGGCGCGTGCGGGGCCGACCATCCCCTTCACCCACCAGGGCGCGTCGTCCTTTCTCAGTGCGCGCTCGGCATCGCGCACGGCTGCGCGCGCGGCGGCCGAGGTGTCGGTGCGGACGTGTGCCCTCGCCTCCTCGAGGTCGCGTCGCAGCTCCTCGGTCGCCGACTGCCAGATGTCCATCTCGGCGGCCGAGCGGTACGCGGCCCGCACGAGGTGTCCGCGCTCGACGTCGAACCAGAACGAGCCGACGAAGGCGCGGAAGGTGGGGCGACGCGCCGTGATTCGCAGCTCGCGGAGTGCGATCATGCGCCCGTCCGGCAGCCGGAAGCTCAGCGAGTCGCCAGTCGCGTAGCGGTAATACGCCTCGGCGCCCGTGGCCAGCGGGTGGAGCAGCTCGTTCTCGTTCACCTCCGACCGCGCTACGCGGCCCATGGCATTGAGCGGCAGCCAGAGCGACTCGCGCCCCGGGAAGTACGGGATCGGCACTGCCGGCGTCAGGTCGACGTCCGTGGCCACCATGGAGGAAGCGCTGCGCCGGCCGGTCGGCTCGACGACGACATCCGACCCGCGGGCCCATCGAACGCGCGCCGACTGTTCCGTGCGCAACAGCAGTCGATCGCGCGCGATCCTGCGGAAGCCGACGCCGAACGAGAGTCGCTGGTACGCCTTCGCGTCGTAAGCGCGTAGCGCCGAATCCTGCGCGAGACGCGCGGCACGCGCGCGCTCGAGCAGCGTGCGGGCTCGCGCGTCGGCGAACGCGGTGCGCTCGAGCTCCGGCGTCACCGGCTGGCGACGGACCGGGCGGCGCGCGCGGCGGCGACTGGAATCCCGCGCGGTCGAATCCGGGCGCGCGACGGCAGCAGGTGATTGCGGCGGTGTTTGAGCGACGACGACGGCCACCGCGCCGGCCTGGAGGGCCAGGAGGGCGAACGCGAGGAGGTGCATGTGGAAAAGGTGCCGTATTGAGCTCGACACTCTGCTACCCCGTCCGGTGAGAGTAGGCCCGCGGAGCCACTCCGCGCCTGCGCAACGCTGCGCGCTATTGCGGCGAAGCGGCCGCGGTCGTATCCTTGCTATGCAAGATATCGTGCGATCCTATGGATTATGGACCTGAACGCGTGGAAGGCGCAACTGCGGAAGGGCGCCGCCGAATTGGCGGTGCTGGCAAGCCTCGACCGGCACGAAAGCTATGGTCTGGAGCTGCTGGATCGCCTCCAGGCCGCCGGGAGCCTCGAGCTGTCCGAAGGATCGATCTACCCGCTGCTCAACCGGCTACAGAAGGAGGGGAAGATCCACGGCCGGTGGGTGGAGGACCCGGAGGCGGCGCATCCGCGCAAGTACTACGGACTGACCGAGGCGGGCAGGGCGCTGCTCGCGGAGATGCTCGCGGAGTGGTCACAGTTCGAGGCCGGAATGCGCCAGATCCTGGGCGAGGAGGTCGGCCGTGAGGAAGACTGAAGCGGGACAGTCTCCGGCACTCGACCGGTACCTCGTCCGGCTGGAAGCAGAGCTGCGCAATGTGCCCCCGGCGGACCGGCGGGAGATCCTGCTCGAGACGCGGAGCCACGTCCTCGAGCGCACGAGCCGCGCGCCGTCCCGAAGTGTCAAGGAGGTGCTCGCGGAGCTCGGTCCCGCGGAGGAGTACGCGCGCCAATTCCTGCCCGATTCGGAGCCGCAGCAGACGGATCGCCCCGGCGTCCTTCGCGGCATCGCGTACCTCGCCACGGGTCGCTGGACGACCCTGCCGCTCTTCTTCGTCGTGATCGGAGCCTACGCCGTCGCGGCGCTCGCGTTCGCGATCGGCGTCTGGAAGCTCGTAGAGCCGAACGCCACAGGACTGTGGATCACCGACCTGGGCGGAGGACGCCGCTCCGTCGGCCTCGTCGTCAGCGATCCCAATCAGAAAGGCCGCGAGGTGCTCGGCTACTGGCTCGTGCCCCTCGCGCTTGGAATCTCGGTGACCATCCATCTCGCAATGTCGGCTCTCCTGCGACGCGTGCTGCGCACCGATGCTCGTGGGCGCTGATACGCACCCCTCACCTGTTGCATCTCGAGTCGACGTGCGCGCCCGTTTGTCCCTCCGAGCCACCGTCCGGCGCACGCTTGCCAACGTCTGCCTTCTCGCGGGGTGCATGTGCCCCGAGGCCTCGGCCCAAGCAACCTTGGGGGCAGTCGAGGGCGTCGCGCGCAGCGAGGACGACGGCTCGCTGATCCCGTTCGCGCTGATCCGATTGCAGCGCGTCGTTGACCAGCAGACTACTCTGCCGGCCGGCTCACAGCAGCAGGGAATCACGAGTGCCACTGGGCGCTTCCGCTTCGCGAGCGTCCCCCCGGGCACGTACCGGCTCCAGCTCCTGCGGATCGGCTATCGACCTGTGCTCTCCTGAGCCTTCCCAACGAGAAGGAGCTTCTCGACGACGAGTTTCTGCGCGAGCACTGCCTCGAGACGCCGGCCGAGACGGCCGACGGCACGCTCGGTCTGCGCTTTCGTCGGGTTCAGCCTCGACGTGAGGGGACCGCCATCCGCGGGACGATCTGGATCCATGCGGATACTTACCTGATGCGGCGGCTCGACGTCGAGTGGGTGCGGGGGAATCGCCAGGTGGGCGAGAGCCGCGTCGACTATGCAGACGTGGCGATGGATGGGAGCACGCTGCGGCTCCCTTCGGGTGGCCGAGGTTCGGCGCGTCCCGGCGGCGTACAGCGGACGCTGGTAAGCAGAGCCGCCGCGACGCTCAGCTACAGCTACCGGGACTTCGAGCAGGTCCGGCCGGAGTAGGCTGCGCACAGCCCTCGGCCGACGCCTCGAGCCGTGCCAGGGCCCATGCCGCGTGCTCGCCGACGAGCGCGTCCGCGTCTTGGAGCGCAGTCCGCAGCAGCGGCATGTCGTCCGCCGTGCCAACGTTCCCGAGCACGACGACCGCGTTGCGCCTCAGCCCCCGCAGCTTCGCGCGCTTTACCGGCGATCCCTTGAACGCCGCGCGGAACTGCTCGCCGTCCATCGCGACGAGCTCGCGCGCCAGCGTCCGCGCATCCTTGCCCGCGATCGCTTGTCGCGCCGCGAAGGGCGACTCATCGGGCAGCACCCGCGCGAACCGCACGTTCCAGGGGCAGACGTCCTGGCAGACGTCGCAGCCGTAGAGCAGATCGCCCATCCGCTCGCGTAGCGACTCCGGGATAGCTCCCCTGAGCTCGATCGTGAGGTACGAGATGCAGCGCGTCGCGTCGAGCTCTCGCGGCCCGACAAACGCGTCGGTCGGGCAGGCGTCGAGGCAGCGCGTGCAACTGCCGCAGCGGTCGGCCTCGAACGGCTCGTCCGGCTCGAGCTCCAGCTCGACGAGCAACGCGCCGAGGAAGAAGAAGGAGCCAAGTCGCGGGTTCACGAGGTTCGTGTTCTTACCGAACCAGCCAAGACCTGCCCGACGGGCGAGATCGCGCTCAAGGATCGGTCGGGTGTCGACGTAGGCCTTCCCGCGCACCTCGCGGCCAAGCCGCGCGGCGATCCAGCCGTGAAGCTCCTGTAGTTTGGCGACCATCACGTCGTGGTAATCGTCGCCGCGCGCGTACCGTGCGACGGGTCCCGTGGGCTCCTTGCCGCCGTAGCTCATACCGACGACGACAGCGCTGCGCGCGCCAGCCACCGGCAGGCGCGTGTCGCGTCGCTTCGCCGCACCGCGCGCGAGGTAGCTCATCTCGCCCGCGTAACCGCATGCGACCCACTCGTCGAACGCCGGCGCCGTCTCCACCGGCCCGAGCGTCGCGATGCCGACGAGGTCGAAGCCCAGCCCGTAGGCTTGCGCCTTGAGCAGCGCAGCGAGCGACGCGGCCGGGTAGCCGCCGGACGCCGGTGGGCGCGCGCTCACCATCCGCGCGTCGACCATCGCGCGTAGCGCACGATGTCCTCGACCGGCGGCACTGCGTCGTCGTCGCCGTACGCGGTGTGCATCCGCCACCGCAGGTAGGTACGCGACGGCAATGGCAGGAACGGGAAACGACGATACCAGTGGCGGCTACGGAATCGCCAGGCGACGCGAAGCAGCCGGACCCCGTCCAGCGGGTGGACCAGCGAGTGCAGTGTGAGGGCGGCGATCAAGCGCATCCACCTCATCGCGACAAGAATCTAAGCACGGCCCCACGGCAGCGACCCAGCGAGCGCTCCAGCGATGTTCTACCAGGCGATTTCTCTCATCGGCGCCGTTCTCGTGCTCTCCGGCTACGTCGCGCTGCAGCGCGGGTGGCTCGCGGGCGAGGACCGGCTCTTCAATCTGCTAAACTTCGTCGGCGCCGGCCTTCTGACGTGGGTCGCGGTCATCGACCGGCGGGTCGGCTTCATTCTATTGGAGGGCGCGTGGGCGCTCCTCTCGCTTCCCGGGGTCGTGCGCGCGCGGCGGCGGGGCTGATACCGCGTTATCATTGGCAGCGCCCGACCAACCCCATCTGAGGATTAAAGGACTCGCTCATGCGTCGCCTCCGCATCGTTGTTGCTGGTCTGTTGGTACTCCTCCCGTTCCTGCCGTTGGACGCTGCGCGTGCGCAGCAGTTCTCCGAGCTCGCCCCCGGTGCGCGCGTCCGTATCCAGGCGCCGGGCATCGTCGCCGGTCGCTACACTGGCACAGTCCTCTCGCGAACCACCGACACGCTCGTCGTCGCGAGCTCCGCCGCCGCGTCCGCGCGGGTGCCCATCACGGCGCTGACGTCGGTGGAGGTAAGTCGCGGTAGGAGCCGGTCGCGCGGCGCCCTCAAGGGGATCGCCTGGGGAGGCTCGATCGGGCTGGGGATAGGCTTAGTGGCCGCGGCACTGTCGGAATCGGAGGACTACGGTCCGGGTGAGTCGAAGGCGGAGTTGATC
>JBHELH010000274.1:0-8948 GCA_046263215.1 Gemmatimonadaceae bacterium | reverse complement strand
ATCGGCCGCAGCCCGCGAGGTCCGATGCCTTCTCCCTACTCCGGAGGACCGTCCATGCCCGAGCATGACACTGACGCACGGCGGGCCATGACCCGCCGCACCTGGCTCGCCACCAGCGGCGCGATGCTCCTCACCGGGTGCGCGGCCGCGCGGGCCGGAAGCGGCCGGATGGCAGCGGGCGCCGGAGCGGCGCTCGACGCCGGGCGCACACTCGGCGGGATCGACGATCACCTCCTGCGCTGGATGCGCCTCGCGAACGTGCCCGGCGTCTCCGTCGCCATTATCGAGGGGGACCACGTGATCGCACGCGGGTACGGCGTCACGCGCGCCGAGGGGGGCGACGCCGTCAAGGGCGACACCGTATTCGAGGCGGCGTCGCTCAGCAAGCCGGTCTTCGCGTACCTCGTGCTTCGACTGGCCGCCGAGGGTGCGATCGACATCGACCGGCCCTTGGGCGAATACCTGCCGCTCCCCAACCCGTCCGACGCCGGCGCGCGCTCGATAACTGCCCGCCACGTGCTCAGCCACACAACCGGCTGGCGGAACTGGCGCAATACGCGCGAGCACGTGCTGACGTCCGACTTCGCCCCCGGATCGCGCTTCGGCTACTCCGGCGAGGGCTACTACTTTCTCCAGCGCGTCGTCGAGCGGGTCACCGGGCGCGGTATCCTTCGTCTCACCCGCGAGCGCATCTTCGAGCCGCTCGGCATGCGTCGTAGCGCCTACGTGTCGCGCCCCGACCTCGAAGTGAACCGCGCCGAGCCGCACACGAACCGCGGCGCGCCGATCGAGAGCTTCAATACGCGCGTCAGCCGCGGGCTCCGCGCGTCCACGGTCGCCGCCGCGAAGCCGATCGACGACTGGACCCACGAGGACGTCGAGCGGGGCGTGCTGTCGGTTAACAAGGACGCGCTCGTTCTCCCCAACTTCCTGCTGCCCAACGTCGCGGGGAGTCTCCTGACGACGGCGAATGATTACGCGCTCTTCCTCCGCCACCTCTTCGGGCACGCCGGGACGCCCGGCGGCGGCCGCGCGGTGCTCGAGCGTATGCTCGCGCCGCAGATCACGCTCAACGAGGCGATCCGCTGGGGACTCGGCGTCGGCCTGCAATCGACCGGCGCGGGCCGGCCCGACGCCTTTTGGCACTGGGGAGACAGCGGCGGCGTGAAGGCGTTCGTCCTCGGCGACCCCGCCGCCGGGAGCGCGGTCGTCGTCTTCACCAACGGCAACGGCGGCCGCGCGGTGTACGAGCGCGTCGTCCGCGCCGTGCGGGGGGAGGATCAGGCGGCGTTCTTGTGGATCTGAACCAAAACGCGGGCTGCGAGCTGCGAACCCTCGGGACTCGGTTCGCAGCTCGCAGCCCGCGTTTTGTTCGTGCTTGACGCCCGCGGGTTCGCCGGGCTTCGCCCGCTACTCCTTCTTCGTGTGGATGACGATGCTGCCGCCGCCCAGCGCGGTACTCGCGTCGGAGTCGTCCGCGGCGTCCATCTGGTTGTCGTAGACGATGCGGCCGTCACCACCGTCGGCGTCGACCTCCCAGACCTTGATCCGGAACCGGTCCGTGCCACCGCCGCCCGCGACCTGGCCGTCGATCGCCGTCAGGAGGAAGCGGTAGCGACCCTCGCCGTTGACCGTCCCCTCGCCCTTGTACTGCGCCCGGGCGCCGGCGACGACGAGCCACTGATAGCTCTTGCTGCTGAAGCGGAAGCTGCCGGCCTCGAACTTGAACTCCGTGTTCCCGCTCGGGACGCTGGCGCCAGGGAGGTACTTCGACACGAAGCCGAAGTTCGCTTTCCCCTCCCTCGCGGCGCAGGACGGCGCGAGGTGGCACGCGCCCCGCGGCGACCAGATCCAGCCGCCGCCAGTCACGAATCCGCCGGCGGGATCGTAGACGACGACGTAGCCCGACGCCGTCTTCGTGTCCTCGCCGCCGTCGTCGTCGCGCGCGCGAAGCGAGATGGTGTACACGCCCGCCGCGAGGCTGCCGCTGGTCGCCGAGACGGTGCGCGCCCCCGGGGCGATCGGGTCGGCGCCAGCGAAGGCCTGGCCGAGGTCCCACTGCACCCAGCCCGTGTGTGTGTCCGCGCTACCCGGGTCCGTGAACGGCGCCGAAACGTGCACCGTCGACCCGACGGCCAGCGGGTCGGTCGGGATGCTGATCCCGCCGAGGCCCGGCGCGACGTTGTTCACCGTGGCGGTGCCGGCGTACTCGGTCTCGCCGCCGTCCTTGTCGCGGATCTTCCCGCGCACGCTGCGCACGGCGTCATCCGTCGTCGGGCAGCTGGCGGCCGCTTCCTTCCCGTAGTCACCGTAACCCGTCCCGTCGCCGCAGTCGAAGGCGTAGGTGAAGCCCGCGTCGCGGTCGGCGCTCGATGGGTCGAAGGCGTCACCGATCGAGATCGTGTAGCTCGTGCCCTCGTCGACCGGCGTCGTGACCCCGAACGTGCCCGTCGGTGCGACGTTGGTCACCTCGACACTGCCGCTGTACTCCGACTCGTCGCCGTCCTTGTCGCGGATCTTCGCCCGGACGGCCAGTGTTCCATTGTCACCGGGTCTGCACGTGGCGCGCGGCGAGGCCCCGTACGCTCCGTAGCCCGCGCCGCAGTCGAAGGCGTAGGTCAGGCCGGGGAGGTCGGCGGCGACGTCCCGCGGTTCGGTGAGCGAGAGCGAGAGCTCGTCCCCCTCCGCCATCGAGGTCGCCGACTGGCCGAACGTCGCGGTCGGTGCGACGTTGGCGATGGTCACCCGCACTTGCGCGCTCGCCGACGCGCCGTGGCTGTCGGTCACGGTGAGGATCGCCGTGTGCGTGCCGTTGTCGCCGTAGCTGTGCGTCACGCTGCGGCCCCGCGCGTCGGCGCCGTCGCCGAAGCTCCACGTGAACGTGAGCGGGTCACCGTCCGGGTCGTTCCCCGAGCCGTTGAACATCACGTCCACGCCCTCGAGGCCGAGGTACTCGTCGGCGGTGGCGTTGTTGCCGCCGGCGAGCGCCGTCGGCGGGCGGTTCAGCACCGTCGCGCGGAAGGACGCCGTGCCGGCGTCGCGGTCCTTGTCGGCGACCGTCACCGTCACCCTGTAGACGCCCGACGTCGCGTAGACGTGTGAGCCCTGAACGTGCGCGGTCGCCTTCGAGACGGTACCCGTCGCGGCGTCCGAGCCGTCACCCCAGTCGATCGTGAACGTCCAGTCGTTGTCGTTCGCCCCGGGGTCGGTGAACGTCGCGTCGACGACGACCAGCGTGCCGCCAGGGATGGTGACGTCGTCGCCGGCGCTCACCGTCGGCGCGACGTTGGAGATCGTCACCGGTACGGTAGCCGAGCTGCTGAGGCCCCGTGCGTTGGTGACGGTGAGTCGGCCGACGTAGCTGCCGTTGTCGGCGTACGTGAAGCGGGCCGTGGCCGTGGTGGCGTCCACACGGCCGTCGTCGTTGAAGTCCCAGGCGTAGCTCAGGTCGTCGCCGTCCGGATCACTGCCCGAGCCGATGAACGTGACTTCCGCGCCCTCGGCGCCCGAGTACGCGTCCTTCGCCTCATTGTTGCCGCCGGCGTTGGCCGTCGGCGGGCGGTTCGCCGAGCACTCGCTCACCGGTGCGGCGATGTAGCTGTTCCCGGACGGGACGTAGCAGAGGTTCTTGCGTTCCAGCCCGAAGAACTCGAGCCCGAGCGCCGAGCGGATGACGGTACCGGTGCCAGCGCTCAGACCCGTGACCACGTTGGCCGGTGCGAGGCTGAGGTCCCCGTAACCGAAGAGGATCTTGTTCGATCCCTCGAAGAGCTGCACCTGGAAGGTGCTGAGCAGGGGCAGCGTGTAGTTCGGCCACGCCGAGACGCGGTTCCAGGTGACGACGAAGCGGCGGTTGGGCGCCGTGCCCACCGTCTTGAAGTAGACGTCGCTCGCCGGGTCGCCGCCGCGCAGCGACTGCGCGACCCAGTCGCCGAACGCCGGGGCAATCTCCACTTCATTGATCGGCCGCAGCCTCGCGTCGAACCCGAGCGTCCCGCTGAAACGCGTGCTGCAAACGTTCATGACGAGTTGCCCGTTCGCGCTGATCCCCGCGTTCGTGAACGACCGCCCAAAGAATACGAACGTGAAGCCCAGCGGCCGGACGGCGCAGTTGTCGTCGCTGAAGCCGAGGTTCGTGCCGAGGTCTGGGTCGAAGACAAGACTCGAGCCGGTGGCCGCGCTGAGGAGCGGGCCGGACGCGCTGGCCGAGAGCGGGCCACCGCTGTCATTCGACGGGGCATCGCCTGAGGTGGTGTCGCTCCCTTCGGTCGGGGGGTAGAGCGCCTCGGGGTTCGGGTCGGGCGCATACTTCGCCAGGTCCGTGTCCGGGTTCGAGTCTTGGTCCGCGCTCGCCTCCATGTTGGGGCCGGCGCCGGGCCTGAGGGGCGAGCTGAGTCGCTGGTCGGCACTGCACGCCACGTAGATGAGCGCCGCGGCCACGCAAACGAGGCCCTGGATGGTCTTTCGCCCGGCGGACCGGGCGCGCGGCGCGACACGGGCGGCGTAGCCCCTCGCGTCTTTGACTTGTGACGGTCGACTTTCGGGGCTGGCTGCGCGCTTTTGCATGCGATCTCCGTTCTTCGGGCGGGAGGGGATGCGGAGGTACCCTGGGGTCTCCGACTCGGTCACATCGGCTCCGTCTCGAGCGGCGATCGATCAACGTCAAGCGGGCGCGCTGCGGAGAGCACGCGCCCGCCGACGACCATGAGGTGGCTCGGCGCGCGGAGCTCGAGCCCGCGTTGTGACGTTGAGGGGAAGGCTACGGCGAGCGGTGGGCCCTGTGACGGCAATCACAGAGACGGCTCGGGCGCGCAACCGTAACCGGGCGAAATGATTAACGTCTTCTCAGAGACTCTTCGCCACGTGCGCGCTCATATCGGGCGAACTCTCGTGCCCGCCGTGCGTCCCGGGGGGCGAGCCTCCCGGCCCACGGCCGGTTCACTCCCGCCGCGTATCCATCCCGATCACGGCCGCACCGGCGCCGCGCGCGACGTCGACGGCGGTGAGGATCTCCTGATAGCGAGCCGCGGGCGCGCCGCGGACGATCAGCGTCTTGTCGGGACGCCCGGCGTAGATCGCGCGAAGCTCACGCGACAGCTCCGCCGCGGCAACCGGTCGCCGATTTCGCGTACCGCGCGCCGGCGCCGACCTCGAGCACGGTCGCGACTGACTGCGCACCCGGCGCGGGATCGTCCGGCGGCAACTGACCCGCGAGCGTCTTCCGCTGCTCGGGTATCGCCGCCATGAAGATGATGAGTAGCGCGAGGAGCACGTCGATCATCGGCCTGACGTTCGGCTCGGGGCTGAACGTGCCGGCGCCGACGTGTCGTGTGCGTGGGTCGGTCGTGTGGAGGGCCATCGTCGTCTCTCGACTCGGGGTTTCGGTCCAGAGACTAGCGCCCTACGATGAGCGCCCGATGAAGCCTGCGTTAGGGCCCGATGACGAGATCGTGAGGCGTCAGCTCATGTCACTCGGACGGCCGGCGGCGGCGACGGGCGACGCGATGTCGGCCGCCAGACGCTCACACGGTCGCCCGCCACCGCAGCTGGAACTCGAGCTCGTCCTCGCCCCCCGAGCGCTCGTGCTCGATGTTGAACGCCACGCCCGCCGGGATGTGGAGCCGCTCGCCGGCGACCTGGATCGTGAAGGGCCGCTCCGACTCCAGCGCGTCGGCGAGCCGCCGAAGCTTGGCGACGAACTGCGAGCGGGAGTACGTGCGTTCCAGATCACGGGCGCGTCGGCGGCGAGGCATGGGCTCCGAGTCGAGAAGGGTTCCGAAGCAGTCGCGAAGCGCGAAGCGACGTTCATCAAGCTGCGGCGTGCGCGAGTGACAAGCCAGCCCCGCCGGACCCGCACCGGCCGTGACGAAACCGACGGACCGCGGCCTCGTCCGGCTAGTCCTCCCCACGGAGAGGCTCTCATGGATTTCCCCGATCTCCGTCACCTACTACCGCTCGTCATCATCGGTGGCAGCTTCGCCTTTGCCGGGACGGTGCTCTACGGCGCGTGGCTCCTCGGTCGCTACCGCGGGCGTGAAGAGCAGACCCCGGTCGCGCTTGCGCACGTCGAAGCGCGGCTTCAGCGGCTCGAGCAGGTCGTCGGCCAGGCTACCAGCGCCGTCGACCGCCTGGAAGCGGCACACCGGCTCACCGCGCGCCTCCTCACGGATCGGATGGGCGAGAGAGCGGGCGAGGGCGCGAGCTCGCTCGGCCGCGTCACAACGCCGCACTGAAACTGCTCGCCGTTTTTTTGCCTCCGCCGCCGGTCGGCAGTCGAGAGACAGGAAGATCACGGCCGTGGCACCAACCCGGGACCTTCCTCTCACCCCCTGCGAGGGAACGACCCGGTGGCCACCGTCGCGAAGTACGTCCCGATACCACGACTCGAGAGCATCCGCAGCAAGATCCTCGCGTTTGCCGTGGTGGCGACGCTGCTCCCATCCGGCATCACGCTGTGGGTCTCGTACGCGCAGAACCAGACCGCGCTCGAGGCCAAGATCGCGCAGGAGCTCCTCGCGCAGAGTGGGCAGACGTCGCGCGAGATGTCCGTCTGGCTGAAGGAGCGCTTCTACGACTTGCGCGTCTTCGCCAGCTCGTACGAGGTGTCCGGCAACCTCGACCGGCTCACGCCGGGGGCCGTCGGCTCGGCAACCCGCGGCCGTCTCTACGAGTACCTCGGCTCCCTCCACGAGCGCTTCACGGACTTCGATCAGCTACTGGTACTCGACCTCGAGGGCCGAGTGGTGGCCAGCAGCGCGCCGACGACCGCCCCCCCGCACCTTCCCGCCGACTGGGTGCGGACACTGCGCATGGAGGGTCAGCTCGTCGGCGACGCGTACTGGGACGACAAGGCGGGCAAGGGGAAGCTGATCGTCGCCGTCCCCGTCCAACGGCTGGACGGGCGGCTGATCGGCGCGTTCGCGGCCGAGCTCAATCTCAAGCAGGTGCAACGCGTGCTTCGCTCGTTCGCGCCGGACAGCAGCAGCGCGGTCTACCTGGTGAGCTCCGAGGGGGCCGTGGTCGCCACGTCGCGCGAGGTCTCCCCGCGGCTCATGAAGACGACGCTGAGGCGTCCGACCCTGCAGCGTCTGATGCAGCGCGACGGCGACGCGCTCTCGTACGTCAACGTCGCCGGGAGCAAGGTCGTCGGAAGTCTCAAGCGCGTGCCTCAGGTGCCGTGGGCCGTGCTGGCGGAGATGCCCTCCGACGCCGCGTTCCGCGAGGTTCGTAGCTTCCGCAACCTCGCCGTCCTGGTCATCGTGTCGCTCCTGCTCGTCACCGCCGCGGGCGCGTACCGGTTCGGTCTCATCATCGTGCGGCCGCTCGACCTGCTGACCAAGGGAGCACGCGAGGTGGCCGCGGGTGACCTCGCCGTCGACCTGCCGGTGGCTGGGGGCGGCGAGGTCGGGTACCTGACGGCGGTGTTCAACGACATGGTCTCCCGTCTCCGTCAGGGTCGGCAGGAGCTCGACGCCACCAACGAGCGGCTGCGCCGGCAGAACGAGGAGCTGGAGCGGCTCTCGCTGACGGACGGGCTCACCGCGCTCGCCAATCGGCGGTTCCTCGTGCAGCGGCTCAACGAGGAAGCGTTACGCTACCGTCGCACGAAGAAGGAATTCTCCGTGCTGATGGCCGACGTCGACCACTTCAAGCAGTACAACGACACCTTCGGGCACCCGGCGGGCGACGAGGTGCTCAAGAAGGTCGCTCGGATCCTCCAGACAACGACACGCGAGGTCGATTGCGTCGCGCGCTACGGCGGCGAGGAGTTCTGCGTCATGCTGCCGGAGACGCCGGCGACCGGTGCCGCGATCCTCGCCGAGCGGATCTGCGAGCGCGTCGCTGCGGCGGAGTTCCCCGGACAGAAGATCACGCTGAGCCTCGGCGTCGCGTCGTTGCCCGCGAACGGCGACACGCCTGACGCGGTGATCGCCGCCGCGGACGAGGCGCTCTACCAGGCGAAGCGGGAGGGCCGGAACCGCGTCGTGCAGGCGCAGACGCGGCGGTCGCGAAAGGAGACCTCGCGCGAGAAGCCTGCGAAGAAGAAGAGTTGACTACCGCCGCGTGACGAGCGCCCGGAAGATCCAGCCGCTTCGCCCGTGCTCGTCGCTCACCCGGACCCATTCGTCGACGTAAGAGTACCCGGTAAGCGGGCTCCCTCCGTCGAGCGAGAACGCGACGTCGAAGTTGGTGCCCGGTCCCTCGCGCACGTTACCGCGTCCCGTCGATCTGAGCCGAATCGGCACGGCGAATGGGGTCTCACCGGCGCGCGAGGAGCCGGTACTTCCGCCGCCGGGACCGCCCTTCGATCCTCCGGCGAGCGCTTTCGCCTGTCCCGCGAGGTATAGCGCACCACCGTAGTTCTGCTTGTTGAACTCGGCCGAGCTCTGACGAACGAGCCGCGTCACCTGGGTGACCTCGGGCGAGTGCGCCCCCCCATTCGCCTTGAGCGACTGGAGGGCGATCTCGGCCTCCGCCATCCCCGACGCGGCCTCGGCGCGGCTAGCGACCGTCTGGAGCTTCGCCATCGTCCGCACGACCTCGTTGCGCGTGTCGTCCAGACGGGACTGAAGCTCCTCGGCCTGCGCCTCCTTCTCGAGCAGACGGAGCTCGAGCTCCGCGACTCGCCGCTCGAGGTCCGTCTCCTTGTCCCGGACCATCTCGCGAGCGCCGCGCCGCCCCGCGCGAGTATGCTCGGCCGTGGAGTGTGAAGCCGAGCACGCGGCGCTGAGGAGCGCTACGGCCACCAGGACAGGTATAACGCGCACGTGAGCTCGCCTCCTCGAGATCGAGCGGGGTCCGACACCGGGGGCGCGCCCGGGCCGACACTATTCGACGAGGGTCGCCGGGAAACGTATCAGGGGCCGGGTGCGCGCTACGCGCGCGGCCCTGAAGCTATCGGCTATCGGCTATCGGCTAAGAGCAGCTATCAGCTATCAGCTATCAGC
>JBHELH010000273.1:0-16830 GCA_046263215.1 Gemmatimonadaceae bacterium | reverse complement strand
CTCGTCGCGCGCCTGGAGGCCGCGCGAAAACGGGTTGTCGACGGGGTTGGTGAAGTACGTCGGGAAGTCGACGCGCATTCCGAAGGTGAGCGTGAGCCGTGGCGTCGCGAAGAACTCGTCCTGGAGGTAGAGCGAGAACTGGCCGACGTCGATCAGCTCCCCCTTGAACGGGCCGCTGCCGACCATCGCGTTGAAGTCCTTGCGATTCGGGTTGGCGGGGTCGGTCGCGTCGAAGAATTCCTGGAGCGACGAGAACGTGCTACCGGGCGGGATGGAGGCTGGCAGGAAGAAGACGCCGTGGCGGAAGATGTTGAACGAGTTGAAGAATGAGAACCGCTCGAGGTTCGCGCCGACGGTGAAGGTGTGATTGCCCCGGAACAGGCTCACGTTGTTGGTGAGCTGCCAGACGTCCTGGTCGAGGATGTTGTGGATCGAAAACGGCTCGTGGCCCGCCGTCGTGTACGTGACGCCGCCCTCGCCGATCTCGATCGTCGGGAAGGGCGTGCTGAACGGCTCGCGGAAGTCGCGGAAGCGGTTGTAGCTGAGGAAGAGGCGGTTCGCGAGGCGAGTGCTGCGGCTGTTGAGCTCCGCGGCGATCGAATTGAGCTGGTTGTTGATCCGGTAGCCCGCGTTGCGGAACGGCAAGCTGGCCGCGTTGGGCCCGCGGCCGGTGTTCGCGAAGCTGAGCACGAACGGGTGCGGCGGGAGGTCGCGCGACGCGTCGAGGTAGTTGTAGCGGAGCGTGAGCGTGTTCGCGGTGTTCACGTTCCAGTCGATCTTCGCGAGCAGCTTGTCGTTGTTCGTCTCGTTGACGTAGCCCTCGTACGGCCCGGTCTCGTACCCGTAGGTGGCGAGCCGCGCGCGGATCGCGTCCATCGTCGCGGCGTCGACGCGCGAGACGCCGAACCCTGGCGCACCGGTGCCGCGGTTGGCGACGAAGTTCGAGCCCGGATCGTCGGTGCGCTCGATCTCCCCGTTGATGAAGAAGAAGAGCTTGTCGCGGATGATCGGCCCGCCGAGCGATACGCCCGACTGGTTGTAGCGGAGACTCGGGTTCGCGACGACCCTCTGGCCGCTCACCTCGTTGCCGATGAAGGCGTCGTTGCGGAGGTACGTGTAGGCGGAGCCGCGGAACTGGTTCGTGCCGCTCTTCGTGACGGTGTTGACGTTCGCTCCCGTGAAGCCGCCCTGGCGGACGTCGAACGGCGCGATCGACACCTGCACCTGCTCGACCGCGTCGAACGGCACCGGCTCGGCGTTCGTTTGCCCGCCGGGAGCGGGGTCGTCGAGCCCGAACGAGTTGTTGAAGTACGAGCCGTCGAGCGAGATGTTGTTGAAGAGCCAGTTGCGGCCGGCGAATGAGAAGTTGCCGTCGTTTCGCGGATCGATGCGAATGAGGTCGCGCGTGCTGCGCTTGACCGACGGCAGTGCGGCGACCTGCAGCGGGTCGACGAACGTCGCGGCGCCGGTGCGCGTGCCTTCGAGCTCATCGGGCCGAGCCGTCACCTGGACGGGACCGAGCTGTGTGGCGGCACGGGCGAGCCGGAAGTCGACGCGCTGCGTCTCGCCGAGGTTGACGACGATGTCCTCGCGCGCCCCTGGCTGGAAGCCGAGGAAGGACGCGGTGATCCGGTACGGCCCTCCGACGCGCAAGTTGGGGAGCGAGTACGCGCCGCTGCCCCGCGCGACGGCGCGGTATTGGGTGCCCGTCGGTACGTGGACGGCGACGACGTTCGCGTTGGCAACCGGGATGCCCGCGGAATCGGTGACGAGGCCGGCGAGCGCGCCGGTGGTGACGCCTTGGGCGAGCAGGAATGGCGGAAGAGCCAAGGCGAGCAGCGGGACGAGCGACAGCGGCGAGCAGCAGGACAGCGTGCGGCGGGGGATGCGCACGGGATGCTCCGTCATCTGGATGAGGCGGGAACTGGCTGACTCGGGGGAGGCCGGACGACGTCGGCCGGCAGAGGATGCTCCAACGCTACCCTCTCGATCCGCTGCGTCAATACTCGCGACGCAGGCGCGCGGTAGTGCGCCGCGTCGAAGTACGAAGCGGGGTGCGGCGATCGCCGCACCCCCACATCACTTCATTTGTATTCTGTATTCGCGTTCGAAGCGCGAGCGCCGGTTGCGACGCGGGTGCTTAGGGGAGTGTGACGAACCGAGCGAGGAACGCCCTCGCTTCCGGCGTGTCGAGTCGCCAATCCCACGTCGTCGCGCGACATGGGAAGTCACCGGTGGTTACGGTCGCGTAGATCTTGTTTGGATTACCATCCAGGAACTTCGGACCGCGGGAGTCGCCGTAGCAGTCACCGCCCTCCTCGGTGGCGCTCTCGTTCATGAGGAGCCCGAGCCACGTCGGCTGGAGCGCCATGAACTCGGACTTCGACATGTTGCGCTTCCCGTCCCAGCCGAAGCTCGGCGGGCCGGTGCGCACAGCGGACGATCCATAGCCGACGTTTACGAAGAGCGTCTTGCTCAGCATGCCCTGAGCGGCGAGACGATCGAGCTCGCCCGCCTCCGGGAGCTGGAGTGGCGTCATCCCCTTGGTGGCCGACGCGGGGAGAAGGCTGACGGCGAGATCGTGCAGGTTGGCCTGGTCGTGCCCGTAGAGCTCGTCACCGCGGACGGATAAACAAATGGCCGCCGAGGATGCATCACCCCGAGAGGACGCGCAAGAATTCCTCGTCGGCGGCCCTACGCCTGGCCCCTCCGCTCGGCCGCACCATCCCGCCGAACCTTGGGCCTTCCGGTCCCGCGATCCGCCAAGTCGTCTAACAGTGGTGACTTAGGGCTATGCTAGGTCGTCGGAAGATCAGAGTAACCGGAGCTATGGCCGACAAGGGCCGACGCTATCATACCCCTCTTCCGCGTCTCACAAGCAATGGACATCGCTCCTCTCGTCTTCCTCCTGTCTTCGGCAGCGCTTGGCGCCCCAGCCGACTCGATCCCGACCAAGTCACTCCGGCCCGACTCGGTCGCCCCTGTTGCCGTCGGGCCCCGCGCCGCCGTCAGGCTGGCAGCCGACACGCCGCGTGTCATGCGTCGCGCGGAGCCGGTCGAGTACAGCGATTGGTACGAGCGGCGGCTGACGATCCACAAATGGGCGAGCTACGCGACGCTCCCGCTCTTCGCCTTCCAGTACGTCGCGGGGCAACAGCTGTACGACAAGAGCACTGACGCCCCGTCCTGGGCAAAGAACGGACATGGCGTCGCCGCCACGGGTATCACGGCGCTCTTCACGGTCAACACGGTGACCGGCGTCTGGAACCTGTGGGATGCGCGCAAGGACCCGGAGGGGCGTAAGTCGCGGACGGCGCACGGGCTCCTCATGCTCGCCGCCGACGCGGGATTCGCCGCCACGGGTATCCTCGCCGAGAAGGCGGAGCGATCCGCCGACAACCGGCGGCTGCACCGGAACATCGCGATTTCCTCGATGGCGGTGGCGACGGTGAGCTACTTCATGATGCTGCCTCCATTCAGAAGGGACTGACCTTCTGACGTTCCTCGCGTCCCTCGTCCGCCTCGCGGAGCCCTGGGCCGCGGTGTACGGCGACATGCCCTCGCTCCAGGCCGTGGTGACCTTCGCGCACCTCGGTGGCTTCCTGCTCGGCGGTGGGTTCGCGATCGCCGCTGATGCCGCGACGATCCGCGCCGCCCGCGGTAGGGAGCCGCGCCGGCGCCGGCAGCTGGCGTACATCCACGGCATTCACCGTCTGGTGCTCGCCGGCCTAGGGGTAACACTCGCGAGCGGGGTCCTCATGCTCGCCGCGGATCTCGAGACGCTAGTCGTGTCGTCGATTTTCTGGGCGAAGATGACGATCGTCGTCCTGCTACTCGCCAACGGCGGCATCATCGTGCGCACCGAGTCGGCGCTGCGCGCCGGGACGGAGAAGGCGGACCGGGAGTGGGAGCGCATGCGGAGCGCGGCACTGCGCAGCTTCGCGCTCTGGTTCGCCGCAGTACTCGCGGGCACACTACTCGTCAACGTGGGCCAGTAGGCCGCCGACGTCATAAGAGGTATGTCATGAAGTCTTTCCAGTCCGAGAACACCGAACGCGAAGCCGTTCAGGAAGACGCCTGCGCTGGCTGCGCGCTGCACGACTCGCGGCGTGAGTTTCTTCGCGACGTGGCGGCGTCGCTCGCAGCGATCGCGGCTCTGCTGAGCCTCCCCGCCTCCGGCCATGCCATCGTGGTCCGGCTTGCGTCTGTATCGCACGTAAGTGGGACCGAGGTGTCGTACCCGCTGCCGGAGGCCGACGGCGTTACGATCGACAAGGAGCGCGAGGTCATCCTCGTGCGCTGGGCGGGCGCTGTCTACGCGTTCCGACTCTCCTGCCCGCACCAAAGGACCGCGCTCAAGTGGAAGGAGAAGGACGGCCGGTTCCAGTGCCCGAAGCACAAGTCCAAATACCAGCCGGACGGCACGTTCATCTCTGGACGGGCGACGCGCGGCATGGACCGCTACTCGGTGCGCCGGAAGAAGGGTGAGATCGTGGTGGACGTCTCGAAGGTTCACCTCGAGGACAAGGACGAGGCGGGCTGGCGTGCCGCGGTGGTGAAGCTCTGATGTGTGACAACGGATGTCCGCTGCGGCGGGCTGCCGGCGAGACCGAGCCCGGGACTGAGTACCGCGTGGTGGGCCCAAGCCGCCGGCAGTTCATCGCGCAATCCACGCTGGCAGCGATCACGGCGGTGTTGACCTCGGTGATCGCCGCCGCGTGCGGCGACGGCGAGATCGGTGGTGCCGGTCCTACGGCGCCGCCCGTGCTCGACGAGGGTTTCACGATCCGCATCGCCGACTTTCCGGCGCTGCAACAGGTCGGCGGGATCGCGCGGGTGAACAGCGATGCATCGAATCCGATCGCCGTCAGTCGACTTGGGCCGAACACGTTCGCGGCGCTGTCGATGATCTGCCCCCACGCGGGGTACAAGCCGATCAACATCGTGAGCACCGGCTTCCGCTGCCCGAACCACAATGCGCTCTTCGCCGCGGACGGGAATTGGACCGGCGGGCAGCGCACGCGGGACCTCCAATCGTACCCGACGACGTACAACGCCGGAACAGGGACGCTCACGATCGGCTGACCGCCGACCCCGGCTGGGACCAATTATTGACGGTCGGCGGGCCAACATAAAAGTTCGGGCGCTCGCTTACCCTCTCCTGATTCCGTTCCGGAGGTCCCATGCGGTCGCGCACGATTCCCGTTCTCGCTGTCGCTGTCACCGTCGCTGCGTGCTCGGGCGACACGGGCGCCCCTATGCCGCCGACTAGTCCGTCGCTCGCCGCCGCGCCGACCGCGCAAGGCGGCAAGTACTTTGTCATCCTGCAGGACGGCGCCAATCCGGACGCGGTGGCGCGCGCGCACGGGGTCCGGCCGATCTACACCTACACACGAGCGCTCGTCGGCTTCGCCGGCCCGCTCACCGAGGGGCAGCGGGCCGAGCTCGCGCGCGACCCCCAGGTGCGGCTGGTGAGCCCCGACGAGAGCGCGTCGCTGATTGCGCCGACCGAAGGGGGCCAGTTGCAGGGTTCGTCGAGCCGGAGCCGGTGCCGCAGCTCATTACCTGGAACATGCAGCGTGTCGGTGTCGACGTGAGTCCCAGCGCGGCCGTCGACGGTCAGGGCGGCGACGTCGATGCCGATATCGGCATCATCGACACGGGCATCGACCTCGGCCACCCACAGCTCAACGTGGCGGGCGGTGCGCGTTTCGTGAATGGCCCGGGCGCTGATTTCTCAGACTGCTACGGCCACGGCACCCACGTCGCGGGGATCGCGGCGGCCCGGGACAACAGTCGTGGGATCGTCGGCGTCGCGCCGGGTGCCCGCCTCTGGTCGCTGCGGGTCTTCCAGTGCGGCGGGCTGACGTTCTGGTCGGACGTGGCAGCCGCACTGGACTGGTCGCTCGACCCCGCGCACAAAATGGACGTCGTGAACCTGAGCCTCGGCGGGGGCGGACGTGACGACGGAAGCTGCGCAACGACGACGCACATCCTTCACATGGCGATCTGCCGCACCGTCGCCGCCGGCGTCACGGTCGTCGTAGCGGCGGGGAACAACGCGCGCGACGCTTCGCTCGACATCCCGGCCGCCTACGACGAGGTGATCACAGTCAGCGCGACCGACTCGACGGACGCACTCGCCTCGTTCTCCAATTTCGGCGCGGACGTCGACCTCGCGGCGCCGGGCCGACGGATCCTGGCCACGTACATCGACGGGCAGTACGTGCGTCTCAGCGGGACGTCGATGGCGAGCCCGCACGTCGCAGGCGCGGCGGCGCTCCTGATCGCTTCATCGCGGCGCACCCTCTCGCCGGAGCAGGTCAAGCGGACGCTGATCCGGTACGCCAAGGGAACGGCAACCCGAGACCCCGACGGTAATCCGGACCCGATGGTCTACGTCGGTCGGTTCTAGCGACGACGTTCGAAGGGGATTGTGAAAGCGGCGAGGGCCCGGTCAGCGAACCCGGGCCCTCGGTCGTTTGCGGCGGCTCACCCAGTAGCTCGATTCTATAATGTCGGCGCGATCGGCCCAGTCCCGACGCGGAACGGACCCTTCAACACGAGCTCCAGTCCCTGCCCGTCGGTCTGCTTCCACGCCTCACGCAGGGCGTATACGAGCGTGAAGAGGCCCACGCCGGCCGCGAAGTATCCGAACGCAAACATCGCGAGGACGGGCAATATCAGCATGGCCACTATGTAGTCTCCGATCCCGGCCTGCTGCGGCTTCTTCGCGGGGGTAGGCTTCTCGACGACCGACGTATCGGCAGGAGCTTCCTCGGCGGCGGTCGAGTCCTCGGTCTCTTCGCCGGCGTTCATCGCCGCTTGCTCGGTAGTAAACGCGTCGAGCTCCTCGGCGATCGCTCGACCTTGCGAGGCAAGTCGGCGGGTCGTGTCGGCCTGAATGGCTCGCTGCCGGTCCGCGGCTTCCTTGGCTTCGTTGATCGCAGGCACGAGGGAGCCGAGTCCGATGGCGAAGTACGTCAACCCGACGGCGAGGATCTGGTAGCGACGGCCGCCGTACCCGTCGACCGCGGCCATGATCCGCTTGCCGACGTAGTGCCCGACGGCGATGACGACGAAGATGCGCAGGAAGGGGATGAACAGCACGCCCGTCCCGAGTACCGCGGCGCCGACGAGCGCGGTGGCGAAGCCGTGGAGGAAGGCGCGCTGGAGCGCTTCCGAGCCGGTTCCGCGCTCGATCCGCTTCACGAATTGAGGCCGGCACTTGGCGCAGATGGGCCGCTCGTTGAGCGCGAAGTAACGATCGCGCATCGGAGCGCGACACTCGGAGCACCACATCGCCGGCCCAGGTGTCGGCGTCGGCTCGGGGTCAGGTGCTTTCGCGCCCCCGTCCGGCGGCGGAGAGGCGGGCTTTGGAGGCTCGTTCGAGCGGACGAAGGCGCCGAATAGCTGGTCGCCGCGATCGGAGCCCTTGGGGTCGGTCGACACGCGGGCTTGAGGCTTGGGAAGCGTACCCTTGCTTATGCGTATCGACGCTTCGGAGCAGCCCGCGGCAACCGTTTCGCCAGCCCGTCACCGTCTTCTTGACAGACCCCAGACGCGGGTGCAGCGTACGGTCGTGACGACGTTCTGCGCCCGTACCCTCCTCCTTAGCCGTGCCCTCGGCCTGGTCACCGGTCGGGGGCTGTCGGGTTTGGGAGGCGTACCGGAGTAGCAGAGCGCTGCGTTGCGAAAAACGGCCCCTCCCGACCTATGCGGGAGAGGCCGTTCTCGTTTCGAGGTCCGTCCCGCCGTTGGTGAGGAGTCGCTCGCGGAATGCGTCGACGTGCTCCGCGGGTCCCGGTGACCTCGAACGAACAAGGAACATGACTCCCCAGCCGCACCCGTACCGCCCGCATCATCAACCATCCTCGCCGTCGTCATCGGGCACGCCGGCTTCGCCCCCGTCGCAGGGTCAAGCGGGCGTTGCCGGGGACGGCCGAGCGCATCGTGCGGGACACGCGACGCATGCACCGACGCGCTCTCCCACGTCGACGACGGCGCTCTCCCAGGCAGACGGCGAGCCCTGACGATCGGCCGCGAGCGGCGCGTGTTGCCTGAGGGGGTGGCGCGACTACACCGCGGCGTCCGGGCTCTTCGCGACGACGACACCCTGTGGGCCCGCGCGTCGCTGCGCACGGCGCGCTTGGCTTCCTTCCTCCTCCCAGAGCGCGCGGTAGCGGGCGTTCTCGCTGTAGAGAGCCTGGTGCGTACCGTCCCCGACGAGCTCACCGCTCTCGACAAACAGCACGCGGTCGGCGAGCCGGATCGTGTCCGGGTTGTGCGTCACGACGAAGGTCGTGCACCCCTCCATCAGCGGCCGCAGGGCAGCCCGGACGAGCTGCAGCGCCTCGCCGTCGAGGTGAGACGTTGGTTCGTCGAGGATGAGCAGTGTGGGCTTGCGCAGAAACAGCCGGGCGAGCGCGATCGATTGACGCTCACCGCCGGAGAGTTGCGTTCCCCGTTCGCCGACGACGGTCTCGAGCCCTTTCGGGAATCGTCGCAGAATCCGGTCGACGCCGGAGTCCCGCACGGCGCGCTCGATCTCCTCTCTCTTTGCTCCCGGCCGGCCGTAGGCGATGTTCTCGATGATCGTGCCGTGGAACAGGAACACGTCCTGTGCCATGACGCCGGCCGCTCGACGCCAATCCTCGAGGTTCCACTCCCGCAGATCGGTACCGTCGGCCAGAATGCGGCCGGACGTCGGGTCGTAGAAGCGGAGTAGCAGATCCATCAGGGTGCTCTTGCCGGCTCCGTTCCGTCCGGCGACGGCGACGACCTCGCCAGGTTTGACGGAGAACGAGACCTCGCGGAGGACGTCCCGTTCGGCGCCCGCGTGCCGAAATGATACGTGCTCGACGTCGATTGACGGCGCGTGGCCCGACGACAACCGCTGGCCGTGCGCGGGGAGCGCCGCGTGATCCTCGAGTAGCTCGCGAAGGCGTTCCCCGACCGCGCGACTCGCTTGCACGCTCCGGAAGTATGCCTCCGCCCGGCCGAGCGGGCGCGCGAGGATCTCCATGTAGGCGATGAAGGCGACCAGCGTGCCGGCGGTGATCTCGTCCTCAACGATGAGGTAACCGCCGTACCATACGAGTAGCACGAGCCCGAGGAGCTCGATCATGTCGCCGAGCGGCTCCATGAGCGCGTAGACCTTGCCCTCCTTCAGCTCGAGATCGCGAATCCTGCGGTTCTCGTCATCCAGGCGCGCTAGCTCGTAGCGCTCGTTCTTGAAGCCTTGCACCGTCCGCACGCCGGCGAGCGTCTCCTGGAAGCGGGCGGACAGGCGGGCGGCGATACGCTGCGCCGACTTCCGGATACCGGGCAGCGGCTGGCCGAGGTAACCGGTCACCGCCGCGGTCACGATCATGAAGACGATGATGGCGAGCGCCAGACCCGCGTGGAGCATCATCATCATGGCGACGACGCCGACGGCGACGACGAGCTCCCCCGGCACGTCGCCGACGAGCTGGCCCACTTCGTTCTCGAAGATCTTGGCGTCGCTCGTGACGCGGTGCGTCAGCTCACCGGTGCGATGCCGGTGGAAGAACGGCAGCCCTTGGGAGTGAATGTGCGCGAAGAGCCGCCGGCGAAAGTTGTAGGCGCAATGGAGGATCATCTGGGCGGCCGTCCGCAGCAGAAGGACGTGGGCCAGGTAAAGTGCGGCGAGAATGCCGAGCGTCGTGGCGAGCCACGAGTTCAGGTCGATGCTCGCATCCTCGTCCAGCACGGCGTCGATCGCATCCTTGATCAGCCACGGGATACTCAGCTCGGCGACCGCCATCACGGTGGCGCATACGAACAGCGCCACCAACAGGTCCTTCCGATAGGAGATATAACTCCAGAGGAACCGAGCCCAGTTCATCCGAACCCCCGGGTGCCGACGGCCGCGACGAGGCGCGTCGCGGCGTCAGATCAGGCTGAACGAGTACGAGCGGCGGTTCAAGTGCATCACCATGCAGGAGAGCAGCGCGCCGCCCTTGTGGTACTCGCTGAGGTTGAAGTAGCAAACCTCGAGGCCGAGCCTGACGGCGATGTCCTCGAGCTCGCGGTTCTTACGCACTTCCTCGAAATATTCCTCACTGCCCGCGCGCAGGCTATGGATGTGTGAGGAATTCAGGATCGAGTTGTGGTGCCTGACCGAGTTGCAGATCCCGGAGTAGCACGCGTCGGCCGACGCGTCGATGACGTTCGTCACCTTCTCTATCTGCGCGACTTCCGCCTTCTCGAACAGCTCGGTGCACACGAGCGTGTCGTCGGCGGTGGCCGGGAAGATCGAGCAGTCGAGGTGGTAGAGGTACTCGTCGGCCTCCTTCACCTTGATGATCCGCATATCGAACTCGTCCTCCATCCAGTCGTAGGTTCTGCGATCGGACCGGATGCCGTAGCCGCCAAGGTACACGGTGTCATGCAGGTGCTTGAGCTCCGCTTCGCCCTCGAACTTGTACGGCGCGACGACGGTCGTGTAACCCATGGCGCGGAAGAACCGGTCGCCGATCTCCGTTTCGCCGACGCGGGGCTCCGAGGCGTAGTTCGACAGCACCACGATGTCCCGGGCTGGCACGTGTTCGAGGACGATCCCCAAGTTCGCGGTGAAGACGAGGTCCTGGAGCGTGCACCCTTTCGGCGCCGGCAGCAGGAACACGAACGCGTCGGCGGCCATGTGCCGGTAGACCTGCGCGAACTGTGACATCGCCTTGGTCCGGTCCACCTTCCGCTCGTCGTCGCAGAGCTCGCGCATCCAGACGTTGTTCGGGCAGTCGGCGCTGTACGAGAACGGGCAGCTCATCAGGAACGCCGGCCGCTCCAGCGTGCCGGGCGTCGAGTTGTCGAGTGCAATCGGCTGGGCGAAGTGTGGAGTCGTGGGGTCGGTGCCGGCAAAGTCGATGGTGGTAGGCTCTGCGGCGGCGACGTCGGTCGTGAGCGTGGCGTGCATCGAGGCCATCGGTGCGTCTCCCTGCGTGAGGCTGAGTGGATGCTGAGGTGGTGGGCGAAGCTCAGGCCTTGCGAAGGATCTTGATGAGCGGGTCGATTCCCGCTTCGACGTGCGTGCCCGTTTCCTGCACGAGCTGCCACTGGCACCGCTCGGAGAGAGGCACGATCAGGTCGACCTGCGAGCCGAAGCGGATCTGCGAGAAGCGTTCGTTCTGGCCAAGGATCGCGTGCTGGTTCAACTGGAACGGTGTGATGCAATCGACGTCGTAGTCGGCGATTTGCAGGATGTAGTAGTACTGCCGGAGGTCCGACGCGTAGACGCGGTTGATCATCCGCTGGTTGCTGTGCAGGTACTCCGCCTTGCTGTGATCGATCGTGAGCTCGTCGACGAGGCTGTGCTCGACCTCGAGCATCGGCACGTTGAACGTGCTGATGGCGTCCAACTGCTTGTAGGAGAGGAACCCGGCGTACGGCACCCGATTGATGTGCACGTCGTACATCGTCATGAAGATGCCGATGACGAGGCACGGCTGGTCGAACGCGTCGTCCTGCATGGCTGACCGGAGCGAATACGCCTTGCCCTTGATGTCGACGATGCAATCGGCCGGTTGAACCTCTCGCTGGTAGATGATGATCCCGTCGGCGGGGGAGAAGAAATACTCGTCGTCCGCGAACATCGGCCGACTCGGATCGCGGAAGAAGTGCTCTTCGGAGATCCACTTCAGCGGCTGGGCTTTGACGCGGGTGACGTCCGTCTCGACCCACTCTTTCAAGCTTTTCGCCATGCGTCACGGCGCCTCCTACGCAGTGTGAGCAGGTGGATTGCGCTCGCCTCGCAAGTGCCACGCCTCGGAGGCGCGTTCGTGACACAGCTCACATGATCGAGTGCATGTGCCCGCCGCCGTGCGCGGCGCGCACAACGTGCGCGCGCAGTTCGTGCGTCGCGTGTCGGCGCCGCTGACGCGCGGACAAGGATCGCGACGGCGACGCGTCCGCGTCATCCGGGGAGCGCGATGTGCCGACGTCGTTGACGGCGGCGTGCACGATCATCGCCGCTGCTGGCGCGCGATCGGGCGAGTGCTCGAGGCACGAGCGCCACTGTCCGCCCGTGGGACGCCGGTGTTCGCGCGCGGGACGCGCGGCGACGCGACGCTCGCCATGCGACAGTCTCTAACACGTTGTCGGTGCTGGAGATGCGAACGGCGGCATCGCTGGCATCGTCGGTGCCGTGGTCTGCACCGCTCGGTCTCGACTTCTCGACTCTCGGCACTCGACCCTGCGGGTCCATGGACAACCTCCTCAAAGACTTCCGCTACGCGACGCGCAGCCTGCGGAAGCAGCCGGCGTTCACCGCGACGGTGATCGCGACCCTCGCGCTCGCCATCGGCGCCAGCACGGCGATCTTCAGTGTCGTCGAGGCGACGCTGCTGCGGGCGTTCCCGTTCCGCGACGCCGGGCGGCTCGCCTTCCTCCAGGGCGTCTCGGGGCCACAGCGTGCGGTGCGCGGCGGCTCGATCATCGAGGTGCAGGACTGGGGGCGGCTCACGCGCACGTTCGAGCACGTCAGCATCTACGACGAGACGTCGCTCAACCTGCGCACGGCCGACGGCGCCGAGCGCGTCGAGGCGGAGATGATCTCGGCGTCGTACTTCCCGATGCTCGGCGCCGCGGCGCAGCTCGGGCGCGTCTTCGCTGCCGCGGAGGATCGGGTGCCGGACGCGAGCCCGGTGGTCGTCATCAGCGACGGGATGTGGCGCACGCGCTTCGGCGGCGATCCGTCGATCGTCGGGCGCACGCTCACGCTCAACGACCGCCCGTTCACGGTGGTCGGCGTGATGCGGCCGGGGTTCAGGGGGATCTCCTTCGACACGGACGTCTGGTTCCCGGCGATGATGGCGCGCGCGAACGGCGCACCGGAGGACATGACGCAGCGCGGCAACCGCTGGCTCGGCGCGGTCGGCCGACTGCGCGACGGCGTGACCCTCGAGGCGGCGCAGCGCGACATGGATCGCGTCGCGGCGCAGCTCGCGCGCGACTTCCCCGAGAGCAACACCGACCGCGGCGTTCAGCTCCTCACGCTGCGCGACGGTTATCTCGGCACGACGCGGACGCTCGTGCTCGCGCTCTTCGGCGCCGTCGGGCTCTTTGTCCTGATCGCTTGCGTGAACATCCTTGGCCTGCAGCTCGTACGCGCGGCGGGACGCCGGCGCGAGATCGCGCTGCGGATGGCGATCGGCGCCGACCGCGGTCGGCTCGTCCAGCAGCTTGTCGTCGAGGGCCTGACGCTCGCCGTTGCGGGCGCGATCGTTGGACTCGCCGTCGCGCACTGGGGGCTGGCGGGACTGACGGCGCTCGCGCCGGACGGCGTGCTCCCGAATTACGCGCAGCCGTCGATCGATCTCGTCGCCTTCGGATTCGCGCTCGTCGTGGCGCTGGCGTGCGGCGTCCTGTTCGGCGTCGTGCCCGCGCTTCGTGCGTCGCGTCTCGAGCTCGCGGGCGCGCTCAAGGAGGGCGCGCGCAGCTCGGCGAACGGCTTCGGCCGGCGGCGGCTCAGCGGGCAGCAGCTCCTCGTCATCGCCGAGACGGCGGTCGCGCTCGTACTGCTGGTGGGCGCGGGACTCATGGTGCGCAGCCTCCAGCGGCAGCTCGCGGTCGATCCCGGCTTCGATCCGGCGGGCGCGCTGCGCGCGCGGCTCGTGCTCCCGCAGCAGTACACGCCCGAGCGCCGGCTGCAGTTCGTCGAACAGCTTCGGGCGCGGCTTGGCGCGATCCCGTCGGTCCGCGCGGTGGCCGTCGGATCCGACCTGCCGCTCGGCGGCTCGAGCAACGCGGCGTTCATCTATGTCCCCGATGTCGACGATCGGTTTCGCTATTACCGCCACCTCGTGGCGCCTGATTACTTCGCGGCGCTCGGCATTCGACTGATTCGCGGACGCACCTTCGGCGCGGCGGACCGTGACGGCTCGCCGGCGGTGGCGATCATCAGCGAGGCGACAGCCCGCCGCATCTGGCGGGGCGCCGATCCGGTCGGGCGGCGCATCCGGTACGGCGGCGATACGGACGACCCCGAGGTGACGATCGTCGGCGTCGTCGGCGACGTGCGGTTCCGCGATCTCACGACGCCGCTCGCGACGTCGGAGCCGGACGTCTACTTCCCGATCGCTCAGCTTCCCGCGCGCGGGCTTCAGGTCGCCGTACGGTCGACGCTCCCGCCCGATCAGCTCGCGGCGGCGGTGCGCCGGGAGGTCGCGGCGATGGATCCGACGATCCCGCTGTTCGCGGTGCGTCCAATGGACGACCTCCTCGCGCAGCAGACGGCGACCGGCCGCTTCGGCTCGGCGGTGCTGACCGCCTTCGGGTTATCGGCCCTCGTGCTCGCGGCGGTCGGGTTGTACGGCGTGCTCGCGTTCGTCGTCAGTTTGCGTCGCCGCGAGATCGGCATCCGACTCGCGCTCGGCGCCACGAGCGGCCGCGTGCTCGAGGGAGTGATCGGGCAAGGGACGGCGCTCGCGACGTTGGGTCTGGCGATCGGCGTCGCGGCGGCGTTGTTCTCGACCCGGGTGCTCGAGAGTCAGCTCTTCGGTGTCGGCGCGCGCGATCCGGTCGTGTTCGTCGGCGCGGCGCTGGCGTTGCTGGTCGTGGCGGTAGCGGCGAGCTGGGTCCCGGCCCGTCGGGCGGCGCGGGTGGACCCGCAGATCGCGTTGCGAGTGGAGTAGGGAAGGGCGTCAGAGCGGGCGTTTCGCGGAGGAGCGGGGGAAGAGCGCGCACGCGGATGGCCGCGGATGGCCGCGGATCGACGAACGGCTCACACGTGCGGATAGCTCCTCGACGCTACGAGATGCCCAACCGCCACGAGCCCGGACGATGCTTGGCTACACCGTCGGAGGCTCCGGCCCGCCCCTGCTGTCATCCCGCACGAGCGCAGCGAGTGTCGGATCTACTGCACTGCCGCGGCGTTAGCCACGCGGGCGCGCCCAGTAGATCCCGACATCGCTCGCTTCGCTCGCTCCTGCGGGATGACAACGGGGGCGAGAGTAGCGTCCCCGAGGGTGTAGCCAAAAGCGTCGTCCGGGCTCGTTGAGTGCGGAGTGTCGTCGAGCCGAGGAGCTATCCGCGCGTTCGGCTCTTCGCCGATCCGCGCTCGTCCGCGTGCGCGCTCTTCCCGCTCTCCCGCGCTCTTCCCCCGAAACGCCCTCGCCCTTCCGCCCTTCCTGCCCGACGGCCGGCTAGTCCTCGTCCCGACGCTCGTGCTCGATCATGAATTCGAGCGCGAGGAGGACAAGCAGATTGAACGTGAGGACCACGAGACCCGCCCACTGTGCTCGGTAGAATGTGAAGACCTGGGTGAGGAAGATCGACACCAGGATCGAGCGCTGGAACATGCGCAGTCCCCTCAGCCGCGAGCGTCGGATGTCGATGACGCCAAGTAGAACGAAGCCGGCCGAGACGAGCGACGATCCGAGTTGGAGCCACTCGAGGATCGAGTAGCCTTTGATCTCCCGGGCCACGAGCGTGAGTCGCGACATGACGGTGGTGTATGGTTCCGCGTTGCTGACCACGATCGCGACGTGAACGAACTTGACGACGAGCTGCGCGATGAAGAACCCGATGAGTGCGCGCGCGAAGGCGGGATGACGGGCGATCTCGCGGTAGCGCTCGACCAGAGCCCGACGAGCGCGTGCGATCCGCCACGGGGCGGGCGCGGGTCGCAACTCGGAGCGCTGGAGAAGGTCCCGTAGCCCGGCGACGAGCGCGTCGTCGGCGCCAGCGGCGCGGGCGAGGTATCGGAGGGCGCGGTCGCGCTCCTCGGGCTGGAGGTCGCGTAGCGCCGCCTGCTCCATCTCCTGGAGCGCGTTCACCAGATACTCCTGGTGCGTGACGCGCCGGCGGCGGACCGCCCGGACGGCGAGGTACGTCAGCACGAAGGTCACGTAGATGAGCGCGACCGCCGGACGGTAGAAGTAGTCGTTGTCGTTCGTGACGAACTTGCCGACCTCGTCGACGAATGTCCCGAACCCGACACCGCCAACGAACGCCGCAAGCCGCCTGCTGGATCGCCCGAGGAACGAGAGGAGGATGAGTAAGGCGGCGAGCATGAGCAGGCCGCCCCACAGCATGTGCGCGATGTGCAGCGACTCGCCGCCGACCTTCGGATAGTTGGTGAGGCGGAGGTAGATCCGGATCGCGAGCACCGCGGACACCGCGGAGACGAGGAAGAGCTCGAGGTGGTGGGCGGAGTGCAGATCGCGCACGAGCGCCGGCCGCCTCATCCGTAGCGGCCCTCGACTTGGCCCGGGAGTGGCATGTGAGTTAGATCACATTGCGGGCAGTCATTCGGAGTGCCAACGCGTGGCGCACTCAACGGCGCGCCACGCGTTCGGCGTCATTAGTAGCGGAGACCCGGCGGAATGAAGCTACGCAGGGTTCGAGATCTCCTCATCCTCGCGTTGGCAGTGGCCTTCATCTCGACGCACCGCCACAGCGGGTTACGGCATGAGGGCGACGTCGGCGAGCTGGCCGGCGTCTTTACGAGTGACGCGCGCAAGGGTCGCCACCTGGGCTTTGATACGTACGCGTACCCTGGAGACGAGGTGATGCGCGCGTGGCGGCAGGCCGACGTGCCGTACGAGTGGGTGGGCTACTATCTGCCGTCGGCGCCGTGCCACAAGGGAACTTCGTGGGGCGGGAAGCGCCAGGCGCTCACCGAAATGGGCTGGGGCGTCGCGGTGATCTACGTCGGCCAGCAGCCGTGGGGCGACGTGTCGGTGCCGGCCGCGGCGGCGGCCGCCGTCGCGCCGCCCAAGCCGAAGGCGGTGCGCACCGCAGCAGTGAAGTCGTCGCGCAAATCAGCGGCGAAGCGCTCGCGCAAAGCGGCCAAGTCCGTCGCGCAGC
>JBHELH010000272.1:0-16363 GCA_046263215.1 Gemmatimonadaceae bacterium | reverse complement strand
CGTTCCGGATTCGCGCGCAGAACCCAATGCGTATTCGAACACGCGAGCCCTGTCGGGTCCGGAGCTTCTGCTATAACCCTCGGCGATATTTGCGCCGATCGATCCGATCGCGCGGTAGAGTTGCGCCGCGATCGGTCGAGTGGTCGGCGCGCGATCCAACGCTCGTACGTCGGCCCAGGCGATCTCTATCGCATATAGCGCGAGGCGGTACGCGGCGAGCTGCCAGAGAGGATCGGCGCGGAGCGCGGCATCAGCGCCTGTCTGCCAAGATTCGAATGACGGGGTCGACTCCACGCCCTAACATGCGCCCTCCCGACCGTCATCACGCGATCAAGAGTCTGCCGTGCGTGCTTTTTGTCCTCAGTCCTCAGTCCTCAGTCGGCTCACATCAACAGCACCTCGATCCTGTGCGCCCTCACGATCCCCTCCGTCGGCGACCAGGCGAAGATCGTGAACCGGCCGTCCTGTGACGCCACCAGGGCGACGGCGTCGCGTTGGTCGTGGACGAACTGCGCCGCCGAGAGGTGCCGCGTGCCGCCCAGCTCCGCAGGGTCGACGGTCGCGTTGGTCGCGCCCTCGATCGGCTCCGTCACGAGGACCTGCTCGACCTCGTCCCATCCGTCGCGCCGCCGCAGCTTTGCGCCGAACGCGAGCAGCTCGTACTGGTCGCCGATGACCGTCGCTCCGTCGACCGCCGTGAGTCCCGCGAGCGCGTCCACCGCGCGGCGCAGTGACTCCTGCCACTCGACGCGGGCGCGCTCGGCCGGGTCGCAGCGCACGAGGTCCGCGACGTCGGAGCGCGTCGGCACGAGCGAGTAGGAGACCGGGCGCACGATCGACTCGCGCCACGCGGCGGAGCCGGCGGGCACGACGAGTAGCGCGCCGCCGCGGCGGTGCGCTCGGATCGAAACGGCGAGCTGCAGCGGCACGTTCATGGAATCATCGTCCGGCGACGCGGCGGAGCCGGGCGTGAGCAGAGAGTGCAGGACTGGCGGACAGCCGGGCAGGATCGTCCCGCGCTCGTCGACGATCTTGACCCGATCGCCCTCGAGCACGGCGACGTTGACGAACTTGCCGGCGTGCTCGCCGCGGCGGTGCTTGATGACCAGCAGCCCGGGCGCGATCACCTCGAGCACGAAGCAGAGCGCGGGCAGCGTGCGCGTCGCGCCCCACACGTGCAGCTCGTCGCCGTCCCGCCACACGCCGAGGTGGATGCCGGGGCGCTCGACCGCCGGCGCGAGCCGCGCGAGGGAGACCGGCAGCAGGCGCAGCCGACGCTCGAAGCGTAGTGGCCGACTCACCTGCTCGGGTGAGACGAACGCCAGCGAGATGGTCGGCGCGTAGTCCTCCTCACGGCGCAAGCTCGCCCAGAAGGCGGCGTCGAGTATTGCTTCGACCGCGCGGGCGTCGGGCAGCGGCGCGAGATCGGCGTCGCCACGCTCGCGCGCCGTTGCGAGGTGGCGCGCGAAGTGCGCCTCGACGCGCGCGGCGACCACCCGCGCCGCCGGATAGGCTGGTGCGGTCATCGGTCAGTTGGTCTCGGACAGGTGTACAAGCCGGTCGCCGCCGCGGCGCCGGTGTCACTCGGCGTGCACTTCGTTCGCCCGGGTCGCGGCCCGCCGAGGTGCGGGTGCGGGCCGGGTCCGACCGGCTCGAATCGGCCGTTCCGCCATTGATAGTAGGCCGGCGTGCCACACGAGGCGCAGTCCGGCGGCGGCTCGGGTGTGCGCGGATCGGCGAGTAGGAGCCGACTGTCGCGGCGGTACTGGACACCGTTCGCCGTCAACAGCGTCTGGCGCGACAGCCGCCCCGTTCTCGCGTCGACGACTGCTACAATCTGGCAGCTGGTGCCACAGCCCCAGAGCACGATCGTGTAGTGTCCCGCGAAGTTTGGCCCTGCCGCCGCGCCCTCGCGCAGCTTCGTGCGATACATCCGCCCGTACTCGGCGCTTGCGAGGTCGACGCGGGCGGGGCGCGGCCGCCGCAAGGCGGTGTCGGTGACGGCGTAGTCCTCGAACCGCAGCTGCGGAACGGGGCGCACCGGCCGCGCGGGCGAGGCCTCGGCCCGAGAGCCCGGGCCGACGAGGGTGTCCGCGCGGCGCTCACCAGACGGCGACGAGCCGTCTCGGTCGCAGGCGAGGCAGACCCCTAGTATGGCCAGCTTGTCTAGTCGCACCGCGAGCGGGCGCATTCCCAACAGTGCTCTGCCGTACCGTCCCCCGAGCCGAGTAACCTGCGCCATCGGCCAATCGTCGCTTGCGAAGCGCACGCTCCCTCTTCGGCCCGCGGCCATGCTTGCAATCTACGACTCGCTCCTCGTCGGCGTCTCGACCCTGATCGCCTCCACGGCGGTCATGGGCGTGGCGGCCCGCCGACGGTTGCGTGCGCGCGACTCGGCGTTTCGCGAGAGCGAGGAGCGGTACCGCGCGCTCTTCGAGCACCACCCGCTGCCGATGTTCGTGTGTGAGATGGGGAGCAAGCGCTTCATCGCCGTCAACGATGCGGCCCTCCGGCATTACGGCTATGCGCGCGACGAGGTTCTCGGCCTAGCGATCGCCGACCTCCGTCCGCGCGACGAGATCCCCCCCGCCGAGCGCCTCGCCGAACCGCTGCCCGCCGGGCGGCACCAGTTCAGCGGGCTTCGGCACCGCAAGAAGGACGGGATGATCATCGTCGTCGACGTCGTCGCGCACGATCTGACGTGGGACGGACGGCCCGCGCGGCTCCTCTTCGCGAACGACGTCACCGAGCGGGAGCGGGCGCAGGAAGAGCTGCGCACCAGCGAGGAGCATCTCCGGCAGGCGCAGAAGATGGAGGCGGTCGGGCGCCTGGCCGGCGGCATCGCCCACGACTTCAACAACGCGCTCACCGTCATCAAGAGCTTCAGCCAGTTCCTGCTCGAGGACCTCGACGCCGAGGACCGCCGGCGCTCCGACGTGCGCGAGATCGCCAAGGCGGCCGACCGCGCGGCGGCGATGACGCGCAAGCTCCTCGCCTTCGGGCGCAAGCAGGTCCTTCAGCCGAAGCCGCTCGACCTCAACGCGGTCGTCGCCGGGATGGGACCGACGCTGCGCCGCATGCTCGGCCCAGGCGAGGTGACCGTCCTCATGGACCTCGACCCGACAACCCGCGTGATCGAGGCCGACCCGGGGCAGATCGAGCAGGTGATTCTCAACGTCGCGGCCAACGCCCGCGACGCGATGCCGAAGGGCGGGACGTTCGCGATCCGGACGCGCAACGAGGCCCTCGAGCGCGCCGCCGCGAAGTGGGAGGTACGGCCGGGCAGCTACACGCTGCTGTCGATCAGTGATACGGGCGTCGGCATGGACGAGACGACGAAAGCGCATCTCTTCGAGCCCTACTTCACGACGAAAGAGCAGGGGAAGGGGAGCACCGGGCTCGGGCTGTCTACCGTCTATGGCATCATCAAGCAATCGGGCGGCCACGTCTGGGTCGACAGCGAGCCCGCGCAGGGGACGACGTTCCGGATCTACATGCCCCACGCGACCTCTCGCGAGTCGCTGCCGACGGTCAGCCCGCGCGCGCACGTCGCCGCGGCCGGCCAGGAGACGATCCTGCTCGTCGACGACGAGGAGTCGCTACGCGTCGCGGCGCGACGCATGCTCCAGCGCGCGGGCTTCACCGTCCTTCAGGCGTCCGACGGCGCCGACGCGCTACGCGTCCTGGCGGAGCACACGGGCCCGGTACACGCGCTCGTCACCGACGTCGTGATGCCGGGTGTCGGCGGGCCCGAGCTCGCGCGCCGGCTGCGCGAGGTGCGGCCCGATCTCCCGACGCTCTTCATCTCCGGTTACACCGAGGAGGGCGTCCGCACGCAGGGCGTGCTCCAGCCCGACGCGGCCTACCTCGAAAAGCCGTTCTCGCCCGAGGACCTCGTGCGCAAGGTGCGGGAGGTGCTGGCGCGACCGGCTGTCGCCCCCGTGAACGCCTACGCCGCTCCGGGCTCCTTGAACCCGTCGCGGAACTGACGGGAGCCGCGAGGAAGGAGGACGGAGGAACGAGGGGGGAAGGAGACTTCTACGCTTCTCCCCCTTCCTTCCTTCCTCGCTCCTCTTCGACGTCGATGAACTCCAGCGCCCGCCTGCGCCCGACGACGCTGCGCAGCGCGCGGTAAACGGCGGGGTCGAGCAGCGTGCCGACCTGTGACGCGAGGTAGTCGACCGCGGCGTCCTGGCTCAGTGCCTCGCGGTAGGCCCGCCGCGACGTGACCGCGTCGAACGCGTCGGCGGCGGCGAGGATCCGCCCGCCGATCGAGATCTGCTCCCCCTTGAGGCCGCGCGGATAGCCGCCCCCGTCCCAGTGCTCGTGGTGGTCGTGGACGAAGACGAGCACCCGCTCGAGGTGCGTGAGCGGCGCCAGAATCTCCATGCTCATCCGCACGTGGTCCTTCACGTGCTCGAACTCCTCCGGCGTCAGCTTGCCCGGCTTGTTCAGCACGGACTCACGGATGCCGATCTTGCCGACGTCGTGCAGCTGCCCCGCAAGCCGCACGTGCTCCACCGTGTCGACGTCGAGCCCGAGCTCCTCGGCGATCGACGCGCCAAGCTCCGCCACGCGCTGCGAGTGACCGCGGAGGTAGAGATCCTTCGCCTCCATCGCGTTGATCAGCGATCGGGCGATGTTCATCGTCAGGTTGCGAAGCGTCTCCTTCTCCTTCTCGAGTTCCGTCGTGCGGAGCACGACCTCCTCGCGGATCAGCCGCTCGACGCGCTGCTGCGCCATCTGGCGCGTGCGCTTGTGCACCGCGCGCTTGACGGCGCTCTCGAGGTCGGCCAGCTCCACCGGCTTGACGAGGTAGTCGGTCGCGCCGCGCCCGATCGCCGTGGTCGCGGTCATGGCGTCGTCGACCGCGGTCAACATGATGATCGCGAGGTCCGGGTCGGTCGTCAGCGCGGCCGGCACCGCCTCGATCCCCGTCATGCCCGGTAGGTGGATGTCGAAGAGCGCGATCGTGAACCGCTCGCCGGCGAGCGCCTCGAGCCCGGCCTCCGCACTCTCCGCCACGCGCACGTCGTAGCCCCGCGACTTCAAGAACCGGTGGAACGCCCCGCGCACCGCCTCTTCGTCCTCGACGACGAGGATGCGCGGGGCGTTGGTGGAATCCGCCGGCGCGCCGTTCGCGCCGTTCAGCGGCGTGCGGCGGGGTGTGAAGGGGGGAGTGACGGCGGTCATTGGGGGCGTCTCCTGGACGGAAGAACTGCGAGCTGCGAACTAGGGGCGTCCCGGGGTGTCAGCTCGTCGTCGGGGCCTCGAGGCGGGTATGTCGTTGCTCGACGGCCCTATAAAGGCACTATGCGTTCCCCGTCCGGTACGGTGACGAAACGCCAGGTCGGGAAGCCGACCGTCCCTTGTCCTGCCCTGTTAACTACAGTCAGCAATGCGCCTTACGGGCGTGCCGAACCCGCGTCACCTTGACACCGTGAGCCGTCACTCGGTCGTCGATCGGCGAGCACGCGTGTCCGTCCGGCTCACTTGCCCTGGGGCAATTTGTCCGGCTGAACGAGCTGCCAGTCAGGTGCCTTCACCGGCTCCGGGGGAGCGTCACCGTCCCCCCTGCTCGCCGATACGGGCTCCGGCTCGGAATCGATCGCCGGCCCGCGCCCCGGTCCGTTGAGCTTCCGGCGTAGCGTGCGGACGTCGATGCCGAGGAGCGCCGCGGCTCTCGTGCGGTTGCCGCCGGAGAGAGCGAGCGCGTGATCGATGACCCGGCGCTCGATGTCCGTCAGGTCGAGTGTCGGTACGACGAGCGTGTGAGCGCTGGTGTCCTCGTCGCCGGCGTTTCGGCCCGCGCGGCGCGCAACCGGGTTGACGCCGGGCTGTAGCTCCGTCTTCAGTTGCGCGAACAGGTGCGCCTGAAGCGTCGCCTCGGTGCTGAGAATGACGGCGCGCTCCACGGCGTGCTGGAGCTCGCGCACGTTGCCCGGCCACGAGTGGTCGCGCAGCGTCTCCAGCGCTTCCGGCGCAAACCCCTGAAAGCCCTTCCCGGCTTCCGCCGCCGCGCGCGCGGCGAACTTGTACGCGAGAAGGGGGATGTCGTCGCGCCGGTCGCGGAGCGGGGGGACAACGATCGGGAAGACGCTCAGGCGGTAATACAGGTCCTGTCGGAAGCGTCCCGCGGCCGCCTCGGCGGCGAGATCGCGGTTCGTCGTCGCGATCACGCGTACATCGACCTGCACCGGCCCTGCGCCGCCGAGCCGGTCGAACTCACGTTCCTGGAGAACGCGCAGCAGCTTCGGCTGCAGGTCGACGCGCATCTCCGAGATCTCGTCGAGAAGCAGCGTGCCCCCGTTCGCGCGCTCGAAGGCGCCGAGCGAGCGCTTGAGCGCGCCGGTGAAGGCGCCGCGCTCGTGCCCGAAGAGCGTACTCTCGATCAGCCCCTCGGGCAGCGCCGCGCAGTTGATGCGCACGAACGGCTTCTCCCGACGGTCGCCCTGGTCGTGGATCGCGCGCGCGAGAAGCTCCTTCCCCGTGCCGGACTCGCCCTGGAGGAGCACGGTCGCGCGGCTCCGCGCCGCCGCGGCCACGCTCTCGAGCAGCTTGCGCAGCGCGAAGCTCTCGCCGACGATCTCCACCGTGCTGCGCCGGCTCTGCACCTCCCGAAGTAGCGCCGCGTTCTCGTCGCGCAGCTTGGCCACCGAGAGCGCCTGCGTGAGGGCCAGCTCCAGCTCCTCCGACTGGAACGGCTTGAGTAGGTAGTTCACCGCGCCGGCCTTGATCGCCGCGACGGCGTTGGCGACGCCTCCGAAGGCCGTCACCATGACGACCGGCGCCGTCAGCCCCTCGACCTTCATGAGCTCGAGCAGGTCGAACCCGTCGAGCGACGGCATCTGCCAGTCGGAGATGACGACGTCCACGCGCTCGCGGCGCAGGAGCTGAAGCGCGTCGGCGACGCCTTCCGCCGCGAGCGGCTCGTGGCCGGCGCGCTCCAGCATCCGCACGCCTGCCTGCCGCACCACCGCCTCGTCGTCGACTACGAGCACACGTGCCACGTCTCCTCCGCTCAGCGCTGCCCGCGGGACGCGGCCCGCGGCGTGTCCAGAACCTCGCGCACCTTCTGCGCGAGCCGCTCGGCCGTGAACGGCTTCTCGAGGAACGCCGAGTCGGCGTCGAGCACGCCGTGGCGCCGCACCCCCTCCTCGGTGTAGCCCGACACGAAGAGGACGCGCAGGTCCGGGTACGTCTCGCGGACGTGCATCACGAGGTCGCGACCGCCGAGCCCCGGCATCACGACGTCGGTGACCAGCAGATGCACCTCTCCGCCCGACTCGACGATCATCCGCATCGCCTCGACGCCGTCGGGCGCCGAGAGAACGCTGTAGCCCGCGCGCTGGAGGATGCGACGCGCCACGGCGCGCACGCCTTCGTCGTCATCCACGAGCACGATCGTCTCGCTGCCGCGCGGCAGCCGCGAGATCGCCGGACCGAGCACGGGATCCACGGGCTGCGTCTCGAGCTGCGGGAGGTAGACCTTGAACGTGCTTCCGAAGCCGGGCTCGCTGTATACGACCACGTGGCCTC
This sequence comes from Gemmatimonadaceae bacterium, assembly GCA_046263215.1. Lineage (GTDB taxonomy): Bacteria > Gemmatimonadota > Gemmatimonadetes > Gemmatimonadales > Gemmatimonadaceae > JBHELH01. The sequence goes on along the minus strand of JBHELH010000272.1, from coordinate 8,824 downwards.
CCGACTGCTTCACGATCCCGTAGACCGTCGACAGCCCGAGGCCCGTTCCCTGGCCGACTGGTTTCGTCGTGAAGAAGGGCTCGAAGGCATTCGCGCGCGTATCCGCGTCCATGCCGACGCCGGTGTCGCTGATGGTGAGCACCGCGTGCGCGCCGGGCTCGATTCCCCACGCGGGATCCACCTGCTCGAGCGTCACGTTGCGGGTCTCGATCGTGAGCACCCCGCCGTCGGGCATCGCGTCGCGGGCATTCACGACGAGATTCATGATGACCTGCTCGATCTGGCTCGGGTCGGCCTCGACGAGCTTGAGCTCCGGGTCGAGTCGCGTCACGATGTGCAGGTCCTCGCCGATGAGCCGACTGAGCATCTTCTCCATCCCGGCGACGACCCCGTTGAGGTCGAGGGGACGCGGCTGAAGGACCTGCTTTCGGCTGAACGCCAACAGTTGTCGCGTCAGCGACGCGGCACGGTCGGCCGCCTTGGCGATCTCCTGCACGTCGGTGCGCCGCGCGTCGGCGGGGTCGAGGTCCTCGAGGAGGAACTCGGTGTACGCCTTGACGGCGGTGAGCATGTTGTTGAAGTCGTGCGCGATCCCGCCCGCCAGACGCCCCACCGCTTCCATCTTCTGTGACTGCTGGAGCTGCGCCTCGAGGCGCCGGCGCTCCGTCACGTCGCGGCTCACGGAGATGATCGAGCTCGGACGTCCCTGCGGGTCGTGCTGGACGGCGACAATCACGTCGGCCACGCCGCGGGCGCCGTCCTTGCGCACGAAGGGGATCTCGCCCACCCACCGGCCCTCGGTCACGAACGCCGCGCGAACCTGCCGATCCAGCTCGTCCGCGATCTCGGGAGCGTTGAGCGTGCGCAGCGGCCGGCCGAGCATTTCGGCCTTCGCGTAGCCGAAGATGCGCTCCGCGGCCGGGTTCCAGTCGGTGACGTGACCGTCGACGTCCATGACGATGACGGCGTCGGAGATCGTCTCGACGATGTGCGCCTGCTGCCGCAGCTCGGACTCGGAGCGCTTTCGCTCGGTGATGTCCTGCGAGCTACCGACCATGCGCACGACCTGCCCGCCTTCGACGACCACGTCGCCGCGGCCGTGCAGCCAGCGCTCGGCGCCGTCCGGCACGACGATGCGGTGGTCGAACGCGAACGGCTGGCGCGTGGCGAACGCGTCGCGGACCGCGCGGTCGACGATCGCGCGGTCGTCGGGGTGGATGAGCGGCAGGAAGGTCTCGTACCGGATCGCGAGCGACTGCGGCTGGAGTCCGTAGAGCCGATACAGCTCGTCCGACCATGTGATCGTGTCCGATACGACGTCCCACGTCCACGTGCCGATGCGCGCGATGCGCTGCGTCTCGGCGAGCAGGCGCTCATTCTCCCCGAGCGCGCGCTCGCGCCGCACGACCTCCTCGGCGACCGAATCACTCGAGGCGCCGGGGGCCGCGGACGGCTGCGGGCGGGGAAACGACGCTCCGCCCGGGCGCGTCGTGTTGGACGTCGGCATCAGTTACGGCCGACTGCCTGACCGGGCGCCCCCTGCGCCGGCGGCGGCGCGTCGAGGATCTCGCGGATCTTGCGCAGCAGCTTCTCGGGCGTGAACGGCTTCTCGAGGAACTCCGTTCCCGGCTGCAAGACGCCCTGCTTGCGCACGCCCTCCTCCGTGTAGCCGGAGACGAAGAGCACGCGGAGGTCCGGGCTCATGATCTTGAGCCGGCCCACCAGCTCGCGACCGCCGAGGCCCGGCATGACGACGTCGGTGACGACGAGGGCGATCGGCGTGCCCGTGTTCTCCATGTAGAGGCGGAGCGCGTCCGGCCCGTCGACCGCCGGGATGACGCGGTACCCGGCGCGCACGAGCGCGCGGCGGGCGACGCTGCGCAGCGCCTCCTCGTCGTCGACGAGCAGGATCGTCTCTCCGCCGCCTGTCGCCGACGGCCTGGCCACGGGCTTCGCGTCGGGGAGTGGGTCGACCGCGACGACCTGCGGGAGGTAGATCGTGAATGTCGTCCCCTGATCGGGCTTGCTGGCGACCCAGACGTGGCCGCGCGACTGCTTGATGATGCCGTACACCATCGCGAGCCCGAGCCCGGTCCCTTCGCCTTGTCCCTTCGTCGTGAAGAACGGCTCGAAGACCCTGGCCTGCGTCGCCGCGTCCACGCCGTGGCCGGTGTCGCGGATCGAGAGCAGCGCGTACGGGCCCGGCTGGATGGCCCAGTTGGCGTCCGGACGGTCGAGGCGCGCGTTGTGAGTCTCGATCGTCAGCGTGCCGCCGTTCGGCATGGCGTCGCGCGCGTTGACGGCGAGGTTGAGGATCACCTGCTCGATCGAGCCGGGGTCCGCCTGCACCGGCAGCAGCGCCATGTCGAGCGACGTGATGATGCGCACGTCGTCGCCGATGAGACGCTGGAGCATCCGCTCCATCCCGCCGATGACGGCGTTGAGGTCGAGCTGGCGCGGCTGAAGCACCTGGCGCCGGCTGAACGCGAGGAGCCGGCGCGTCATGCCGGCGGCGCGGTCGGCGGCCTTCGCGATCTCCTGGACGTCGGCGCGGCGCGGGTCCGCCTCCTCCAGGTCCTCGAGGAGGAATTCCGTGAAGCTCTTCACGACCGTCAGCACGTTGTTGAAGTCGTGGGCGATCCCGCCGGCGAGGCGCCCGACCGCCTCCATCTTCTGGGACTGGCGGAGTTGCGCCTCCGCGCCGCGCAGGTCTTCCTGCGCGCGCTCCTTGTCGGTCACGTCGAGCACGAGGACGAGGCGCGCCGGCCTGCCACCGCTCCACGCGTCGTCGGAGATCACCTCGACGCGGATCAGCGTCCCGTCCTTCTTCCGGTGGCGGTGCGGGCCGACGTGGTTACGCCCCGATCCCGGCGCCGCGCACACGTCGACGAGCGTCGTCGCGTCCTCGGGCGGCCAGAGGTCGCGGAGGCTCATACGCGTGAACTCCTCGCGCGAGAATCCGTAGTGCTCGACGGCCGCATCGTTGACCTTCAAGACCTTTAGCGTCTCGGCCTCGACGACCCACATCGGGAGCGGGTTGCGCCGGAAGAGCATGCGGTGGCGCTCCTCGCTCTCGCGCAGCGCGGCGTCGACCTGCTTCCGTTCGGTCAGGTCCTGGATCTGCGAGATGAAGTGCAGCGGCGCGCCGGTCGCATCCCGCACGAGCGAGGCGCTGCTCAGCGCCCAGACGACCTGGCCCTCCTTGTGGAGGTATCGCTTCTCGCGCTCGTGTACCTCGAGTTCGCCGGCGAGCAGCTTTCGTTGTCCCTCGAGATCGGCCGCGAGGTCTTCCGGATCGGTGATGCTCTGGAACGTCCGCGCCAGCAGCTCCTCGCGCGTATAGCCGACGATCCGGCACAGCGCCGGGTTGACCTCGACAAACCGACCATCGGGCGCGACGATCGCCATTCCGATCGCCGAGTACTGGACGGCGTTCCTGAAGCGCTCCTCGCTCGCGCGTAGCGCCGCCACCGTCTCCGCCCAGGCCTGGCCGACGGGCGCCGCCGCCTCGGCCGGGGTAAGCCGTCCTGCGAAACCGGTCTTCGGGGTGCTGCCGCGGACTGGGCTGGACATGCGAGGTGGGTGCGGTTTGCGGACGTGGGTGCCACGCGTGAGACGACCATCGCGCACCTGCGTTTCCACACGAGCGTCGGGACGGCTGGCGGTTGCCCACTGCGTAACGGCCTGCAGCGCAAGTGCATGCTAGACTCGCACACTGCGAGTACCGAGGTTCCCGCGCCGACCTGGCGTGCCCACGGCGACCGTCTGCGAAGTGCTATGCCCGAATACCGCCGGCAGAAGGAGAGCACCGTCTGGCATTGGTGCCGCAACTGTAGCAAGTGGCCGCAGAAGGACTTCGAGTCGGCGTTCATGAAGCCGGCGACCGGAGAGCTTGACAGCGAGTGCCGGGAGAGGGAGGCCGCGGGCGACTGCCGCAACTATTGACCCGATGCCCGCGGCCTAATGGTCCGCGGCCTTCGGCTCGAGAAGGACCGTCAATACCTCTCGCAGCTCGGAAGCGGTCGGCGAAGTGATGACGTGGGCCCCGGCCTGCGCGGCGCGCAAGATCGGTTGGCCTGCGCCGCCTGGGTGGCCCGAGACGACGAGAACGGCGACGCCCGGCGCCTCGCGTCGCACGCGGAGCACGAGGGGCGCGGTGGAGGTGTGGTCGGCGTCGAACGGCGGGAGGACGAGGGCGGCCGGGCGCGCCGCAACGATCGTCGACACGAGCGCGAACCGGTCGTCGACGAGCTCGAGCCTCGCGACGTTGGCCGCCGCCGCTTTGGTCAGCAGCGTCAGCTCCGGCTGGCCGCGCAGCAACGCGCCGATGACGCAGGGCGCTGTGGCGTCCTTGGACCCAGGCAGTACGGCGGGATGACTCACGGGGCGCACCGAGGCGCGCCGGAGCGAACGGCTCGCGCTAGGCATCGTGCAGGCGCACGCGATGCGCGCGACGAGGACGAGGTCGCTGCGCCGTGCGTGCCTTGCGCGCGGCTCGGAGGTCCTTACACGTTTGGAGGCCATAATGCAGCCACAGCCGATGACGCACCGTGGGCCGATGCTCGCCCCGCGGCCTCCCCTCGTGGCGTATCGAGAGGACCTCGCGCGCGGAGGTAACCGCGATGCGTTTGGGCCGTCGGACGCGACGTGGCTGACCGTCGCCACGATCCTGAGCCACGGCGTGGACGTCCCGGCCGACAGCCGACCGTCGTTGCTGACGACGCTGCGCGACGTGGTGAGCGGCGATCCTGCACTCAGTAGCGCGCTGGGCGTGCCCGACACCAATGCACCGGCGGAGCTCGAGCTTGACGCCGCGAGCCCGATCGTCCGCGCGGTCGTGGAGCATATGGAGGACGCCGGCGCGCTCAATCTCGCCTACGCAACGCTGTCGATTCTTGCGGACGCGGACCTCAGGCTGAGCGTCCTCGAACGAGGCCGCGTCCTCGCGCAGCTGGGACGCGTGGCGTGGAAGGTCGGTGCGCTGGAAACGTCGCGCGAGCAGTACCGGCGCGTCGAGGTGCTGGGGCGCGTGAGCCGAGACCCCGAGCTGCGCGTGCGGGCGTGGATCGGGTACAGCGTCCTCGCGCATCTGCGCGGGAACTATCCGGATATGCGAAAGTGGGCCGCCCGAGCGGCACATGAGGCAGATGCGGCGGGGCTCGCAGCGTTGGGCTCGCTCGCCTACCATAATCTGATGGTGGCCGCAGCCGTCGCTGGTGATCTCAACAAGGCCCTTGTACATGGATGGCGCGCGTATCAGGGCGCCGCGGGAGACCCTGTGCGTGAAGCAGAAATGCTTCTCAACCTATCGCAGTTCCTGCTCGACTGCGGGCAAGCTAGCGCGGCTGCCCACGGATTCACGGCTACACTTGCTCGCCGCCCGTTGATGCGAATCGTCCTACCGGCGCTCGGTGGATTGGCCATCGCTTCCTCAACGCTCGGGGATCGTGAAGGCGTCTACGCCGCCCGAGCGCGAGCGCGGCGCCTTATCCCGGCAGCGAGGTTACCGTATCAGAGCGCGGCTGTGCTGTTGGAGCTATCTCAGGCGCTGGCGGCGATCGGCGACCCCGCGGGTGTGGCCGAGTGTCGAGCGGCCGCGGCGGAGATCGCCGAGCGCCACGGTTTCCATGAGATTAGCCTCCGGCTGGAAGCACTCTGTGTCGCCCCCGAGCGGTCTGGTGGCGAAGGACCGTACATGCTCGATCCGCGTGCAACGGAGGTCGCACGTGCGGTGGCTTCGCTCAGCCTTGCGGGCAGCGGGTTTCATGACTAACAGGCCTTGCCGTTCGCTACGGAGTACCCACCGCGGCACGTCGTGTCCGACTCGATCATCAAAGCCCCCGCCTCGGGGGACATGGTGTTAGGCGCCGGCGGCGTGGTCGGCGTATCGCTGGCGCAGCCGGCGGCGATCACGAGCGCGGCACCGAGAATGAGACGCGAGGGGCGAATCATGGGGATCTCCTGGCTGAGGGAACCCCACTTCTAGAGGCCGCGCTAAATTCCCGTGGTCACGCGACGAGGCGTGCCGTTACACAGCGTCACCGCTCCAGAGCCAGGCCCGGTCGTGCTCGCGCTCATCACCGGGCGGCTGGAGCGGCTGCGCATCGCGACCGCGGTCCGGGGCCACGCGACAGTCCAGTTCGCCGGCACGGCGGGGGAGCTCCTCGCCCACCTCGCCGATCTGTCCGCGCCGCCCATAGCAGCGATCGTCGAGCCCCGCGACTGCGACGGTCGTCCGACCGCCGGCGTCGTGCGCCAGCTCGCCGCCGCGCAGCCGCGGCTGCCGATTATCGGCTACTGTCGCGCGGGTTACGAGCATTCCCGCGACATCATCGAGCTCGGGGTCGCGGGCGCGCACGAGCTGCTCTTCCACGGCATCGACGACAGCGGCGTCGCGCTCCGCGGCATCCTCACCTCGGCCGGGCAGGCGTGCGCGGCGGCCCAGGTCCTCCAAGCGATCGCCGACGACGTCCCGGCGGCGCTCCTGCCGCTCTTCGAGTTCTGCCTCGCCTATCCTGAGCGCGCGACGTCTGTCCAGGCGGTCGCGCACGTCCTCGGGGTGCACCGGAAGACGCTGGTCAACTACTGCGCGCAGGCGTCGCTACCGCCGCCGGGCGCGGTGATCGCCTGGTGCCGCCTCCTGCTCGTCGGCCACTTCCTCGAGACGCCGGGCCGCACGGTCGAGGGGATCGCGCTCCGCGTCGAGTTCGCGTCGGCGACGGCCCTGCGCAACATGCTCCGCCGCTACACCGGCCTCCGCCCGCAACAGGTCCGCGAGCGCGGCGGCCTCCGGTGCATCGTCGACGCCTTCCGCCGCAGCCTGGCCGAGCGGCGCGAGCGGGCGGCGGACGGCGAGGGTTACGCGCTGAAGGCGGGGGCGTAGCTCGCGCCGCTTGCGGTGCGCTCGGGCGGGATCACCGCTTCGCGCGTAACCAGCTGTCCCGCTGAGACGTCCTACTCGGGATGAGTGACTACTCTGCGACGACGGGCGCGGCGCGCCGCGAATCGTTCACGACGTATACGCCCGCGGCCGACGTGGCCGAGCCTGTCTTCGTCCTCGTCGTTGACGACGACGAGAGCGTCCGCAACGTCGTCGCGAGGTTCCTTCGCTCGCGCGGCTACGCGGTAGAGAGCGTGCCCACTGGCTCCGCCGCGCTCGAGTCGCTGACGCCCGGGCGCTTCGCGCTGGCGATCTTCGACGTGGACATGCCGGGGATGACGGGCGTCGAGCTGGTGCAGCATGCGCTCAAAGCCGACCCCGATCTGGCGATCGTGATGCTCACCGGCGCCGACGACGCGGCGACGGCCACCGACTCGCTCTCGGCCGGCGCCTTCGGCTATCAGACGAAGCCGATCGACTGGCCGGCGCTCGAGCAGGCGCTGGGCCGCGCACTCCACAAACGGCGCCTCGTCATCGAGCAGCGCCGCGTCGAGCGGATCATCCGCGAGGAGGTCGAGCTCAAGACCGAGCAGCTCGCGACGCTCAGCATCGGTGTTGCCGACACACTGGTGAAAGCGATGGAGGCGAAGAACGCCTTCCTGCGCGGGCACGCTCAGCGCACGGCGGAGCTCGCGGCCTCGGTCGCCGACGCACTGGGCCTCGGCATGGCGACGGTCGAGCAGGTGCGGCTCGCGGGGCGGCTGCACGACGTCGGCAAGATCGGCATCCGCGAGTCGGTGCTCGACAAGCCCGGCAAGCTGACGCCGCTCGAGTACGAGCACGTCAAGGAGCACGTCTGGATCGGCCTCGAGATCCTCTCGCCGCTCGCGCATCTCGGGCCGGTGCTGCAATACGTCGCCGACCATCACGAGCGCTGGGACGGCGGCGGCTACCCGCACGGCCTCAAGGAGGAGGAGATCTCCATCGGCGGCCGCATCCTCGCCGCCGTCGACGCCTTTGACGCGATCACGTCGCGCCGCTCGTACCAGGAGCCGATCCCGAGCGAGCAGGCGATCGAGTACCTCGCCAAGCATGCCGGCACGCTGATCGACCCGCAGGTCTACGCGGCGCTAAAGAAGGTCGTGCAGGCGCGCAAGGCGTTGACGTTTATCGACGACGTGCATGGCTGAGTCGCGGCCGAAGGCCGCGACTCAGCCAGCTATCAGCTATCAGTACTTCGGCTATCAGCTATCAGCTATCAGCACTTTGGATGGCCGGCGCTACGCGCCGGGCTTTACTACATCTGGCGGTCCGTGGCGCGCCCGAGGGTCGTAGCCGATAGCGGCCCGCAGGGCCGCCGTCCGTGCTACGGATAGCTGATAGCTGATAGCCGATAGCTGATAGCCGTGCGGGCGAAGCCCGCACCGATAGCTGATAGCGTCGCGCACGCAGTGCGCGACTCACCCAAACACCTCGACGAACCGTTCCAAGTCCAGCGGCTCTCCCCACGGACTCGCCACACGCAGGAAGCGGCTGAACCCGCGCGGCTCGCCGCGGGCGATGAAACCGAGTAGCTGCGTTTCGTAGTAGGCGGCCACCGACTCGCCGTTGGCAGCCCAGGCGAAGCGCCACCCCGCAGCCTCGAGCGGCGCCGCGTGGAACGCGCCCTCCGCGACTACCTCGGCGATCGCCGGCGGCGGCAACCCTTCGTCGCGGTAGCGCTCCGCGCCCTCGTTCTCCGCGAGGTCGGCATACCGAGGCGCCGGGATGCGGTTCATGAGCCAGCAGTCGGCCGTAACGCCTTCGCCGCTCGCTTCGGTGAGGTAAAGCCACACCGAATCGCCTTCGTCGGCGATGATCGCCGTGCGGTGCGAGTCGGGATGACGTTCGGAGACGCGCACTAGTGCTCTTCGACGCACAATCCCGGATACCGCGTCACGAGTC
>JBHELH010000271.1:0-4525 GCA_046263215.1 Gemmatimonadaceae bacterium | reverse complement strand
TCCAGCCCGAAGGAGCGCGCGCGGTCGATCTTGTCGCCGGTGCGCGAGGTCCCGTAGGGAACGGCACCGAACGCGCGCGCGAGCTGAGCGGCCGCCAGTCCGACGCCGCTCCCGATTGCGTGGATCAGGACCCGCTCGGAGACCCGCACGGCGGCCTGGGTCACGAGCGCGTCGTGTGCCGTGATGAACGCCTCGGGCACCGCTGCCGCTTCGTCCCAGCCCATCGAGGTTGGGATCGCGGCGAGCGCGCGCTCGTGCGCGACGAGGTACTCCGCGTACGAGCCGCCCCCGGTGATGCCGAAGACGCGGTCCCCCTCGCGCCACTCGCGCGCACCAGGGCCGAGCGTCGCCACCTCTCCCGCGAACTCGAGCCCGGGGATGTCGGCCGGCGCGCCCGGCGGTGGCGGATAGCGCCCCTCCCGCTGCATGAGGTCCGCGCGGTTGAGGGCCGTCGCGCGCACGCGGACGAGCACCTCGCCCGTGCCAGGTTGCGGTCGGTCGATGTCGCGGAGCTCGAGCACTTCCGGCCCGCCGGGTCGGGTGATCACCACGGCCTTCATCGTACGCGTCACGCGCTAATGCTATGCAAGACAAGCCCGGCCCGCGCGAATGCGCGGGCCGGGCGAGTCCAAACTTCCAATAGCTGACAGCTGACCGCGCGATCAGTAGCCCGGATTCTGTGTGAGCCGCGGCTGCCCGTCGGGCCCTCTCGTCACGTCGATCTCGTTCTGCGGAATGGGGTAGAGCGCCTGGAACGCGCGGGTGGCTGGGAGCCCCATGACCTGGACGAAACGATCGCTGCGGACCAAGTCGGCGAGACGATCGCCTTCGAGGGCGAGCTCGAGGCGGCGCTCCTTCCAGATCGCGTCGAGCACACCCTGCCGAGTGTTGGGCACGGTTATGCCGAGGATGTGCGCTTGCAGCCCGGCGCGGGTGCGAATCGGGTTGTAGGCGTCGACGGCCTGGCCGAGCAGATCCTGCATCGCTAGCGCTTCCGCCTTGATCAGCATGACCTCGGCGAGCCGGATAACGTGCACGTGCTCGGTTCCCGCGCCGCTTGGGTATTTGACTCCGAACAGGTTGCCGGCTCCGTCGACCGCGATCGTTACACCCCGACGCTCGTCGCCGGCCTCGTACGCGTTGAACAGGTTGGTGGTTGGGGCGACCTCGTAGCGGCCGCCGAAGGTGTCGGAGAGGTAGTAGTAGCCGAGGTAATTCCGCTCCTGCGCGTTGTAGACGATCCGGAAGATGTCCTCCGGAGTGTCGCTCCCCTCGGCGGTGAACAGGTCGGCGTACTCCGGCGCGAGCGAGTGGCCAGCCAGGACCGCGTCGGCGGCCGTTACAGCGGCCGCCCAGTCCCGCCTGTACAAGTGCACGCGCGCCTGGATCGCTTTGACGGCGCGGAGCGACGCCCGCCGCGTATCGTCGGGGGCGTTCGCGAGCAGCCGCTCGGCCTCTTGGAGGTCGCCGACGATCTGCGTGTACACGTCGCTTCGCGACGCGCGCGTGATGTTGGAGGCCTCGATGATGTCCTTCACCGGCGCGAGGCGGAGAGGCACGCCGAGGTCACTGTTGCCGCCCCAATGCTTCACGAGGTTGTGGTAGTGGAGCGCCCGGAGGAAGTACGCCTGGCCGAGCATGTTGGTTCGCTCGGCGTCGGCGAGTCCGGGGACCGTCGGCAGCTTCTCGAGGAGCACGTTCGCCCGGTTGATGGCCTCGTAGATGTTGTCCCACATCCCCTCGACCGCCCCGTTGTCGGCCGTGACGTCGTTCGCATCGGCGTCGAGGTACGAGGTGAACGTGCCGCTGTGCTCGGTGTTGTCGGTCAGGAGGTCGCCGAAGTCGACGAACGTCTCGGCGTAGTAGTACCCCTGGTCGGTGTCCTGGAGCGCGTTGTAGGCGCCGGCGAGCGCCGCCCGCGCCGTCGCCGCGTCGACGATGGCCTGCTCCTCGGGCACCGAGGTCGTCGGGTCCAGGTCGAGCACCGAGTCGCTGTCACAGGCGATGCTGCCCACCACGAGCAACGCCGGCACCAGGTGTCGAATTCGCATTAGTCGGTTGATCCTATTTGGGGTCCGCATTGGTTGGCCGACGGGCGTCACCACGTGCCACTGATGCCGACGCTGATCGTCCGAGCGCGCGGGTAGGCGTAGAAGTCGGTTCCCAGGAAAGTGTTCGCGTTCGAGCCGCCGCTGTTGACGTCCGGGTCGTAGCCCATGAAGTCGGTCCAGGTCTTCAGGTTCCGGCCGGAGACGTAGATGCGCGCCTCCGACAAGTTCCCCCGCGCCGCGACCCGGGCCGGGAGGCGATAGCCGAGCGTCAGCTCCTGGAAGCGAACGTACGAGCCATCCTCGATGAAGCGGCTCGAGACGGTGGCGGCATCCGACAGGTTCCGGGAGCTCGCCCGCGGGACGTCGGTGATGTCCCCCGGTCGGCGCCAGCGGCGGAGCACGTTGCGGTACTTGTTGTCGTTGTACCGGCCGCCGTCGTCCGCGAACATGCGGACCCCGTTGAAGATCTCGGCGCCCTGGCTGAACTCGATGAATGCGTTGAGATCGAAGCCCATCCAAGAGAGCGTGTTCCGGAAACCACCCCAGTAGTCGGGATGCGGGCTGCCGACGATCACGCGGTCGTCCGAGTTGATCACGCCGTCCGCGTTAGCGTCCTCGAAGACCGCGTTGCCCGTCTGCGGGTCGACGCGCAGGAAGCGCAGGGTGTGGTACGCGCCGATCGGGTGCCCCACCTCGACGCGGTTCACGCTCCGGATGCCGGCGTTGAACGGCTCGTCACGGAAGAGTCTCGTGATCTTGTTCTTGTTGTGCGAGATGTTGAAGTCGGTCTGCCACCTGAACCCGCCCGGCTGGGCGGACTCGATGTTGATGGTGTTCACCTGGAGCTCGACGCCCCGGTTCGTCATGTTCCCGATGTTGTCCCACGCGCTCGTGAAGCCGCTGGTGGACGTGACCGGCCGCTGGACGAGCAGGTCCGACGTCCGCTTCTCGTACACGTCGCCGATCACGGCCACGCGGCCGCGGAGGAACGAGAGGTCGAGACCGACGTCGTACTCGGTCGTGCTCTCCCACCGGAGGTCCGGGTTGGGGAAGTTCTCCGGCGCGACGCCGGCTTCGCCCGCGTACTTAGCCTGGCCGAACCGGCCGAGGTAGGCGAAGTCGTCGTTGATGCCTTGGTTGCCGGTGGTGCCGATGCTAGCGCGCAGCTTCACGTCGGCGATCCGCTTCACGCTGGTCATGAACGGCTCGTCGCTGAGCACCCAGCCGACCGACGCGGCCGGGAAGTAGCCGAACCGCTTGTTCTGGCCGAATCGCGAGGAGCCATCGGCCCGGAAGCTCGCCGTCAGGAGGTAACGCTCGCGGAACGAGAGGTTGGCGCGTGTGAAGAACGACAGGAGGTTGTGTGACGTGGCCCACCCATCGTAGGCGGCGACGCGAGCGGCGTTCCGCGGCCACTGGAGCTGATCGGTCGCGAAGCTCTCGCCGCGCAGGAACGTGTACTCCGTGTTGTTGAACTCGATGCTGCTGCCGGCGGTGAGGGTGAGCCGCTGGGCCGCGTCGCGGAACGGATCGTACGTGACGAAGCCCTCGGTGACGTAGCGCGTAGCCAGGCTCGTACCCAGCCGGGCGATGCCGCCGACGCCCGCGGCTTCGGCCCCTGGGATGGTCCCCGACTCCCAGCGGCGCTCGCGGAGGTCGTACACGTCCGTGCCGAAGCGACCGTTGAGGCGGATCCGGTCAGTGACGTCGAACAGCGCTTCGACGTTGCCCAGCGCGCGCATCGTGCGCGTGTCGACCAAGTTGCGCAGGGCGAGCGCCACCGGGTTGGCGTACTCGAGTCCGTCGTCCGCGTCCGAGAACTCGCCGCTCGGCTTATACACGCGGATGGTCGGTTGAACGGCCATCGCGTTGGCGATCGGCCCCTCGATGGTGTTGTCGCTCTCGATGCGCGCGAACTTCTCGCGGACGAGGCCGAGCGAGCTCCGGACCGAGAACCGGAGGCTGGGGCTGAAGTCGACATTCAGGCGGGCGTTCTGCCGGTTGTAGCCTGAGCTGAGGACGATGCCTTCCTGATCGAAGTTGGCCGCCGACAGGAGGTACTGGGTCCGCTCGCTGCCGCCGGAGACGCCCAGAGCGAAGTCGCTGACCGGCGCTGTGCGCAACAGCTCGCCCTGCCAGTCGGTGCTCAGGGTGTCGTGGACGCCAGGGACAAGCAGCGGCGCGCGGCCGTCATTCACCCGCGACTCGTTCTTGAACTCCACGTACTCCTTGGCATTCAACAGGTCGAGCTTCTTGGCGATTCTCTGCTGGCCGTAATACGCGTTGAATGTGTACCGCGCCCGGCCAGGGCGCCCGCGCTTGGTCGTGATCATGATCACGCCGTTCGCGGCCCGCGAGCCGTAGATCGCGGCTGCTGCGGCGTCCTTCAGGACGTCGATCGACTCGATCTCGTCGGGGCTGATCCCCGTAACGGCGGTGAGGTCCTGCCCGCCGAGGCCGAGCTGCGAGTAGTC
>JBHELH010000270.1:0-3242 GCA_046263215.1 Gemmatimonadaceae bacterium | reverse complement strand
CGCAGCACCGGTAGTGTGGCCCCGCCGCCGTCTCTCATGACACCGCTCCGTCGGCCAGACGGCGTGTGCACACACCATACCGGGCTCGGCGGGGCGATCGAAAGATTGTGGCTCGGCGGCGGGCCACGCGCCAAGCCGCCTAGCGCGCCCGCGCGACCTTCTCCGGCCCCTCGGCGCGGTGCTTGATCGTCTTGCCCTCGGCGAGGTACACGGCGTCCTCCCCGATGTTCGTCGCGAGGTCCGCGACGCGCTCGAGGTTGCGGCTGACGCTCAGGAACTCGAGGGAGGCGTTGATCGTTCGGGGGTCCGCCATCATGTGGGTGAGAAGGATCCGGAACACGGCGTCCTCCAGGGCGTCCACCTGGTCGTCGCGCGCGCACACCTCGCGCCCCAAGGCGCCGTCGCCGCGAAGGAACGCGTCGAGCGCGTCGCCGAGCATCCCCCGCGCGCGGCGCGCCATGTCCTCGATCGCCGGATCCGGCGTGAAGTTCGCCCGGAGGTCGATCAGGCGTCGCGCCGCCTCGGCGATGTTCACCGCGTGATCGCCCACCCGCTCGAGATCGCTCGTGATCTTGAGCGCGCTGATGATGAACCGGAGGTCACGCGCCATCGGCTGCTGCAGCGCGAGCAGTTGAACCGCCTGCTCCTCGATCTCGACCTCCATCGCGTCGACCTCGCGGTCCCCGGCGATGACCGCCTCCGCCTTGCCGGCGTCGTGCGCGAGCAGCGCCTCGATCGCAAGGTCGATGAGCGCCTCGGCGCGCTCGGACATCTGGAGCAGCCGCCGCTTGAGCGCCGCGAGCTGGTCGTGGAAGTGTCGAAACGGCGCGTCCGGACTCATCCAAACCTCCCGGTGACGTAAGCCTCGGTGCGCTCCTCGTGCGGGCTCGTGAAAAGCTGCTCCGTCGGCCCCGCTTCGACGAGCCGCCCGAGGTAAAAGAAGGCCGTGAAGTCCGACACCCGCGCGGCCTGTTGCAGGTTGTGCGTGACGATGACGACCGTCAGCTCCTCTTTGAGCTCGTACAGCAGCTCCTCGATCCGCTGCGTCGCGATCGGGTCCAAGGCGCTGGCCGGCTCGTCGAGCAGCAGGAGCTCGGGGTCGTTCGCGAGGGCGCGCGCGATGCACAGCCGCTGCTGCTGGCCGCCGGAGAGCGCGAGCGCGCTCTGCCGGAGGCGATCCTTCACCTCATCCCACAGCGCGGCGCGGCGGAGCGACCGCTCGACGGTCGCGTCGAGCTCCGCGCGGTCGCGGCAGCCGTTGATGCGCGGCCCGTACGCGACGTTGTCGTAGATCGATTTGGGGAAGGGATTGGACCGCTGGAACACCATGCCGACGCGCTGCCGCAGCGCGACGACGGCGAGGTCTGGCCGGTAGACGTCTTCGCCGTCGAGCAGGATGGACCCCGTGTGTCGGACCCCCGGGATGAGATCATTCAGTCGGTTGATCGAGCGAAGAAAGGTTGATTTGCCGCAGCCGGAGGGGCCGATCAGCGCGGCGACGGCGCGCGGCGGGACGCCAAGCGTTATGTCGTATAGCACTTGGTGTCGGCCGTACCAGAAGCTGAACCGCTCGGCCTGAATGGAGCCGTCGGCGGGACGGCGGTCGACCGGCGTCAGCAGTCGCGGATCGACGGCCGTGGTCATCCGAACCGTCCGGTGATGTAGGCCTCTGTCCGCGGATCGACCGGCGCCGTGAACAGCGTCCGCGTCGGCGCCACCTCGACCAGCTCACCGCTCAACATGAAGGCGGTCTGCTCTGAGACGCGGGCCGCCTGCTGCATGTTGTGCGTCACGATCGCGATCGTCACCTCCCGCCGGAGCTCGTACACCAGCTCCTCGACCCGCTGCGTGCTGATCGGATCGAGCGACGCGGTCGGCTCGTCGAGGAGGAGGATCGGCGGCTCGGTGGCCAGGGCGCGGGCGATGCACAGGCGCTGCTGCTGTCCGCCAGACAGGCCCGTGGCGGCCGCGTTCAATCGGTCTTTGACTTCGTCCCAGAGCGCGGCCCGTCGGAGCGCGCGCTCCACGATCGCGTCTACCTCGGAGCGTCGCGGGCGCGATCCGTTGTGCCAGACGCGCAGCCCGGCAGCGACGTTGTCACGGATCGACATCGTGGGAAACGGCGTCGGGCGCTGAAACACCATCCCCACCAAACGTCGCACCCGAATGGCGTTCGTGCCGGGGGCGTAGATGTTCTGCCCCGCAAGCCACGCCTCGCCGCGGACGCGGGCGCCGGGGATCGTCTCGTGCATGCGGTTCAGACAGCGCAGGAGCGTGGATTTGCCGCACCCCGACGGGCCGATGATCGCGGTGACTTGGCGCTCCGGGACGTCGAGTGACACCGCGCGAACCGCATGTGTGCCGCCGAACCAGGCGTCGAGCGCGACGGTGCGCACGGCCGGCGGAGCGACCGTACCGGCGCTGATCCGCTCAGTCGCCGCCGCGGCCATAGCGGGCTCGCGTGACGTAACGCGCGACGACGCTGATGACGAGGACGAGGCTGATGAGGACGAGGGAGCCGGCCCAGGCCTGCGCGCGCCATTCGTCGTAGGGGCTATTCGCATAGACGAAGATCTGGAGTGGGAGGGCGGCGATCGGTTCGTCGAGTCGCGTGGACCAGAACTGGTTGCCGAGCGCCGTGAACAGTAGCGGCGCCGTCTCGCCCGCGATGCGCGCGACGGCGACGAGCGCGCCGGTCACGATGCCGGCCAACGCGGTCCGCAGCACGATCGTCAGCGACGTCCGCCAGCGCGTGTAGCCGAGCGCCAACGCGGCTTCGCGCAGGGCGGAGGGTACGGTGCGGACCATCTCCTCCGTCGTGCGGGTTACCGGCGGGACCATCATCGCGGCGAGCGCCACGCCCCCGGCAAGCGCCGAGAAGTGGCCCACCGGACGCACCAACAGCTGCCAGGCGAAGATGCCAAGCACGATCGAGGGGAGGCCGTTCAGGACGTCGGCGAGGAATCGGACCGTCGTCGCGAGCGTGGTGCCGCCGGCTTCCGCGAGGTAGAGCCCGGCGCCGATGCCGATCGGGAGACCGATCGCCGATGCGGTGCCGATGATGATCAGCGTGCCAACGATCGCGTTCGCCATGCCCCCGGCCGCTTGGCCGACCGGCGCCGGCATCCTCGTGAAGAAGTCGAGCGACACGGTGCTCGCGCCCTTCGCGAGGAGGTAGCCGAGGATCAGTAGGAGCGGGAGCATCGCGAGGCCGGCCGCGACATAGGTGAGGCCGACCATCA
>JBHELH010000269.1:0-8884 GCA_046263215.1 Gemmatimonadaceae bacterium | reverse complement strand
CACCCCGAGCAGCGGGAAGAAGTTCGGTGTGACAAGTGCGGCCCTGGCCGGCCAGGCGTTTGCGCCCTCCCCGACGGAGAGGTTCTCGCGGGAATAGCCGGCTATGCCCTCGAGCGACGGCGCCGCGCGCCGCAACTCGGTAAGAAGCGGGTAATTGGCGACGTCGCTGGTCGTCCGCCCGAACGGCGGGTACGTCCGCTCGAAGTAGAGGAACGTCACCCGCTCTGCGTCGCGGACGTGCGCCGGCGGGCGGAAGAGCAGCCGGTCGACGATGCCGAACATCGCCGCGTTGGCCCCGATGCCGAGTCCGAGCGTCACGACGACGGCGGCAGCAAAGAGCGGCTCGTTGCGCAGCCCACGTGTAGCAACCCGCAGATCCTGTCGTAGCGCGTCCAGCCACTCGATGCGGCTGCGGCGGCGGAGCGCGCGCCGATCGATCTGTATCAGTCCGTGCCGTACGCGGCCGAGGTCACCGAACTGTCGGTGCGCCGCCGCGACAGCTTCCTCTCGCGTCATCCCGCGGCCGACGAGCTCCTCGACGCGCATCGCGATGTGGAAGCGGACCTCGTCGTCCACGTCCGCCTCGACGTTCGTGCGCCAGAAGCGCAGGTATCGCCGCCACGATGGCTCGCCCATGGCTCGGGTCCTCGGCTACGCCGGCTGCGTCGTCGCGTTGAGGATCTTGGTCACCGCGGCGACGTAGTCCGTCCAGTCCTGCGCCTCGCTGCGGAGCTGCTTGCGTCCGAGCGCCGTGAGCTTGTAGAACTTCGCGCGGTGGCCCTTGCCGGAGATGCCCCACTCGGCTTCGATCCACCCTTTCTCTGCCATGCGGTGGAGCGAGGTATAGAGCGCGCCGTCGAGGACCTGGAGCGAGCCGTCGGAGGTGTCCTCGATCCACCGTGCGACGGCGTAGCCGTGCCTCGGGCCCCAGGAGAGTCCCTTGAGGACGAGAAAGTCGAGCGTGCCGCGAAGGAGGTCGAGGTCTTTGGCGGTCACGGCCCCTCAGATACTGGTACATCAATATCTGAGGCAATCTCCGGGCCAGAAGCCGGGTCCAGCGCAGCTCCATGAGCTTGGAGGTTCGTCAATGTCATCCCGCAGGAGCGCCGCGACAGCGGCGCGAGTGGCGGGACCTACTTCCGCTCCGGCGGGGCCGGCCACCTCGACGTTGGGTAGATCCCGACACTCGCTCGCTTCGCTCGCTCCTGCGGGATGACAAATCAGCGGCTTCCGGAGCGTGCGCGCGGCACGGCCGCGCCGGCACGAGCTCACAAGCTATCAAGCCGACAAGCCGCCACTAAGACACGTGCAACGTCCTGCGTGCGGACGTCCGCCTCCAGCAGTCGCGCGAGGAAGCCGGTCACGTTGGCGACGGCGAAGGATGCGCCGGCCAGGTTGCGTGCGGGCGGGACACCCGGGATCGGGCGCGGGTAGCCCGATGCGCGGAAGGCGATCGTGCCGGCGCCGTCGATGTGCACCTCCAGCTCGTCTCGCTGACAGCCCCAATCCACCTGCACGCCGGCGACGCCGCCCAGGCACCCCGGGAGCCATCGCGCCCCGTTCACCTCACTCGCGGACACGACGAGCGCGCCGCGCGACGCCGCCTCGTCCACCGCGGCGCGGAGAACGGTCTGCCGCGCGACGTTGGTCGTGCCGAGGCTGAGGTTGATGAGCCTCGCGCCGCGCGCGGCCGCCCAGACGATGCTCCGCGCCAGAACGTCGGCGCTCGTCGCCAGCGCACGATCGAAGACTTTCACGGCGATGAGATCCGCGGCCGGCGCCTTTTCGCGAATCGCCGCACCGACGGCGGTGCCGTGCCCGAGTGCATCGTTATACTCGTCTCCCTCCACCCCGCCGGCCCCGACCGACACGCCGCCGGCGACGTGTCCCACGTGCGGGTTGGCGGCGTTGATGCCACTGTCCACGACGGCGACCGTCACGCCGCGCCCCGTTCGGCCGGCGAACGGCGCGTCGGCGAGCGTGAGGCGCGCCGACTTCACGTCGTCGTGGCCGCTGGCGCCGGTTGCGCGACGGCGAACAGCTCGCCGAAGCTGCTGCGCTCGCGCCCGAGCAGCACTGCGGCCGTTCCCTCCTCGACGACGCGCCCGTGCTCGAGCACGACGATCCGGTCCGCGCGACGGGCGAGCTCGAGCCGGTGCGAGATGACGAGCGTGGTGCGGCCGCGCATGATGGCCTCGTAGCCGGACACCACCTGCGCCTCCGTCGCGGGGTCGAGCGCGCCGGTCGCTTCGTCGAGCACGAGGACCGCGGGGTCGGCGAGGAACGCGCGCGCGATCGCCACGCGTTGCCGCTCGCCGGCCGACAGCGCGCGCCCGCGCTCCCCGACGGGCGTGTGGATGCCCTGCGGCAGGCGGTCGATCAGGTGCGCGAGACCGGCGGCGCGCGCGGCCGCGAGCACCTCGCCGTCGGTCGCGTCCGGCCTGGCGTAGCGAATGTTCTCGGCGATTGTCGCGTGGAAGACGAACGACTCCTGGTCCACGACCACGACGTGGCGGCGCAGGTCGGCGAGGCGCAGGGTCCTCAGATCGTGGCCGTCGAGAACGATCCGCCCTGCGTCGGGATCGAGCTGCCGCACCAGGAGGTCGGCGATCGTCGACTTGCCGACGCCGCTCTGGCCGACGAGCGCGACCCGCTCGCCGGGCCGGATGCGCAGCCGTACGCGGTCGAGCACCGGACCGCCGCGGTCGAACGTGAGCGTCACGTCGTCGAACGTCACCTCGCCCCGCACGGCGGGCAGCGCCACCGCGTCGGGGTGCTCGTGCACCTCGGCGGGCGTGTCGAGAATCTCGTGCACGCGCCGCAGCGACACGCGGGCCGTGGCGAGGCTCGCGTAGAGACCCATCAGCGCCTGAATCGGCCCGAGCAGGCGCATCTGGTACGCGACGAAGGCGACGAGCGTCCCGAGCGTGATCGCCCCCGAGATCACACGCCAGCCGCCGACGAGAAAGACCACCGCGCTCCCCGCAGCGAGGAAGAGCCCGGGCAGTCCGCCCGCGAGGTACGTCAGCCGGCGCATCCCCATCAGCGCGTCGACGAACGCGTCGTTCCGCGTCCGGAACCGGGTCGCCTCTCGCTCCTGAGCGTTCAGCGACACAACTAGCTTCATTCCCTGGAGCGTCTCGATCAGAAACGTGCCAACGCCGGCGCTCCGATCGCGCACCGCCGCGACGGAGTCCTCGAGGCGCCGGCGGTAGCGGACGAGCGTCCACAGCGCGGGCGGGAGCACCGCCAGGCTCGTGGCGAAGAGCAGCGGGTCCAGCGCGAGGAGGATGACAACGCTGCCGGCGAGGAAGAGCACGTTGCCGACCCACGCGAGCACGACTTCGGCCGCCACGCGCTGGATCTCGCCGATGTCGCTGTTGATGCGCGACGCGATCTGGCCCAGTGGCATGCGCGCGTAGAAGCGGGGCGACAGCCGCTGGAGATGGTGGAAGAGCGCGAGCCGCATGTCGAATAGGATCTCGGCCGACGCGCGCGTGTAGGTGAGGCCGCTCACCACGTTGAGCGCGAAGCTGGCGAGCGTGATGCCGGCGAACGTGCTCACCGTGCGCACTAGCGCCGCCGCGTCGCGCCCGAGCAGGGCGCGGTCGACGAGGTCCTTCGACAGGTACGGGAGGGCGAGCGACAGCGCCGTGCTGAGCAGCGAGAGGCCAAGGACCAGCGCAAGCCGTCGCCGGTACGGGACGGCGTAGCGCAGCGCTCGGCGGAGGTCCCGGTCCAGCACCGCGCTTCCGCTACCGGGCGGGAGTCGCCGGCCCGCGCGGAATCAGCACGAAGCCCGTCATATCCGCGCCGAGATCGACGGTGCCGAGGTGGCGGAAGGTCTTTGCGTCGTACACGTCGATCGTATTTCCCGCGGAGTGGATGTAGAGCAGTTGCCCGTTGGAGCTCGGGGTCAGCCCCATGCGGGGACGGCCCTGGAACTGCACGCGGTCCACGACGCGCCGCGCCTCGAGGTCGAACGTCCAGAACTGGTAGTTCCCGACCTCCTGACGCAGCCCGTAACCGCGGCGGCGCCCGGGCGCGAGCCGGAAGCTCACCGGGGCGTTCGGCCCCAGCGAATAGAAGTCCACCGAGCGCTTCACGAGGTCGACGCGCGCGATCCCCATGAGCGTGCGGCGGTTGACGGCGTCGGTGACACGGAAGAGGCCCGTGTAGAAGCCCGGCTCCTCGTAGATGTCGTTGGGGAAGAAGAAATTTAGGCGACCCATCCCCTCTTCGAAGAGCGTCCGCGACAGCTCCCAGCGGTCCACCTGTCGGAGCCGCTCCGTGTCGTACACGAGGACGTCATCCGTCGTGAAGAAGTAGAGCAGCTCGCCGTTCGGTGAGAAGATGATCTGCGCGCCCTCGCGCTCCTCACCCTTCGGCCACGGGATCGTGTCGGTGACGGTCCGCTTCGCCAGGTCGTACCGGAGGAGCATCGGCTTGGAGACCTCGAAGCGGTCGACTTCCTTCGTGTATTTCTTGACGACGAGGACGGCGAATCGTTCGCGCGGGTCGACGTTGATCCCCCAGATGCGCACCCGCGTCTTGCCTGAGGAGAGCGTGAACTGGTTGACCGATTTGCGCGCGGCGATGTCGATCACCTCGACGTTCTCGAACCGGGGGTCGAGGACGTAGAAGCGCTTGCGGTCGTACGAGAGGACCATCTGTGTCGGGATGCCGACCGAGACCGGAATCGAGTCGGTCACCTTGAGCGAGGCCTCGTCGACGACGAGGATCTTCTTGGCGTACGTGCCGACGTAGATCGTGGCGTTGCCGCCGGGCGGGAGCGCCGGAGACGCCGGCGCCGCCGCCC
Source organism: Gemmatimonadaceae bacterium (assembly GCA_046263215.1). Lineage (GTDB taxonomy): Bacteria > Gemmatimonadota > Gemmatimonadetes > Gemmatimonadales > Gemmatimonadaceae > JBHELH01. The sequence continues at coordinate 4,065 of JBHELH010000269.1, read as the reverse complement.
CGGTCGCGGTCTGCGCCCAAGCGCTCCCCGGCGCGGTCGCGGCCGCGACGAGCGCGAGCAGCGCGGCGGATGCGAGCGAACGGCGACGTGCGCTCACGGGAAGATGAGGTCGATCTTGCGCCAGTCCTTCTGCGCCGCGGCGCACTTGTCCGTCCAGTCGGGCGCGTGGTTGTAGAGGTCGGGCACGTGCGCCGGCCAGAAGCAGGTGATGTGGCAGTCGAACAGGTCGCGCTCGACCGGCTGACAGAGCCCGGCGGTGCCGCCGCTGCTGTCCGTCTCCCACCCGGGCGAGAAGACGAAGGAGCACCCGAGCGGGATGTGCGGCCCGGTCTGCGGCTGCGGCGTCTGCCCCTGCTGGAGCGCGACCACGTCGTTCTCGCCCTGCGCTGGCGGCGGGTGCATCGCCTCGATGCGGTGGGCTTTCTGGTTGATCGGTTTTATGTGGCGCATAGAACTCCTCCCTCACTTGCGGCTACTGGGACGTTCCGAGTGGATCCAAGTCATGAGTCCTCAGTCGTGAGTCCCGCTGACCGATAGAGGGGCCCGAGATCTCGTCTCATGCCTCAAACTGTCTCAAAAACTCCGGCTTTCGTTCTGCCAGCGCTCCGTAGACCTCCAAGCACGTATGGGTCCAGCTCCGAATCCACTCGCAGTAGTGCAGGTTCGGCGCGGTGGTCGACCCGTACCGCGTGTGGGCCTCGTGGTAACAACCGCCGGCGCAGAGCGGACGCGCCCAGCACGTGGCGCAGTCGGTCTTGTTGTCGATGTGGTGCCGCGATAGGAAGTCGTCCTGCCGGGTGCGGTCGATGCCGTCGAAGACCGACCCGAGCTTGTGCGCGTCGGAGCCGGCGAAGCGGTGGCAGAGCGCCACGTCGCCGTCGGTCGCGACGCCCATGAGGCCGAGGCCGGCGCCGCACGGGTGCGACTTGCTCATTCCTTTGTGGATCTCCTCGAGCGTGTCGCGCACGTTGGAGAACCCATGGTGCCGACCGGCTAGCGCCGCCTCCAGGTAGTCACGCGCCAACTGTTGGAACTGCGCGAGCATGCGGTCGAAGCCCTCGTCCGCGATCGCGTAGTCGCGCTGCCAGGTCGTCGTGACGGGCGCGAAGCCGACCTCCCAGAACCCGACCTCCTGCGTGAGGTGCCGGAAGATCTCCAAGACGTCGAGGTTCTGGCCCGTCAGCGTGACGCGAGCCCCGATCGGGCGCCGGCGGTGACGGCGCAGCAACTCTCTTACGCGCGGGAGAATGACGTCGTAGCTCCCCATGCCGTTCGCGAAAACGCGGAAGCGGTCCTGCTGCTCCCGGCCGCCGTCGATCGATACGGTGACGCCGACGTCGTTCTCGACCATCCAGTCGATGACCTCGTCGCGGAGCAGGGTTGCGTTCGTCGTGAGACTCACGTCGACCGACTTGCCGAGCGACGCGGCGCGCTCGCGCGCGTAGGCGAGCGCGGACTGGAGCACGCGGAAGTTGAGGAGCGTCTCACCGCCGAAGAACGTGAGGTGGACGACGGGCGAGTCGCCCGACTCGGCGAACATGAAGTCGACGCTCTTCCGCGCCGTGTCGTCGTTCATGAAGCGCGGCTTCGTCCCGCCGTCGACGATGCGGTCGGCGCCGTACTCGTAACAGTAGGTACAGGCGAGGTTGCACTTGCTCGTGACGTTGAGCACGAGCGTCGTGAGCGGAATCCGCTTCCGCGGCCGCGCCGGGGCGGGCTGTTCGACCGGTCGCGCGGCCACCGCCCGCACGGCGCGCGCGCTCAGCAGCTCCTCGACGGCGGCGCGGACTTGGACCGGCGTCCAGCGGTCGCGCAACGCGTTCGTGAGCTCGGCGGGCGCCATCTCGCCGTCGCCGAGGGTGTCGAGGACGTCTCGCGAGGTGTCGTCGAGGCGGAAGACCGCAGCCGACGGGACGAGGTAGACGAACGGCGCGCCCTCGGCGTCGAAGGCGTGGAGCTCGCCACGCCGGAGGACGTTGCGCGGCGCCGGCACGGTGGCGGTCGACTCGGCGGTGCTCTCCAGGCTCACGGCTCTGCCCTCCACGGCTCCCAACGCATGTAGAGCGGCACGGTCACGAGGAGGTGAGCCCGCGCCGTCAGCGTGCGCGTGTCGGCGCCTCCCGGCTTGTACGTCGCCACGACCCACACGTCGCCGATGTTGTTGCGGTTCTGGCTGCGCTGTGGGTTCGGTCCGTCGAGCGCGGGCGTGAACACGCCGCGCTGGTCGATCGAGCCCACGAAGCGGACATCGTCGTCCTCGTACGTCACGCCGTACTCCTCGAGGCTCCAGGTCACGTCGACCCGATCGAGCTCCACGTCGTCGTCGGTATCCGGCTTGCCGTCGACGCCGTGGTGATACGCGACCGCCTCGAAGGCTTGGTACTGCTTGGGGAACCGGGCGCCGCCCACCCGCGCCATGCCGGCGAGCGGGGTCACCTTGATCCGGCTCACGCGGTCGAACACGACCGCCCCGCCGCGCAGTGATGCGCCGGCGACGAAGAGGTCGCGGCCGCCGATCGCCGCCGCCGAGTCAACGCGCACGCGCACGGTCAGCTCGTCCGGCGTCGCCCGCACGACGCGCTCGACGCGGACGCCGGGCCCGAAATCGACGGCGGACGCCTGCGGCTGCCGCGGGAGATTCGCGCCGATGATCGTGACGTCGTGCGTGGCGCCGGAGCGGAGCGCGCGCGGAAACACGCCGGCGACCACCGGATTGGCGCCGAGCCGGGTGAGGGTGACGTCGATGCCGAACTCGTCGTACGCGCCGCGGAACCAGCGCCCGGACATCTCCTGCCATCCCGGCTCGACGTGCATGACTTCTCGCCACGCGCTGTCGGCGGCGTCGCCGCGCCCCGTCTCCGCCGACCTGCCGCGCCACTGGTGCCCGGTATAGACGACGGCGCGGCCTTCACGCGCCGCGACGGCGCCGTCCTTCACGTAGCGGTAGGTCGCGCGCGTCGTGAACTCGTCGTCGGCTCCGGCACGGGCGATCGTCAGTCGGCCGTGGAAGGCGCCGCGGCCCGGCTGCCGTCCCGAGAGCAGCCACCTCCCCTCCACCTGCGGCGGCCGCATGGTCGCCGACCAGGCAGCCCAGTCGCTGGTGCGAAGCGGGAACGCCTGCGCGAGGTGGCTGATGGCATGGTCCATCGGGTGGCCGGCTCCTGCGCTGTCGGGCGGCGGCGGCGCGAAGCGACGGAATCCCTGGAAGTCGGCGAGCGGGTAGTAGCCGCGGTGCATCGCGAGCAGCAGCCCCCATTCGTCACGCGTGCGTCGCTGCGTGATGACGCGCCCCATCGAATGGCAGGCCTTACACGCCGTCTCGGTGCGCGTGTCGGCGGCGTACCGGTAGTCGATCATCCGGCGCTCGACCTCGAAACGCCCCGGGCGCAGCTCGGCGGGCGACAGCCCTTGGTTGTTCGCGAAGTACTTCACGATCGCCCGCGCCGCGGCCGGGTCGAGCCGCACGCCGTTCAGCGTCACCATGCGGCGGACCGACGCCTCCCAACCTTCGGGCGTCTTGCGCATGTACGACAGCCGCTTGATCCGGCCCGTCGTGTCCGCCCCGTGACAGCCCCCGCAGTTGGCGAGAACGGTCTGGTCGCGGATGACGAAACCCGGCGTCGTGTCACGCTGCGGACCGCCCTGCGCGCGAGTCGCCCGCGCCGGCGCGCACAGCGCGACGGCCGCGAGCGCGGCGGAGATCAGAGCACGGCCGGCGCGTGTGGTGCGCCGTCGGGGCGTGTGAGGCATGCGCGAACGGTCGAGTGCGTCGGTTATAGGGGCGGCCGCGAAGGGTGTCAAGAAAACCGTTACGCGAAATCGAGCACGCGCTTGCCGACGAGCACCGACAGCGCGCCGAGAAAGTCGGGGAGCGGGGCGGGGGGCGCCGCGCGATTGTATGCCTCGTACAATGCCGGCACCTCATCGTGCGCCGGCGCGAGATCGGCGAGCGTCACGAGGTCGACACTCCGCAGGTAGCGCACGCCGTCGCGGAACGCGGGCACGACCAGATGCTCCTCGAGCATGACCGTGTTGCCGCGGACCACCGGCTTTCGAACCCGCGAG
>JBHELH010000268.1:0-4572 GCA_046263215.1 Gemmatimonadaceae bacterium | reverse complement strand
TACCGGATGCGGCCGTCGCGCCGCGCGAACTCGCGGCAGATCTCTTCGGTCGCGTCGGTCGAGCCGTTGTCGGAGATGATCAGCTCGAAGTCCGTGAGCGTCTGCGCCAGGAGCGCCGCGATCGCGCGGCCGATCGTCGCGGCCCCGTTGTAGACGGGGAGGCCGATGGAGACAGACGGCATGCTCACGCGGACCACCCCCTGCGCCGAAGCACGTCGCGCCCGACCGGCGTGGCGGCGGCTGCGGCGAGATAGCTGACGACCAGCGCGAGCGCCACGACGCCGAAGAACGCGGGCGCGGTGCTCGGCGCGGGGGCGACGAGCCGCACGGCGCCGGCCCCAGCGACGGAAGCCGCCAGCGGAAGACCGAGATCGGCGAGATACCAGCGCCGCAGCTCCCCACGCAGCAGTCGGCGGTGCATGATGCCCACGCCGATCGTCGCGTACCCCGCGTTCAGCACCACCCAGACAATCGCGGCGCCGACGGCTCCGTAGCGCGCGGCGAGGACCACCGTGGCGGGGAGGAGGAAAGCGATCGCGACGAGATTTGCGTACATGGCGAGTCTCGTCCAGCCCGCGGCCAGCTGGAGGGCGTACGGGACGTTCATCAGCCCGTTGAGCGCCGTACCGACCGCGAAGAGTGCCACGACGACCCTCGTCGCCGCGGCCGCCTCGGGGCTCCGGGTCCAGAGCAGCATCACTTCGTGCGAGAACAGGCCGAGCACCGCCGCCGCCGGCAGGACCAGCACCGCGAGTGCCTGCGCGCTCCGGTGATACAGCGCCGAAAGTGCTTTCGCGTCGCCGAGCGCGACGAGCTGCGAGAAGCGTGGGAAGACGGCTTGGAAGAGGGGTAGGAAGAGGACGTAGAGCGCCCCCGCCGCGACGGTCGCCAGCGTGTAGTAGCCGAACGCCGACAACGTCAGCAGCTTGCTCAGCACGAGCTTGTCCATTTGCGTCAGGACGACGGCGGTCAGGCTGATCCCCGCCATTCCGGCCGCGAATCGCCAGAGGTCTGTGAGGAGGTCGCGGCGGTATCGCGCCCGGGCCGCAGCCTTCGGGAGACTGCGCCAGAGCAGCCAGCCGCCTGCGGCCGTCTGGACCGCGCTCACCGCGACCTGCCAGAGGAAGAACGCCTCGATGGTCGGCGAGACCCACACGAGGACCGCGACGACCGCGCCGAACCGGAGCGTCGCGCCCACGACGAGCAGTACGTTGAGCGCGACCTGCCGACCGATGCCGAGTAGTCCCCCCTCGTAGAGGGTGAACGGGAACTGGAGCGCGATCGTGATGCCCATCAATCGTACCGCGTGCTCGACGGATCCGGTGGAGAGGCGCTCCGGGTGCAGCCACCGTCCGGCGATCGCGGGCGCGGCTAGCACGACGATCGCGACGATCGCCGCCGCCGCCGCCCAATAAATGATCTCGAGCGTGCGCACGAGGTCGCGCTGGCGCTGTGCCGTGCCCGCGCCGCCGCCCGCGCGCATGCGCGCCAGCTCGCGGTTCAGCGTCGTCGCGAGCCCCACGTCCAGCAGCGACAGCCCGACCTGCAGCGTGGCCGCGAAGCCGACGAGGCCGTACGCCTCGACGCCCAGCAGCTTGATGTAGAGCGGCACGAACACGAGCGCCGCGAGCGCGACCCAACCGCGTCCGACGAGGTTCGCGATCGTATCGCGGCGGAGCGCGGCCGAGGAGGGCCCCGATGGCGTGCGCGGCGCGGGCGCATGCACCGGCCGTGTGAGCGGCGGTGCGTACGTCGTCGGCACGCGGAGCCGCGTCGGCTCACTCACGCGGCGCTACTCGCGATGGCGGCGAGGAGCCGCTCGCACACCATGCCGACCAGCTCCTCCGTCATGTTGAGCCCCGACGGCAGGTTGATCGCGTAAGGGCTCAGCCGGTAGCTGACCTCGTTCCGGTCGCGCGCCAGCGTCGCCTGCGGGTGACCCTCGAACGCCGGGAGCGCGCTCAAGGGATAGAAGAACGGCCGGCAGTCGACGTTCCGCTCGCGCATCCGCGGGATCAGCGTCTCCTTGGTGATCCCGAGCGCGGGGTCGAGGACGACCGTGACCATCCAGTAGCTGTTGCGCGTCCCCACCGGCTCCGCGTTCAGCCGCAGCCCGCCGTCCTGGGCGCCGAGCGCGCGCGCGTACCAGGCGAAGATCTCGCGCTTGCGCGCGACGAGCTCCTCGACGCGCTGGAGTTGCGCGAGACCGAGCGCGGCCTGCATCGCGCTCATCTTGTACTTGTAGCCCACTTCGGCGTTGTAGAACATCGTGTCGCCGGGGCGCCGGCCGTGGTCGCGCAGAACGGCGGCTCGCTCGTACAGGTCGGTCCGGTCGGTGACGAGCATCCCGCCCTCGCCGGTCGTGAGCGTCTTCGAGCCGTGGAAGCTGAAGACGCCCGTCGCGCCGAAGCTGCCGGCGCGACAGCCGCGATACTCCGAGCCGATCGCCTCGGCCGCGTCCTCGATCACGGCGACCCCGTAGCGGTCGGCGACGCGGTTGATCGCGTCCCAGTCCGGCACGCCGCCGTACAGGTCCACCGGGATGACTGCCTTCGTGCGCAGGGTGACGCACCGCTCGAACGACTCCACCGACAGGCACCAGGTGTCCGGGTCGACGTCGGTGAAGACGGGCGTGGCGCCGACATAAATCACGGGGGCCACCGAGGCGATCCAGGTCACGTCGGGCACGATCACCTCGTCCCCCGGGCCGATACCGAGCGCCAGAAGCGAGAGGTGAATGGCCGAGGTGCACGACGGAAGCGCCATCGCGTGCCGAACGCCGAGGTAGTCGGCGAACGCACGCTCGAACCGCTCGTGGTACATCCCGGCGTTCCCGTACCAGGCGTTCGTGACCGCGTCGGTGACGTAGGCGATCTCCCGCTCGGTGATCCACGGGCCGGAGACCGGAATCCGGCCTGCGGGCGTCAGCGCGGCCGTGGGGGTGGGCGGCGTCAGTCGCGAACGCATCGCAGGTACCCCCGGGGCGCGACGGTTATCAACAGCTTGTTCTCGATCTCCTCGTCGACCGTGAAGCGGTCGTTGCGAGCGAGGAACTCCCGCACGGCGGTCATGGGGTTGTTGCCGGGCCCCCAGGGACGGTCGGGGAACGCTTCGGCCGGCATCCGCTCAACGACCGTGTCGAAGACGACGACGTAGCTGCCGGCGCGGACCAGCGGCGAGTACAGCTCCAGCTCGCGGAGCACGTGGTCGTGCGTGTGATTGGAGTCGAGCACGACCAACACGCGCTCGCGCCCGCGGGCGAGCTCGCGCACCCGGACGACAGTGCGCTCGTCGGTCGACGAGCCGTCGACGAGCGTGATCCGTTTCGCCAGCGCGTGCGACTCGATGGCTTCGCGGTTGGCCGGGCGGATGTCGATGTCGATTCCGACGACGCGGCCGTCCCCGCGGAGCAGCTCGAGGAGCGAGGCGTAGAAGGCGAGCGACCCGCCTCGGGCCACGCCGGTCTCGACGACCAGATCGGGCTTGACGCGCCAGACCAGCTCCTGCATCGCCACCATGTCCTGGGGGAACTGGATGATCGGCAGCCCGAGCCACGTGAAGTTGTACGAGTAGCGATGCCGGCAGCTCTCGTTGAACCACTTCGTGGTCAGCGCGGCAAGCGTGGGATCCGCGGCCATAGCTGCAGCTTCGCGCTTCCGCTCGGCCGCGAACCCCAGGTCATACACTGGCTGGCGGCTAGTCCTAGGTGTGCTCACGGACGGTCCCTCGGATGCGTCGAGCCGGGTTACCGACGACGACGGTGTTGGGCGGAACGTCGGCGACGACGACGGCGCCGGCGCCGACGATCGCTCCGGACCCGATGACGATGCGTGGGAGGACGGCGGCCCCGATGCCGATCATCGCGCAGTCACCCACTTCGACGCACCCGGCCAGGTGCGCCCCAGGGCACACATGCACGCCGTCGCCGAGGCGGCACTCGTGGTCCACGGTCGCCCCGGTATTGACGATGCAGGCGCGGCCCAGCACCGCCTCTGCGCACACGGCCGATTGGGCGAGGAGCTGCGAGCCGGCGCCGACGGAGGCGTCGTCGGCCACGAACGCGCTGCGGTGAACCGCGGTGAGCGGCGTCAGGCCCTCGCGCTCGAGAAAGCCCTGGATGGCGAGGCGGTCGCGGCCCCTGTCGCCGCCTACGGCAACGAGGAAGTGTGGCATCGGTACCGCGCTCCATCCCTCGCGCCACCGCCTGAACCCGGCGTTGCCGGTGAAGAGCGGCACTCCATCGAACGGCGAGACGCGCAGGCCGGGGTCGTTGTCGAACAGCGCGACAATCCGCCACCCCGCGCTCCGCACGCACTCGCGCAGCACCTTGGCCTGCCCGGTAGCCCCCCACAAGACGACATCGCGCGATGGGCCGGGACTGGCGATCATGCGTGCCCCCCGGCGGCGACGGCGGCGGATCCAGCGAGCCATGGCAATGCGCGGTCGCGCGGCGAGATGACCGGGTCGGGGATCGGCCATTCGATCGCGAGGCGCGGGTCGTCCCACCGGATGCCGCGCGCGAGGTCGGGCCGGTACGGCTCGGAGATCTGGTAGAAGACCTCCGCCCCGTCG
>JBHELH010000267.1:0-6827 GCA_046263215.1 Gemmatimonadaceae bacterium | reverse complement strand
ACTTGCCCGCCCTTTGTGTATCGGCCTCGTGGCTGCCGAGTTCGCGACGGCTGACGGGTCGAGCGCCACCGTCTTTGCAAGGGGTACGTGTCACATGGCTCGCATTGTGGGCACCGTGAAGTGGTTCAACGACGCGAAGGGCTACGGCTTCATCTCGCGTGAGGGCGGGCCGGACGTCTTCGTCCACTTCAGCGCCATCCAAGGCGCAGGCTTCAAGTCACTGGCCGAGGGCGAACGCGTCGAATTCGAGATCGTCCAAGGGCAGAAGGGGCCGCAAGCGGCCGAGGTGACGAGGGTAGGGCAGGGACAAACGACCGCCTGATCTCGATCCCACGTCCGCTCGACCGAGCGCCTCGGCGTGCAGCAAATGCGCGCCGGGGCGCTTTGCATTAGAGGAGGGAGGAAGGAGGAGGGAGAGAAGAGTGGTGTGGACTCCCTCCTCCCTCCTCATTCCTCCCTCCTCCAGAGGGCACCCTCCTTGCCCCGCGGAGCAGCAGCCCATGCGCTCCAAGCCCCCGCGTCCCGAGTCCGAGACACTCCCCGCGTCCGCGGCGAAGCAGCTCAAGCGCGCCAGGATCTTCGCGGGGCGGCTGTCGCCGTCGCGGCTCGAGCCGATGTACGCGACCGTCGGTACCGAGATCCCGCAGGGCGATGACTGGACCTTCGAGCCCAAATACGACGGCATGCGCGTGCTCGCGTTCGCCCGCCCCATCGACGACAGTGACGCTGGCGCCGACGAGACAGCGGCGGCGCCCCGCCCGCGCCGGCGCGCACAGGGCGTGCGCCTCGTGACGCGCAACGGCCGGGACAAATCCGGCCAGTTCCCCGAGGTGGTCGACGCGCTGCAATCGCTCGCCCGGCGGGCGGGGCGGCCGCTCATCCTCGACGGAGAAATCGTCGTCCTCGAGCGCGACCGGCCGGGGCGCTTCCAGACCCTGCAGAGTCGCATGCACCTGCAGAACACCGAGCAGGTAGCCGTGCAGGCCCGGGAGGCTCCGGCGGCGCTCGTCGCCTTCGACATCGTGAAGGACGGAGACGCGGAGCTTTTCCGCGAGCCGTGGACCGAGCGGCGGCAGCGCCTCGAGCAGCTCTTGCGGAGCGCCCGGCTGAAGAACGTCCGGCTTTCCGACACGACGCCCGACGGCGGCGCGATGGTCGCGCGCGCGAACGCCGCCGGCTGGGAGGGAGTCATCGCCAAGCGCACGACGTCGATCTACGCGCCCGGCTCACGCTCGAGAGATTGGCTCAAGCTGAAGCTGCAATACCGGGCCGAGTTCGTCGCCGGCGGTTACACGGAGCCGCGGAAGACCCGACAATTCATCGGTGCGCTCCTTCTCGGCTACTACGACCGCGAGGGCCGACTGGTGTACGTCGGCCACATGGGCGGCGGCTTCACCCGCGAGGGCCTCGCCGACATGTACGAGCGCCTGCGGCCACTCGAACGTCCGACGCCGCCCTTCGTCGACCCGCCGAAGACCAACGAGCCCGTGCACTGGGTGGAGCCGAAAATCGTCGTCGAGGTCAAGTTCGCCGAGTGGACCACCGACCAGATCCTCCGGCAGCCGATCTTCCTCGGCGTCCGCGACGACAAGGACGCGCGCGACGTCGGCCTCGAGGGGACAAGCCTCCAGGAGTGGGCGGCCTCGATGCGGCGGGCGGGGAACCTGCGCCGATGACTCGGCAAGGTGCGCGGTCCGCGGTGCGCCGTGCGCGGGGACGGACGAAGGCTCCGGCGCACCACGCACCCCGGACCACGGACCAGGTCGTCCAACAACTCACCCAGATCGAGCGCTCACGGGGCGACGGCGAGGTCACCTTTCGCGACGGCCGCACCGTCCGCGTGACGAGCCTCGACAAGGTGTACTTCCCTCGCGACGGCATCACGAAGGGTGACTTGATGCGCTATTACGCGCGCGTCGCCCCGGTTCTGATGCCGATCCTCGCCGACCGGCCGCTCGCGCTCAAGCGCTACCCCGAGGGGATCGAAGGGCAGCCGTTCTTCCAGCAGAACGCCACGAAATATCCGGCCGGCGTCCGCGTCGAAAGGATCGAGACGGAGAGCGGGGCTGTCGCGCCGCGGTTCATCGGCGGTGACCTGCAGACGCTGCTCTATCTCGTGCAGCTCGGCGCGATCGCCGTGCACGCCTGGCAGTCGCGCGTGGGCTCGCTCGACGACGCCGACTACTCGACGATCGATCTCGACCCCGGCGAGGGCGTGCGGTTCGCGCGCGTCGTCGAGCTCGCACGCATGCTCGGCGAGCGTATTCGCGCGCATGGACTGAACGCCGCGATCAAGACGTCCGGGTCGCGCGGAATTCACATCGGGATCCCCCTGCCGGCCGGAACGAGCTTTGCGACGTCCGCGCGGCTCGCCGAGCGCCTCGCTGCGGAGATCGTGGAGGATCGGCCGGAGCGCGCCACGCTCGAGCGGCGGATCGAGGAGCGGCCTCGTGGTACGATCTACCTCGACGTGCAGCAGAACGCGCGCGGCAAGAGCGTCGTAAGTGCTTACTCGGTAAGAGCTAGGAAGGGAGCACCGGTATCGGCGCCTCTTCAATGGCCGGAATTGACCGGAACACTTAGATTGGAGCGGTTCACGGTGCAGACGATGCCGCGGCGGCTGGCGCGTGTAGGGGACCTATGGGGGGAACGCTTTACGCGTCGGCAACCGTGACCGTGCGATCGCGGGAGGACCCGGACGTTGACGATGGAGGGAAGGGCATGACTGGTAGCGATCGAATGGTGGCCGACCTGTCGCAGCTCTACCACCGTGAGTTGCCCGGCGGGGGTTACGTCGCCATCGAGATGATCGTGGACGGGGCGGCGGGGGACGGGGCGGCGGAGCTGGAGCGCATCGCCGTCGAGCGGCGCGGTGACGAGAACCGCCGCTTCGGGCACCAGCCGCCGTCGTTCGCTATACCGGCCGGGCGACCGTTCCGGGCGCGCGTGTGCGTCGAGCGGCGTGCCGAGGTGAGTCGCCGCGACGGGCACGAGCCGCCGGTGATCGCTGAAGCGCAGGGCGACACGAGCGGCACTGTCTTCGGCGAGCTGTATCGCATCGCGTCTGACAACGCTGCGGTCGCGCGCGGGCTCCTGCGGTGGAAGGCGGCCCGCGAGCAGCGGTCGATGTGAGGTAGGGAGGAGACAGATAGGAGAGAGGGATGAGAGGAAAGTGAATCGGGCCCGTGCAGTTGCACGGGCCCGTTTTTTCTTCCGGACTACTCTCCCTCGCTCCTCCTACCTGATTCCTCCTAGTCGTCCGCTCAGGCGCCGCCCGCGGCACGGAGTGGCAGCTCGAGCTGGTCGGGACCAGGCTCTTCGTGCCACCGGTGCTCGGCGGGCGGCGCAACCTCGGCCGACTCCGGCTCCGCGTGGGCGCCGAGCAGCTGGACGGTCTGGTGGTAGAAGTTCAGCGTATGGACCGGAGCGCGCTTGGTGTTGGTGCCGAGGCGTGCGATCGCGTAGGCCTCCTCACGAACGCGCCGCGGCAGCACACGCGCGAGCGGATGCTTGAGAAGCCGACGAATCTCCCAGCTCTCGCGAGCGAGGAGCGCGGCACAGAGCATATCGAGGTAGGCGAGCAAGCGGGCTCCGCTGTGGACAGGGTAAGATACAGACTCAACCATGACTACGGGAGAGCTTGCTTGGTAACACATGTGCTACACCCGGACCGGGGAATGGTTCGGCTCGGTTATCGGGCGATAAGCGGAAGGGCGTCGACCGAGGGGGAGGAAGAGCGTTGACCGGAGCGGCGCGCGCGAGGCGCGCGCGACACCGATTAACGCCGATCGCGCAGAGGGGGCGGATTGGTCTGTTGCCAGCGAAAGCTCCGGCCCACTACGACCGGGACGACGCTTTGGGTACGCCCCCGGGACGCTCCGCGGCGCGCGGGGCCGGCCCCTCAGCGGTTCTGCCGACAGGCAACAGCTTCAGCGCGGATCGGTCGGATGCGGCGGATCAGTAGATGACAGCGTTCTTTTCTTTCAAACGATTGCAACGCGTCATCCGCCCTATCCGCTCCACCCGACCGATCCGCGTTCAGGCTGTTGCTGTTGCCGTTCGCCCTCGGCTGTGGCTCCCCGAGCGGCTGTAGCAAAGGCTTCAACGTGCCGGCGCGGGGAACGCCCCAGCGCTCCGGAGCCATCCGCGCTGATCGCCGTTCGCCGATCCGCGAATCATCTGCGTGCGCGCTGTTCACCAACAACGCCCTCCGAACGAACCAGCTACCTCGCCGCCGGCGCCACGCCGCGGGCCGTCCGTTGGATGCCCGCACCCAGCGCTGCCACGGGTGGGATCGCGACCGGAAGCCGGCCGCTGATCGAGGTCAGGCCGAGCAACGCCCTCGCGGCCGCGCGCTGGGCCACCGGGTAGCCACTCCAGGCGATCATGTACGCCGGCACTTCGGGGATCTCGCGGAGGAGATACGGATTCCCGAACGCCACGACGACCGTTCGCGTCGGCCGGCGCTGGAGCTCGCGCACGAACTCCACGAATGCGCGCGGCGCGCTGTTGCTGCGTGCCACGTCGACGCTGGCCAGCGAGTAGGAGCCGACCACGGTGACCTCCGCGAGGTCGCTCATGCGGAGCACGCGGTCGTAGTCGAACTCCGGGTCGTCCGCGTCGACGTAGACGTCGCGCATGCCCGGGAAGCGCGCGCGCAGCTCGGCGTTGAAGTCGCGGCCGGCCGCGAGGTCGGTCCGCCGCGCTACTGTCACGGACAGCAGATCTGTCCGTCCGCTGCTCGGCGGCAAGCCGCCCGTCGACGCGACGGCGCGACGCGGCGCCAGCTGAAGGGGGACTAATCGCTGCGCGTCCTTCACGAGCGTGATCCCGCGCTCCGCCGCGCGCTGGGCGATCGCCCAGTGCTCGGCGTCGCCGACCACCGCGCGCACCTTGTCGAGGTCGATGTAGCGGTTCCGGTGGAGACCGAGACGCTCCTTCAGCTCGAGCAGGCGGCGCACGGAACTGTCAACGCGCGCCTCGCTGAAGCGCCCCTCGCGCACGCCGGCCACGACCGCGTCGATCGTCTCAGGGATGTCCGTCGGCATGAGCAGGACGTCATTCCCCGCCTCCACCGCACGCTTCGACGCCTCGATGAGGCCCATAGTCGCCATGACACCGCGCATGTCCATGGCGTCGGTCGAGAGGATGCCGCGGAACCCGAGGTCACGGCGGAGGAGGTCGCGCATCACCACCGGCGAGAGCGTCGCCGGCGTGCTGTCACCGGTGACGGCTGGTAGCGCCATGTGCGCCGTCATCACCATGCCGACGCCGGCCCGGATCGCCGCGCCGAAAGGGAGGAGCTCGACGCGGTCGAGCCGCTCGCGGCTCACCCCAACCACTGGCAGCCCGAGGTGCGAGTTGACCTCCGTATCGCCGTGACCCGGGAAATGCTTCGCCGTGGCGATGGCCCCGTTGTCCTGCATTCCGCGGATCACCGCGCTGCCCAGTCGGGCGACGAGCTGCGGATCCTCGCCGAACGAGCGGACGTTGATCACCGGGTTCGCCGGATTGTTGTTGACGTCCATCACCGGCGCGAACGCGATATGCACGCCGAGCGCGCGTGCTTCGAGCGCGGTGATGCGTCCCAGCTGGTAGGCGAGCGAGTCGTCGCGCGCCGCGCCGAACGCCATGTTGTTCGGGAAAAGCGTCGCGCCGCCGAGGTCGGTGGCGTTGGGGACGAAGTAGCCACCGCGCGCACGGTAACCAGCGCCCGCCTCGAGGTCGGCGCTCACGAGCAGGGGCGTCGAGCTGAGGTATTGCAGCCCGTTGATCTTCGCCGCCATCTCGATCGGCGAGCCGATCGACATGATGATGCCGCCGACGTGCTCCTGCTGGATGAGCGCCACCAATCGCTGCCACGCCGGCGAGTTGTACGCCTGGTAGTCGGCCATCATCCACGGCCAGACCATCTGCGCTGCCTTGTCGCGCAGGGAGAGCGTGGCGAGAACGGAGTCAGCCCACGGGCTTGGAGTGGTGAAGACGGGGCGCGGTGCCAACCCCCCGGGACGCGGTTCGCGGCCGGCTGCCCGCGGCTCCGCCGCGGGCGAGGTGCGTGGCGTGGAGACATCGCCGGACGCAGGCGGGACACGACTCGTTCCGAACGGCATACACGCGCTCGTCGCGGCCAACGTTCCGACCACCGCGCGCCGCGCGCCCCGGACGGCGCGCCGATTCGTCATCGGACGTCTCCTCCTCACCACTTGATCGTCACCAGTTGATCGTCCCCTTCTTCGAGGTGTCGACGTCCTCCTCCGCGCCCGCCTTGAAGAGAAACGCCTCCATCTGCCGCGTGAGGAAGCTGCGGGCCTGGGGATCCATCAGGTCCAGGCCGTAGTGGTTGATCAGCATCATCTGCTGGCGATTCCACTGCGCCCAGCAGTCCTGGCAGATCTCCCCGACGACGCGAGCGCCGATCTTGCCGGGGAACGGGGGTCGTTCGAATGCGGGCTTCGTCTGACCGCAACGAGAGCAGGTGATATCAGACATTTGAAAGGAGCTATCAGCTATCAGCTATCAGTAGCAAGGATGGCCGGCGCTGCGCGCCGGCTCAGGGACTTTGACAGCGTTCGTGGTGCCCCGCAGTGACCCACAAAATATAAGCCCGGCGCGAAGCGCCGGGCCCGTCCAAAGTACGGATAGCTGATAGCTGATAGCTGATAGCATCGCCGCCGTAGGCGGCGACCGATAGCCGATAGCGTCCTTACCGACTCGCTGTCAAGTTATGCGCCGCTCCGCGCGCCGCGGCTACGCCGCGAGCGTACTCCACCTTGGCCAGTCGCAGCAATTCGAGCAGCCGAATGTAAAACCACCCGATGTCAAACTCG
>JBHELH010000266.1:0-3950 GCA_046263215.1 Gemmatimonadaceae bacterium | reverse complement strand
ATCGGGCGCGCGGTCGCGGTGCTGTACGCGCGCGAGGGCGCGGACGTGGCGGTCGTGTACCTGCGCGACGAGCAGCGCGACGCCGAGGAGACGCGTGCGGCGGTGGAAGCGGAGGGGAAGCGGTGCCTGCTCATCCCCGGCGACGTTACAGATTCCAAGTTCTGCGAGCGAGCGGTCGAGCAGACGGTGCGCGAGCTGGGTCGGTTGGACGTCCTGGTGAACAACGCGGCATTCCAGCAGCACCAGGAGTCGATCGAAGACATCACCGACGAGCAGCTCGAGCACACTTTCCGAACGAACATTTTCGGCTACTTTTACCTCGCTCGCGCGGCGGTCAAGCACATGCGCGAGGGCAGCGCGATCGTGAACTGCGGATCGATCACCGGTTTCGAAGGGAGCAAGGCGCTGCTCGACTACTCGGCGACCAAAGGCGCCATCCACGCCTTCACGAAGTCACTTGCGCAGAACCTCGTCGAGCGCGGGATCCGCGTGAACTGCGTGTCCCCGGGCCCGATCTGGACGCCGCTCAACGTGGCGGACAAGGAACCGAAGGAGGTCGCGGAGCACGGGGCGGAGACGCCGATGGAGCGTCCCGGCCAGCCGGAGGAAGTCGCGCCGGCGTTCGTGTTCTTTGCATCGAATGCCGATTCGAGCTACATCACTGGGGAAATTCTCACACTTCTCGGAGGAGAGACGCGGGCCGCGTGAGTGGTATGTGAAGTGCCTTCGGGCATTTCGACCTGAACGGGTCCGCAGTTTGCACGGCCCAAAACGAGCGCGGTCGAGGCCCTAACGGGTCCTTGGCGTCGGAAAACGTTGCAGCAGCCGGGCGGCGTGGCCGTCTCGGACACCGACCCAAATTCTCGCTGGAGGAAGCTGTCGATGGCAATACGGGACCAGCATGACGGCCGCTATGACGCGGCGGCAGACCGTGAGCGGCCGCGCGAGGTCGCGAACGAATCTCGAGGTAATACCGGGGGAGGATCAGCACGCGGGCGGGGTGGGCGGAGCAATCGCGGCTTCGCATCGATGGACCCGAACAAGCAGCGCGAGATCGCCAGCAAGGGCGGGCGCGCGGCACACGCGAAGGGGACGGCGCACGAGTTCAACTCGGACGAAGCGCGCGACGCGGGCCGCAAGGGCGGCCAGGCTGTGAGTCGCAACCGCGAGCACATGGCGGCGATCGGCCGCCGTGGCGGCGAGGCGCGCGGCAACGCGCGTCGTCAGGCGTCGGCGGCCGGGAACACCGGCGGCGGACGGAATCCGCGCGGCGGGCAGTCGGCGAACGTCGCCGATCGTGAGGTGAGCATCGGAGGCACGACCGGCAGCGGCCAGGGTGCCGCAGCCAGTGGGACGACAGGCACGACGTCGGGCAATTCGCTGGGCGGCGAGCGCCGCGGCGGATCCGCCGAGCCGTCCCGCACGAACGAGAGCGTCGAGCGGCCCTGAGCTAGGGGCCGGACCGGCGCCCTCGCGAAGAGATCGCGGGGAGCGAGGCCCGGGCTTTGGAGGGGCAGGTGAAACGAGGGCTGGGGAGCGCTTGGGCGCTCTCCGGCCCTTTGCTCTCTGACGGGGGCGGAAGGGCGGACAGCGTTCTTCGTTTCGGGGAAGGGCGGGAAGAGCGCGCACGCGGAGTGGGCGGATCGATGAGGGGCGATGGCGCGGATCGCTCCTCGCGGCGCACGGACCTCCACGCCGCCACGAGCCCGGACGACGCCTTGGCTACACCCCCGGGAAGCTACGCCTCACCAACCCCTACCCTCCCTCCTGCGGGATGACAGCGGTAGCCACGGCCTGCATTCCCCGGCGCTCCCGGCCCACGCCGCCGAGTATCTCGCTCAGCCGCGCCGCGTCGATGTTCCCGCCGCTCACGACCACCGCCGCGGGGGTTGTAAGCTTTGGCAGCTTGCCCAGCCACGCCGCCCCTACGCCGACCGCGCCGGCGCCTTCGGCCGTGATGTCGTGAGTCTGGGCAAGCCAGGCGATCGTACGGGCGATCTCCTCCTCGGTCAGCGTCACGATCTCGTCGAGGCCATGGAGGCCGATGTCGAGCGCCTCGTCGTCGATTTGGCCCGCGAGGCCGTCGGCGAGGGTCGGGGCGACCGGGATCTCGACGACGTAGCCGGCGGCGACCGAGCGTGACATCGCGGCGGTGTTGACGCTCTGCGCCCCGAGGATCCGGACGTCCGGGGCGACGCGGCGCACCAGACTCGCGACGCCGCCGAGCAAGCCCCCGCCGCCGACCGGCAGGACGATCGATGAGACGTCGGGGAGATCGCTGAGGATCTCGAGCGCCACCGTACCCTGACCGGCGAGTAGCGGGTCGCCGAGGCATGGGTTGATGTAGGTCAGCCCGCGCTGGGCGGCGAAGGCCTTCGCGGCCGCCATGGCTGCGTCATAGTGCGGTTGCGACGCATCCAGCGTAGCGCCCAGGGCCGCGATCCCATCGCGCTTGACCTTGGGCGCGGTCGACGGGACGAAGATCGTCGCCGGCACGCCAAGCTCGGACGCCGCGTAGGCGACACCCAGGCCGTGGTTTCCCGCCGACGAGGCGACGACGCCGCGGCGCCGAACGGCTTCAGGCAGCGTCGCCAGCGCGTTCAGCGCACCACGCACCTTGAACGATCCGGTGAGCTGCTCGCTCTCCAGCTTGAGATACACGTCGCCGCCGGCGACATCGCTGAGCGCTGCCGACCGAACGAGTCGCGTGCGCCGCACGGCATGTCGTATTCGTTCGGCGGCCGCGAGAACGTCGGTGGCGCGAAGATCGGCGAACACGGGGTGGGCTTGAGGGCTTGTGGGCTTGTGGGCTTGTGAGCTTGAAGGCAGCGCAGCGGCCTGTCAGCGAACGACCTGTGTCGGCCGTGTGTCGAATATGAACGCCAACGGAACGGAGAGACAGATGCTGTACCGCTACGTTCTGATCGCGATGCTACCGGCTCTCGCGTGCCGCCCACCGGCCGCAGTCGGCAGTCCGACCCACCCGCCTTCGGCGGGTACCCGCGCAGTCAGCTCTCGTCTCATCCTTCGTTTCGTGCCCCAGTCCGACACGTTCGCGGCCGCGGCGCGCGAGTATGAGGAGCTGTGGGCCACGGAGGGCGACCGCATCGTGCGGGCGATGGAATTGGTCTCCGGTCTCACGTTCCGCGACAGCGCCGTCACAGCGATCGTGTACGAGGCCGTGAGCTTCTCCGGCTACCGCGAGACGACGCCGATGCGCATGCGCGCGAGCTATCCGCCGGACACGAAGAAGGCGACGCTCATCCACGAGCTGGGGCACCGCCTCCAGTCAGGCCTCTTTCGCCGCGAGGAGGAGGAGCACGGCCCGCTCTTTCTCTGGTTGTACGACGTCTGGGTCCAGCTCTATGGCCGCGAGTTCGCCGACGCGCAGGTCGAGGTCGAGAAGCGTCGGCGCGGGCCGTATCCGAAAGCCTGGGCAGATGCGCTCGCGCTCATGCCCACGGAGCGTGCGGCCGGGTGGCGCGCGCTGGTCTCGGAGCGAATGCCGACGCGGCGGTGATCGCTAGGTCATCCCGCAGGAGTAGGCGAGGCGAGCTTTCGCCTCCCCGTGTCATCCCGCAGGAGCGAGTAGGGCGACCCCACTCTCCCCTGTCATCCCGCAGGAGCGAGCGAAGCGAGCGAGTGTCGGGATCTAGGTGGCGTGCAGCGTGGCCGGCGCCGTCAGAGGGAAAGTAGACGACCCGCTGCGCGGGTGCCCCGCACTCGCGGCGCCTGCGGCGCGCTCGTGCGGGATGACAGGAGGGAGCAACCTCGCTCCGCTCGCTCCTGCGGGAGGACAGGACGCCGCCTCACAGCGCGCGCGGCAACATCAGCGTGAACGTCGAGCCCGCGCCCTCCACACTGTCCACCGTGAGATCCCCGCCCATGCCGCGCGCGAGGTCGCGGCTGATCGCGAGCCCGAGGCCGACACCCTCCTGCGTCCGGCTCAG
>JBHELH010000265.1:0-12568 GCA_046263215.1 Gemmatimonadaceae bacterium | reverse complement strand
GGTGGCATCCGCTTCCGGAGGAACCAATGGATCGCGCAACGCCCCCGCCCCCGAACGAAGGCGCCCCGCTGACCGACGCGACCGGCGACG
Source organism: Gemmatimonadaceae bacterium (assembly GCA_046263215.1). Lineage (GTDB taxonomy): Bacteria > Gemmatimonadota > Gemmatimonadetes > Gemmatimonadales > Gemmatimonadaceae > JBHELH01. The sequence goes on along the minus strand of JBHELH010000265.1, from coordinate 12,478 downwards.
CTACTCGCGACCGCGCCAACCGCGCCGGCGACGAGGCCGCCGACCGCAACGACGCGCCCAACCCGCCGCGCACAACGACTGGTCCCGTCACCGCGCCCAAGTTCGGCTCGGCGGGAAGCGGTGGGGCGGAGCTCGAGCCAGGGCCGCCGAAGGACTAGGGCGGAGGGTGGAGGGCAGAGGGCGGAGCACAAACGACGACGGGCCCGCGCGATGTGCGGGCCCGTCGTCTTCCGCAGCTACTCCACCCTCGGCCCTCCACCCTCAACCCTCAACCCTGATCGATCATTGCCACGCGCCGCGCGTGTCGCCCGCCTTCGAACGGCGTCTCGAGCCACGTGCGGACGATCCAGATCGCGTCCTCGCGCGACACCAGCCGCTCGCCGATCGAGATGACGTTGGCGTCATTGTGCGCCCGCGCGAGGCGCGCCGACTCGATGTTCCAACAGAGCGCGCAGCGCACGCCGCGCACCCGGTTGGCGACGATCGCCTCGCCGTTCCCCGACCCGCCGAGCACGATGCCCCGCTCGAACTCGCCACGTGACACCGCTTCGGCCACGGGGCGGATGTAGATCGGGTAATCGACGGACTCGGTTGAATGCGTGCCGAAGTCCTCGACGTAATGTCCCTCGGCGGCGAGGAACTCGGCGATCATCGTCTTGTGATTGAAGCCGGCGTGGTCGGATCCGATCGCAATACGCATGGCGAGTGAAAGCTTGTGAGCTCGTGGGCTTGTGGGCTTGTGAGGCAGCGCCCGTAGCGCGCCCTCACAAGCCCACAAGCTATCAAGCTCACAAGCTATTTCACTCCGCCCGCATCGCGACCAGCGGATCGACCTTCATCGCCCGGCGCGCCGGCGCGTAGCTCGCCAGCACCGCCACCGCCGCGAGTGCCGCCGGCACGGCGAGGAACGTCACCGGGTCGGTCGGCTTCACACCGTACAAGAGGGTCGCGATGACGCGCGAGAGAGCCAATGCGCCGGCGGCGCCGATCGCGACTCCGATGAGCGTGAGTCGCACCCCTTGGCCGAGCACGAGCCCGAGCAGCTGGCGCCGCGTCGCGCCGAGGGCGACGCGAACGCCCAGCTCGCGCGTCCGCTGCGCGACGGCATAGGCGATGACGCCGTAGAGGCCGACCGACGCGAGAATGAGCGCGAGCGCCGCGAAGACGCCGAGCACTTCGCCCTGCAACCGCTGCCGCCACAGCGAGCGCGAGACTGCCTCCTCGAACGTCTGGATACGGAACGCCGGGACGATTGGGTCCAGCTCGCGGATGGCGCTGCGCACCGCCGGCACGACCGAGTACGGATCGGTCACACGTGTCCGGATCGCGAGCGTCATCGTCTGCGGCGGATCGACGGTGGACGGCATGAAGATCGCCGGGCCCATCGGCTGCGGGAGTCGGTAGTGCCGGTAGTCGCGCATGACGCCGACGATCGTGACCCACGGCGAGGGCGAGTCGGCGCGGCCGAGCTTGACCCGCTTTCCGATCACGTCCGCGCCCCCGAAGACCTGTCTCACGAACGTCTCGTTGACGACGCCGACCGGGGCAATCGTGTCGCGGTCCGTCGCGGCGACACCGCGGCCGCGCAGGATCGGGACGCCGATCGTGCGCAGGTAATCGGGAGTGACGAACTGGGCGTGCGAATGGAGCTCCTGGCCGGGGGCCGCGCGCGACCGCCCCTCGACCGTGAGCCTGTAGTTGACGTTCCAACCGCTGAACGGAGTGCCCTGCGCGGCGCCGACGGATTCGACGCCCGGCAACACGCGGATGCGCTCGAGCAGGCGATCGTAGAACGCGGCGACTCGTTCCGGGCGGTCGTACTTGATCGCCGGCAATGAGATCCGCATCGAAACGATCCCGCGCTCGTCGAAGCCGAGGTTCGTTCCGTCGAGGGCCTGGTAGCTCCGGATCAGCAGCATCGCTCCGATCATGAGCAGCACCGACAGCGCCACCTCGGAGACGACGAGTGCGGTCCGAAGGCGCGTGCGGCTGCTGGCGTCACCCGAGCCGCGGCCCCCGTCCTTGAGCGACGTGGTCAGATCGACGCGAGTTACCCGGAGCGCGGGGGCGATGCCGAACAGGACCCCGGCGAGCGTCGTTGCGAATAGGGCGAACGCCAGCGCGACCCGGTCCAGCTCGAGCGTGATGTAGAAGGGCAGGTTCTCGGGGAACGCGAGCCGCAGCAACTTGACGCCGAGGTACGATAACGCGACACCGAGCGCGCCGCCGATCCCGGCGAGCACGAGGCTCTCCGTGAGCACCTGTCGGACGAGTCGCCCACGGCCGGCGCCGACGGCGGCGCGAATGGCGACCTCCCGCTGCCGGGTTGCCCCGCGCGCGAGCATCAGGCTGGCGACGTTCGCGCACGCGATGAGGAGCACGATCCCGACCGCGCCGGCGAAGACGAGCAACGCCTGGCGCAGGCCGCCGACGAGATCGTCCCGAAGCGGCACGATCTGCGCCGACCACCCGCGGTTCTCGCCCGGGAACTGGCGCTGGAGTGCGGCCGAAATCGTGGCCAAGTCGGCACGGGCCTGGGCCAGGGTGACGCCCGGGCGCAGTCGTCCGATGGCTCCGGCGAACTGGCGCGACGCGCGCTGATGGGTCTGCGATTCTTGCACCGCGAAAGGCACCCACGCCTCGCCGCGCTCGGGGAAGTTGAAGCGCGGCGGCATGACGCCGATGACGGTGTGCAGGCGTCCGTTCACGGTGATCGTGCGTCCGATCACCGAACCGTCACCGCCGTACCGGCGTTGCCAGAGGCCGTACCCGAGTACGACGACGTATTCGTTCCCGTCCACATCCTCCTCGGGAAGGAAGAATCTGCCGAGCAGGGGTCGCACGCCCAGAATCGGAAAGACGTTCGCGGTCACCGACGCGCCTTCGACGCGCTCCGCTTCGCCCCCGTCGCCCGAGAAGGCGTGCGAGCTCCACGTCCACAGCCCGAGCGCGGCAAAGGAGCGACTGGCGTCGCGCCACGATACGTAATCCGGGTAGGAGACGTTGGAGCCGCGAATCTCACGCTCCGGATTCTGCGCGTAGACGGACACGAGCTCCTCGTCCCGCTCGTAGGGCAGGGGGCGAATCAGGATCCCGTGCACGGCGCTGAAGATCGTCGTCGTGACGCAGACGCCGAGCGCGACGCAAACGACGGCGATCAGGGTAAAGGCAGGGCTCCGGCGGAGCGTGCGCGCGGCGAAGCGGACGTCGCGCGCCAGCTCGTCCCACCGCTCGGCGCTCTCACGGCGTCCCTGCGCGCGGCGGTCGATCTCGCGTAACTGTTTCCGCACTGTGGTCACGTCGCCGTACTCCTCCAGCGCCTGCGCGCGCGCCGCGTGCGGCGCGAGGCCGCGGTCGATGAGCTCCTCGATGCGCGTCTCGAGGTGAAACCGCATCTCGTCGTCGATGTCGGCGTCGACGTTCGTGCCCCAGAAGCGGGTGTAGCGGCGGAAGATGTCGTTGCGCACGCGGGCACGCTCTCAAGCCGGCTGCGGTACCGCCGTCATCACGCGCGCGACCGCCTGGACGTAGCGTTCCCAGCTCGCCTGCTCGGCGCGCAGAGCCCGGCGGCCGGCGGGCGTGAGGTGATAGAACTTCGCGCGTTTCCCCTTTTCGGACGTGCCCCAGTCCGATTCGACCCAGCCACGCTCCTCCATGCGGTGGAGCGAGGTGTAGAGGGCGCCGTCGAGGATGCGGAACATGCCGCCGGAGCCCTCGCGGATGAAGCGCGCGACGGCATACCCGTGCATGGGTCCCCATGAGAGGGCGCGCAGGACGAGGACGTCCAGCGTTCCCTGGAGCAGGTCGAGCTCGTGGATAGTCATGGGGTGGGACTATAGCCTCAATTGTTGATACAATCAAGTGTTGAGGGAATGCGGCTCACAAGCACCCACGCCGCCGATTTGTCCTCCCGAGGTGCAACCCGACCACGCCCACGAGTAGCGCGAGCCCGACGGCATCAGGCACCTGGCCGGGATGCACCAGCAGCAGGCCCGCCGCGCCAGCGACGATGCGCTCGGCGCCTGTCGCGGGACCACGGAGCCACCCGCCGAAGCTCACCGCCAACGCGGCGATCCCGAGCGCCGCCGTCAGGCTCGCGCGGAGCGCGTCAACGACCGATCCGCGGAGCAGCAGGCCGAGTCCCTCCGGCGCGAGCGTAAACGCGAATGGGACGAGGAACGCGGGCAGCGTGTATTTCCAGGTCAGCAGCGTCGTCCGCGTCGGGTTCGCGCCGGTGATCGCGGCGGCGGCGAACGGCGCGAGGGCGGTCGGCGGGCTGACCTCCGAGAGGACCGCGTAGTAGAAGATGAACATGTGCGCGGCCACCGGGGCGATGCCGACCTGCGCCAGCGCGGGAGCGATCATCACCGCGGCGATGATGTATGACGCCGTCACCGGGACGGCGAGACCGAGCAGCCAGAGCGCGAATGCGGCGTAGACGACCGTCAGCGACACGCTCCCCCCAGCGAGCGTGACGATGAGTCCCGCGAGCTTCAGCCCCAGCCCCGTGAGGCCCACGATGCCGACGATGATCCCGGCGGCCGCGGTGGTCGCGGCGACGGGGAGCACGCCCCGCCCGCCCGCCGCGAGCGCCGCGACGAGTCGCCGTGGACGCAGCGCGGTCTCGGAGCGCAGGTAGCTCAGCGCGATGGCGAGCAGCGTCGCCCAGAAGACGGCCCGAAACGCTGTGACCCCGGCGGCCATCAGTGCCGCGACGACGACGAGGGATAGGAAGTGGTACCCGTACCGGCGCGTGAGCGTCGACAGCGGCGGCACGTCGACCTCGATGGCCCGCGTTCCGAGGCGACGCGAGTCCGCCTCGATCATCAGGAACGCCGACAGGTAATAGAGCAGCATCGGGATCGTCGCCATCACGAGCACGTCGAGATAGGAGATCTCGAGGAACTCGGCGATGAGGAAGGCCGCGGCGCCGAGCGTCGGCGGCGAGAGCAGGGCGCCGATACCGGCCGCGGAAAGCACCGCACCGCTCGTCTCCGGCGTGTAGCCCGCGCGGCGAAGCATTGGCCACGCCACCGACCCGAGCGTTACCGTCGTCGCGACGCCGCTGCCGGAGACGGTACCGAGGAGGAAGCCCGCAACGGTGACGCTACGGCCGGGCGCGGCCGCGGAGCGCGAGCGGCCCATCGCCGCGAGGGACCAGTCGATGAAGAACTTGCCGGCCCCGGAGTGCTCGAGGATCGCGCCGTACACCGAGAACAGGATGATGTACGTCGCCGCGACGTCGAGGGGCACGCCGAAGATCCCGTCCAACGTCATGTACAGCGTGCCGACGAGTCGGTCGGGGTAATAACCGCGGTGCGCGATCGCGCTCAGACCCACGAGGTCGAACAGCGGACCAACATAGGCGTACAGAACGAAGAGCGCGGCCGTCAGCGGAAGCACCCACCCGGAGGTTCGGCGCGCGGCCTCGAGAACGAGAAGCACTGCCACGACGCCGAGCGTCAGATCGACGGGCGTCGGCGTCGCCGCTCGATAGGGAAACGCGGCGTGGTCGAGGAGCGGCCAGCCGAGGGCGATGATGGTGAGCGCGGCGAGGAGCCAAGTGAGGAGGGAGGGGCGAGGAGGGAGAAGAGAGAAGTCCTCCCTCCTCTCTCCTCGTTCCTCCCTCCTCTGTCCTCCTTCCTCGAGAAAAACCAGCACCAACGCCACGAGCAGAAAGCTCGTGCGGTAAACCTGCGCCTCGACGATCGCGACGACCCAATAGAAGCCGTAGAGGGCGAGGCCGGCGGCCAGCGCGGCGACGATGTGGCGCGCGGGAGCTACTGCCGCCACGTGCCGCGCTCTCGGTAGACGCGAATTGCTCCGGGGTGAAACGGCGCGGCCGCCCCTGCGACGGCGGTCGCGAGGGAGAGCTCCTTCGCCGCGGGATGAACCGCCTCCAGTTCTCGCTTGTGATCGAACAGCGCGCGCAGAATGTCGTACGCCAGCGACTCACTCAGTGCCGCGTCGGCGACCAGCAGGTTGGCGGCGCCGACAACAGGGACCGGCTCGCGGATTCCCGGGTAGACCGCGCCGGGAATGTCGGCGGTGAAGTACAGCGCCACACCGCGGCGCCGCTGGAGCTCCGGGACGACCTCCGCGTTGGGTACGAGGCGAAGCCGATGTCTGGAGCCGGTCGCGACGTCGAGGATCGCCGCTTGTGGAGCGCCGCTGCTCCAGAAGAACGCGTCAATCTTGCCGTCCTTGAGAGCGTCGGCCGCTACTGCCGGCGCGAGCCCGTGCCGGCGGATGCCGTGTGCCGGGTCGATGCCCACGACCTGCAACATCTCGACGGCGATGCCTTCCGTCCCACTGCCAGGCGGGCCGACGGAGACGACTCGACCGCGCAGGTCGCCGAGCGACCTGATGCCGGAGCCGGCAAGTGTGACGACGTGCATCAGGTTCACGTAGAGCGTCGCCAGCGTGCGGACCGGTACGCGGCCGATCGCCGCGAAAGCCCCCGTCCCGCGGTAGGCTTCGTCGAGCGTCGGCCCGAGCACGATCGCGAGATCGGCGCGCCCTCTCGCGATCAGCTTCAGGTTGTCGGCTGATGCCGACGTCACCTCCGCCGTCGCCTCGACGTTCGGGACGTGGCGGGCGATGAGCCGCGCGATGGCGGCGCCGTAGACGTAGTAGACGCCGCCGACCGGCCCGGTGGCGAGCGAGAGGCGGAGCTTTCCGCCGTGGCGGCGCGCGAACTCGCGGACGTCGCAGGCCGCGGCGGGGAGGAGGAGGAGCGCGGATCCTGCGCGCGCGAGCAGCACGCGAAGGAAGGCACGGCGGCCGGTGACCGCCGTCACGCCTCCGTTACTCCGCGCGGAGCGACGCCATCGGGTCCGCCGCCGCGGCGCGGCGCGCCGGGACGACACTGGCGAGCAGCGCCGCCGCGACGAGGATGAGTGGCACCGCGGCGAGCGTGAGCGGGTCCGCCGGGCTCAGGCCGAAGAGGAAGCTCGCGACGAGCCGGCCGGCGACGACCGCGAGGCCAAGGCCGACCGCGACGCCGATGGCGACGAGTAGGAGCCCGTGCCGCACGACCAGTCGCACGAGGTCCGCCGCCCGGGCGCCGAGCGCCATGCGAACGCCGAACTCGCGGAGACGTTGCGCTACGCCGTAGGCGAGCACGGCGTACAGGCCGGTGGCCGCGAGGACGAGACCCACGGCGCCGAACGCGCCGATCAACATCGCGCCGATTCGCTGCGGGAGCACGTACCGCTCGAGGTCCTCTTCGAGGGATACAGGCGCCTCGAGCGCGACGTTCGGGTCGAGCTCCGCCAGCTCTTCGCGAGCGGCGCGCAGGGCCGCCGCGGGCGTCGTGCGCGCCCGGGCGTACAGCGTGGGCGCCGCGCCGAAGGGCGGCACCTGCGTGAAGGGGACGTAGCCGTAGCGTCGCTGCTCCTCGTGAAGCAAGCGGTACTTGCCGTTCCGCATGACGCCGACGACCGTCATCTCGCGCTTGAGGCTCCGCACCGTCCGGCCGACGACTTCGCGCGGGCTCAGCTCCGGCCAGAGGCGCCGCGCGGTCGCTTCATTGATCACAGTCACGAACGGACCGTTCGGCCCATCCGCGGCCGTGAAGGTCCGGCCGGCGACGAGGGGCGTGCGCAGTAGCTCGATGAAGCCGACGTCGGCCACGCCCCACTGCACCGGTATCTCCTCGTCGTCGGGACGGTCCGATCGGCTTGCACCCCACGACTGGGAGTTCCCGCTCAGAGGGGCGGCGTTGGCGAACGAGACCGCCGCTACCTCGGGTCGCGCGCGGAGACGTTCCCGCAGCTGAGTCAGGAGCGCGCGGGCGCGGCGGGTGTCGTAGCCGTGCGCGCCGAGGCTCAGATCGGCCCGCACGACGCCGGCGGCGACGAACCCGGGGTCGACAGCGAGGGCCCGCTGGAGGGCGCGGACGAACAGGCCGGCCACGGCCAGGAGCAAGACCGACATCGCGACCTGCGCTACGACGAACGTGCTCCTCAGCCGCGTGCGGCGCACGCCGCTCTGCGGACCGCCCTCCTTCATCGCCGCAACGAGATCGATCCCTGTCCCCTGCACGGCCGGCGCGAGGCCCGAGAGGAGGCCCGCTCCGAGCACCGTGGCCGCCGCGACGGCGAGCACGGTGCCGTTCAGCCCGAAGTCGGCCGCGACCTCGATCGGGAACGGTGGCTGCCAGGCGTTGAGCAGCCGCGTGAGCCACCACGTCAGCAGCAGACCGGCGACGCCACCCGCGACGCAGAGGAGAGAGCTCTCGACGAGCAGCTGCCCCACGACACGGCCGCGGCTCGCGCCAACCGCGAGCCGCGTGGCGACCTCGCGGCGCCGGGCCGCCGCGCGCGCGAGCAACATTCCTGCCGTGTTCGTGGCGGCGATGAGCAGCACGACGCCGGCGACCGCAAGCAGCATGTTCAGGAAGCCGCGGACGGGCCCCTTCATGTCGAGGGGCAGCGCGGTCAGCGGTTCCACCCACGCGTCGGTGATGCGCGTCCGCGGGTCCTCCGTCGGAACGCGCGCCGCGATCACGCGCAGCGCCGCACTGGCGCGCGCACTGTCGACGCCCGGCCGTAGCCGGCCGAAGAGGTTCGTCCAGACCTCGCCCCGTCCCCGCGGCGACGCCGCCGGCGCCTGCATGTACGCGGCGGCCGGAACCCACACGTCGAAGCCGAACACGCCGCCGAGCGCGCCGTTGAAGTCGGGCGGCGCCACGCCGACAACCGCCAATGGCCGACTGTTGAGGAAGAGCGTGCGGCCGACCGTCTTCGGGTCGCCGCCAAGCGCGCCGCGCCAGAAGGCGTAGCCGATGACGGCTTCGGGCGCGGCGCCTTCGCGGTCGGACGCCGCGGTGTAGAATCGACCGAGCGCCGGCCGGACGCCAAGTACCTCGAAGTAGTTCCCCGACGTAATCGCTCCGAAGACCGGACGCGCCCGATCACCCAGCCGCACCGAGAACGACTCGAGCTTCTGCGCGGCTAACCCCGTGAGCACGCCGGCCGTCGCCTCGCGGTACGCCAGATAGCGGTCGTAGCGGAATGCGCTCGCGCCGAAATCGCTCGCGTCGTTCGGCCCGCGCCGCTGCTCCTGGAGGACGACGAGCGACGCCGGGTCGCGCACCGGAACCTCGCGCAGCAGTAGCGCCTCGATCGCGCTGAAGACGACCGTCGTCGCGCCGAAGCCGATGGCGAGGGTGAAGATGACCGCCGTCGCGAATCCGGGCGCTTTCGCCAGCCCGCGCGCCGCGTACCGAACGTCGTCGCGGAGCGCGTCGAGGATGAGCCGCGGCGTCGGCGGTGATCGGAAGAACGCCGCGCGGCGCCCCCGTCGCCTCGCCGCGCCGCCCGGCGCCGCGAGGACGCGCGAGACGTGGCGGCGCCAGCCCCCGGCGCGCGCACGCGCGATCGCGGGCAGGTCGTCGAGCGCGAGGAGCGCGCCCACCAGCTCACTCGTGCGCCGCCAGCGTTCCTGCGGCTCGTACGCGAGACACCGATCGATCGCCGCGACGAGCCCCGCCGGCGCCCGCGGCGCGGCGCGCGCGAGCGGGATCGCGGGCCCGCGCTGCTGCTGCTTCAATCGTTCGAGCGGCGACGTGCTCGTGAACGGGTCCCGCCCGGCGAGCATGACATAGCCGAGCACGCCGAGCGCGTAGATGTCGCTCCGCGCGTCGAGGTCCACCTCGCCCAGCGCCTGCTCAGGCGACATGAATGTCGGCGTCCCCCACATCTCGCGCGAGGCGGTCATACCGAGATCGCGCGTCCGGAACGCGGCGACGCCGAAGTCGAGCAGCCGGGCGTGCGACTCGCCACCCTCGCCCGGGGTGAGCAACACGTTCTCGGGCTTGATGTCCCGGTGCACGACGCCCTGACGGTGGGCGTGCGCGAGCGCCGACGCGAGGTCGAGGAGGAGCCGCCTCGCCTCCTCCGGAGGAAGTCGCGACTCGCGCTTCAACCGGTCGGCGAGACTCTCGCCGTCGATGTACCGCATAACCATGTACATCGTCGTCGGGGTCTCGCCGAAGGCGAGGACCGGGACGATCCCGGGATGATCGAGGTGCGCCGCCGTCCGCGCTTCGCGCATGAAGCGCTCGCGCTCCTCCTCGCTGACCGCGCGCTCGAGCCGCAGCACCTTGATCGCGACGAGCCGGTGGAGCACACGCTCCCGCGCGAGGTACACAGTCGCGAACGCGCCCCGGCCGAGCTCTCGAACGATCTGATACGCGCCGCCGAGCTCCTGGTTCAGCGCCTCGCGATCAAGTTCGTGGGGCATCGAGCGGCCGGCCTCCGAAGGCAACAATCGACTGCGAACTGTGGGCTGCGACCTCGCAGCCTCGGGACGCTTCCGGTTCGCAGCTCCCCAGCCCAGGTCGCGGTTCGCAGTTCGCAGCCCGTTTCCCGCAGATTTTGCGCCGCGCCTCGACCTTCTCGCACGCACCGGCGCTACGGTATTCCGCCCTGGAGAATCGCCGCGAGCTTCGCGAGGTCGATGTTCCCGCCGGAGACGACACACACGACCTTGCCGCCGCCCGCCCGGCCGGCCAGGGCTGCGGCGACGGCCGCCGCGCCGGCGCCCTCGGCGACGACCCGCGCCCGCTCGGCGAGCAGCCGCACCGCGGCCGCGACCTCGCCGAGGGGACTCACGAGCGATGCGGCGAGCAGCGCGCTGGCGAGCGGCCACATCTCGGCGAGCACGCTCGTGGCGCCGATGCCGTCGACGAACGACGCGGTGTAGGACGTTCCTTCGCGCGGGCCCCCGGCCGCGATCGACGCGGCTAGCGGTGCGGCCGTCGCGACCTCGGCCGCGTAAACCCGGACCTCCGGGCGGAGCGCCCGCAACGCCGCGGCGATGCCACACGACAACCCACCTCCGCCATACGGGACGACGATCGTATCGACGTCGGGCAGGTCGTCGAGGATCTCGAGGCCGATCGTCCCGTTGCCGGCGATCACCGCCGCGTCGGACACGGGATGAATGAAGGCACGGTCCCGCATCGGCTCGTAACCATGCTCGACGAGGACGCGCCACCACCGGTCGAAGGAGAGCTTCGTCGTACGTGCGCCCAGGCGTTCGATCGCCGCGAGCTTCGCCTGTGGCGCGTGCTCGGGCACGACGACGTCGCACGGCACACCGAGCAGCCGCGCGCTCCACGCCACGCCCTGCGCCATGTTGCCCGCGCTCGCGGTGTACACCCCCCGCGCGAGCCGCGCACGCGGCAGCAGGCGCATCGCGTTCGTCGCGCCGCGGATCTTGAACGAGCCAATCGGCTGGAGGTTCTCGAGCTTGAGCCACACGTCGGCCGGCGCGTCGACGTTGAGCCGCACGAGCGGCGTTCGGACGGCGACGTCCGCGATCCGCTCCCGCGCCGCCCGGATGTCGTCGAGCGAGGGCACGGCGAGCGTGCGCGCGGCCGCGGCCGTTTCGGTCACACAGACTCCGCGCCGATTCGCTCGCCCCCGAGCTCGACCCTTGACCCGTGACCCTCCACCTGGGCTCGTTCGTGAATGAACGCCGCCGCGGCCACGTCCTCGACTGCGAGACCGAGCGACTTGAAGATCGTCACCTCGTCCGCCGTGCGCCGTCCGGGAACGCGACCAAGCAGCAGCTCGCCGAGCTCGCCGACGATGTGATCTTCGTCGATCGCGCCCTCACGCTTCGGGATCAGGAAGTCGCCTGCCTCGTTGAGCGCCGATTCCCGGCGATCGACATAGAGCCGGCCGCGCACAACCGCGGACGTGTCGAGCTCGCGCGCGAATGGCAGGGAGGCGCCGACCGCGTTGACGTGCGCGCCCTCGGCGAGCCACTCACCGGCGAGGACGGGTTCGCGCGACGAGGTGACGGTGCAGACGATCTCCGCGCCCTCGACTGCGTCCCGCGCCGAGCGCGCCGGTTCGACCTCGACGCCGACGCGTCGCGCCTCGCGTTCCGCGAAGGCGCGGACCGCCGCGGCATTCCGGCTCCACACCCGCGCGCGGGTCACGGGACGCACGGCACACACGGCCTCGAGGTGCGTCCGCGCTTGCACGCCCGTACCGAGGATCGCGAGGCTCGCGGCGCTCCCGCGTGCGAGCAGCCGCGTGGCGAGGCCCGAGACGGCGGCGGTGCGGATCGCCGTAATCGACGCCGCGTCCATCACGGCGACGAGACTGCCGTGCTCCGCCTCGAAGAGGAGGACCGCCCCTTGGTGCGAGTCGAGCGCCGTGCCGTGGTTCTCCGGGAAGACGGTGATCACCTTGGCCCCGACGGCCTTCGGTGCACCGAGGTACGCCGGCATGACGGCGAATGCGCTCTTGCCGTCGGGGAGGCGGAGGACCTGGCGGAGCGGAAGGACGGCGTCCCCGAGCGCCAGCGCGGACAGCGCCTCGGCCATGACGTCGATGCACGCGCGCATCGGGAGGAGACGGACGACGTCGGATTGGCTGAGGATGAGCACCTGCACGGGCTTGTGAGCTTGTGAGCTTGCGAGCTTGTGAGCTTGTTAGGAACTGCCGGGCTCCTATGA
>JBHELH010000264.1:0-5727 GCA_046263215.1 Gemmatimonadaceae bacterium | reverse complement strand
ACTGTTCGCAGCCGCCAGCGAACGCTCGAGGGACTTGCCGATCGCCTCGCAGCGATGGCGCAGGAACTCGTAGGCGATTGGCCGAGGATAGAGAGCCCGAAGTCCGCGTCCTGAGCGCGTGCCGGCCACCGGCCTACGAGGCCGGGACGGGCCAAGGCTCGGCGAAATCGAAGCTGCGCACTCGCGCGATCCGCTCGAAATCGCGCCGGTTGTCCGTCACGAGTGTCACGCGCGCCTCGCGACATGTCATCGCGAGCAGGACGTCATTGACGAAGCCGCGTGAAATGGAGCGCCACTCGAGTCGGCTCCGCTCGACAAGGTCGGTCAGCACGCGACCGCTCTCGTTCCATGCGGCGTAGGACGGCGTCAGGAGCCGACCGCGCCGCTCGAACGGCGCGAACACATGCCGCTCGAGGTCGGTGGTCTGGCCACCGCGCGCTCCGGCTCGCAGCTCCTGCACCACGATCGCCGAGAGATACTCGAACGGCGCGAACGCCGTGTGGAAGAGCTGGAGTTCGGCATTGGTGGCCGGGTCGCGGAAGGCGCGGACGTACAAGTTGGTGTCGAGCGTATACTTCCGCTCGCGCCGAGCCACCCTCAGGCGGGCTCGAAGGGAGCGGTCAGATCGGCGCCCAGCATGGCCGCGGTGCCCTCGACGAGCTCCTTGCGAAAGACTACCATGTCAAGGGCCGTCTCGATCGCCGCCGTAGCTGTCTTCGCGCCGAGAATGGCCTGGGCCGCCGCGATCTTTTGCTCCGAGAGGCGGTAGGTCTTCGCCTTCTTCGGGCCACGGTCACGACGGGCGGCCGGCTTGGGCTTTCGCGTCCGCGCCATGGCACCCCCCAGTTGTATGTACGAACAGAAAATACGTACATACACATGGCGTCGGCAAGAGCCACGTGGTTCTGGCTCCTCTTGCCCCGCCGAACCGCCGCCCCACACCTTAGGCCGGCATGCGCCACCGAGCGATCACCCAGCTCCTCGTCGCCGCCCTCACGGCCGGAGTCGGCCGGTCGGCCCACGGCCAGACACCGGCCGAGTGGCCGATCCACTCGATGTCGCGACCGCAGCCCCCGGTGGTCGACCCGGGCCCGTTCACCGCATCGACGCCGCCGCCCTCGGACGCTGTCGTCCTCTTCGACGGGCGGTCGCTCGACAACTGGCGATCGGCCGACGACGCGCAGAAGCCCGCGCGCTGGCGCGTACGTGACGACTACATGGAGGTCGTCGCCGGCACCGGCGCGATCGCGACCGCGCGGGCATTCGGCGACGTACAGCTTCACGTCGAGTGGATGAGTCCCGCGCCCGCGTCGGGCGAGGGGCAGAACCGCGGCAATAGCGGCGTCATCCTGATGGAGCGCTACGAGGTGCAGGTCCTCGACTCCTATCGCAACCCGACCTACCCCGACGGACAGGCCGGCGCGATCTACGGACAGTATCCGCCGCTGGTGAACGCGAGTCGGCCGCCGGGGGAGTGGCAGACGTACGACATTGTCTTCCTCAGGCCGCGCTTCGACGCTCAGGGGAGGCTGGTGCGCCCGGCGCGCATCACGGTCTTTCACAATGGGGTGCTCATTCAGAACGGCGTGACGCTCACCGGACCGAGCGCGCACCGCGCGCGACCGCGGTACTCCGCCCACGCCGACGCGCTGCCGCTCGTGCTCCAGGACCACGGGCAGGCGGTACGGTACCGGAACATCTGGGCGAGGGCGGTTCGCGAGAGCGGCGGGTGAAGGGCCGGCGTCCAGCGGGGCGGCGATATGCTCCACAAGAGCGCCCGGTCGCCGGGCTCACCGACGTCTCGGTGGCCGCGTGAGGAGCTCCTCGTTGAGCCCGAACCGCCGCACGAGCGCGCGGAAGCGAGTTGAGTCCCGGATCGGGTCGAACACCTGATCGGCGAGAGTCCCGCGAACCAGTAGGCGACGCTCCCTCGCGGCGGCGCGCTCCAGCGCGTTCAGTGCGCCGGTCGCGTCGCCGATAGCGAGGTAAGGAAGCGTGTAGTCGAGCAGCGGGTCCCCACGAGGAGGCTCGCGCAGCAGCGAGTCGGCCGCCGCGCCGTCCCCGTTCTGTACCGCGACATACGCAAGGAAACGGGCGTGGCCGCCGCTCTGCTCCAGGACTCGTTGAGCCTCGATGCGACGCCCCGCGAAGAAGAGCGCGTGGGCATAGAAGTATCGAGCTACCAGGAGCGTGCTATCGAGCTCGATCGCGCGCGCGCCAAAGCTCACCGCTTCCTCGTGCCGTCCGGCCAGCGACAACGCAAAGGCGGCAACCCCCGCGCACACGGCCGACAGCGGATCGAGCTCCACTGCACGCCGGATTTGCGCCACCGCCTCGTCGAGCCTTCCTTCCTTGTACAGTAGCTCAGCCAGCCACTGATGCGCGAGAGCATAGTGCGGGTCGAGCGCAAGTGCGCGACGGTACGCACGCTCGGCTTCCGCACGACGTCCGTAGGGGACCAGCGCATTCCCTAGAGCGGTGTACGCTTCAGCGAGTGAGCTATCCAGCGACACTGCCCGGGCGGCGGACGATAGGGCGAGCCGGTCCAGAATCTCGATCGAGTCCCGGCTCAGTGGCGCGTACCAGGTCAAGAGCGCCGCCGCCGCGGACATGCCGGCATGCGCGCGCGCGAAACGCGGGTCCTTCTCCGCGGCACGCTTGGAGTACTCGAAGGCTTTCCGAATGCCGCTGACGCCGCGGCGCTCCATGAAGTAGCGGCCGCGAAGGTACAGGTCGTAGGCTTCGAGGTCCGTCGTACCGCGCGGGGCGGTGCCCTGCGACAGCCCGCCAGACGCGAGGCGGGTGCGCAGTGCATTCGCGATGGCCTGCGCGATGTCGTCCTGCACCGCGAAGACATCGCGCGGCTCGCGCTCGTAGCGCTCCGCCCAGAGGACCGTCCCATCGGCGGCACGCGTGAGCTCCGCGGTCACGCGCAGTCGCCCCTGGCCACGACGTATACTCCCGGTCAGCACGTTTTCCACTTTGAGGGCGCGACCGATGTCGCGGTGCGCAAGGTCGCGTCCGTGAAGTGCGAGCGCGGATCGGCGCGAGGCCACCCTAAGGCCGGGGATCTTCGCCAAGGCTGTCATGAGCTCGTCGGCCATGCCTTCGGCGAAGTAGGCCTCGGCGGTGTCACCGGCCACGTTGTCGAAGGGCAGCACCGCAACGGACGGCGCCTCTCCGGCGTCTGCTGGCCGAGCTCCGACGCTCTGCCATGCCCACCAGAGCCCGCCGAGAGTCGCCCCGAGCGTCAGGCTGAGACCGGCTGCGAGCGCGCTCCTCCGTGCACGCAGGGTGCCGGCCATTCGCTCGGACGGCTCGAGCAGCGCGAGCACCTCGGAGGCGGACGCGGGGCGCCGCGCGGGGTCCTTCTCGAGGCAATGCATCACGAGCCGGGCCAGTCCGCGCGGCACGCCGCGCGCGCGGACGCCTATCGCTTCGGGGACGTCGCGCAGGTGCGCGGCCAGCACCGCCTGCGGCGAGCGGCGCGGGAACGGCGGCGCCCCGGTGAGTAGCTCGTACGCTAGGCAGCCGAATGCGTACAGGTCGGCGCGGTGATCCGTCGCAGGGTCCCCTGCCGCCTGTTCAGGCGCCATGTACAAGGGAGTCCCCACCGACGTCCCCGCTTGCGTCAGTGTGGCGTCCGGCTCGCCTGTGCGGGCGAGGCTCAGCGCCTTGGCGACGCCGAAGTCGGTCACGACCGCCGCGTGCCCGCTCAGCAGCACGTTCTCCGGCTTAATGTCGCGGTGCACGATGCCCTTGCCGTGCGCGTATTCCAGCGCTCTTGCCACGTCGCGGAGAATGGCGACGGCGCGAGAGACCGCGAGCGCGCCTTCACGCGCGAGGGTAGCGCGGAGCGACTCGCCCTCCACGAGCGGCATCGTGTAGTAGAGCACCCCGCCCGCCTCGCCCGCCGACAGTACGGGGACGATGTGGGGGTGTTGAAGCCGCGCCGCCAACTGGATCTCGCGTCGGAACCGCTCCGTGCTGACGGTCGCCGCCAGTTCTGGTGCGAGCGTCTTGATGACGACCTTGCGCCCGAGCGCCGCCTCCTCGGCCAGGAAGACGCGACTCATCGCGCCGCCGCCGAGTTCGCGCTCGAGGGTGTAGGCCCCCCCGAACGAGGACTGCAGCTGTTCGAGCAGTGACATGCGTCGGAGTCTCAGGACGAGGCGGCCGTGCGGACCGCCCGTGAGACGACGAGGATCAAGGTCCCGACCACCGCGACGGCGGGCAGCCCGACGACGGCAGTGACCAGCAGCGGGCGGCTGCGGAAAAACGTCCAGAAGGTGATCCACGCTGTCCGCGAACTGGTCGGGTACGGAAGCAGCCAGAAGAACCTCTGCGGACGCGTGAACCAGCCGTCGAACGCGAGCAACACGATACCAATGACGGTCGCAGCACCCCAAAGTAGCAGCAGTTGCTGCCACAGCTTGTTCACCGTATCCCCTCGACGACCTTCGCCGTCGTGATCGTCTGCCCCACGTGCCGCTGCGTGTGCTCGGCGGCGTGAAATAGCAGCCCGAGCACCGTCGACGGCAGTCGCGCGCGTCCGACCTCGCGCGGCTCGGTGAGCCGGTCCTCAGCCGTCCCGCGCAGCTGCGCCAATGCGCGCTCCACCTGCGCCTCGAACGCCCCCACGAGCTCCGCGGCGCTCGCGTTCCCCTGCTCCTCGGGCGCCGTCTCGCGCACGAGCGCCGCGCGCTGCGCCTCGGAGAGTGCCTCGCCCCGCGCGTAGGTGAAGAGTCGGTCGAGGCTCCCCGCCGCGTGCCGCACGTGGAAGCCGACGGAGGCCGCGCCTTCCGGTCTCGCCCACAACGCGTCGTTGGCAAGCGGCGTGACGACGCGGTGGACGTCCTCGCGGGCCTGGAGCAGCGCGTGCGCGACTGGTTGGAGGAGCGGCGCGATGCCCGGCACGGGCCCGCGCAGCCAAACCTCCGGCTCCTGCCTCGCCTGCGGTTTCGCGGTCACGGCCGCGCCGCCGATTCGCGCCCGGAGACCGACGCCAGGACGCGCTGCACGAACTCGTTCACCGCGCCGTTCTCGATCCAGCGCGCGACGACGACGAGGTCGTTCTCCGGGTCGACGTAGATCATGTTCGTGCCGTTCCCCATGTGCGCGAACGCCGACGACGGCGCGCTGGGGATGAACTTGCGGTCCGTGTTCAGGAACCAGTTCATGAACCGTACGTCGGCTGCGGCGCCGTCGGGGTGAGCGCGTGACGCACCCAGTTCTCCGACAGGATCACGCGGTCGCGCCACCGGCCGCGCCGGAGCGTCAGGTAGCCGAAGCGCGCCATGTCGTACGCGCTGATGAACATCCCGCCACCCCAGTGGCCACCGCCACTCACCGACTGCACCGCCTGGCCGTCGAGCACGACCCATGAGTTCTCGTAGCCGTGCCAGCGCCACGTGTTCGACGCGCCGATCGGGTCCATCACGAGCTCCCTGAGCACCTGTGGCAGCGGGCGGCGCCAGACCTCGAGCGCGGCGAGCGCGAGGACGTTCACGCGCACGTCGTTGTACTCGTACGCCGTCCCCGGGTCGTTCCGCTTGCGCGTGCGCCACTCGGCGGGATTGGGGCCGGGGCGATCGGCCCACTCCGGCTTTCCCCAGAGCGTGCCCTCCCAATCACTCGTCTGCCGCAACAGATCGTCCCAGGTGATCCGCCGGTTGTGCGCCGTCTCGAACGGCTGGAGCACCATGCTCTCACCGAGGCGCGCCGCGC
>JBHELH010000263.1:0-8584 GCA_046263215.1 Gemmatimonadaceae bacterium | reverse complement strand
CCGGAGTCGCGGTAGTCGCCGGGAACGTAGACCGACCAGAACTGCGCGCCGACCATGCCGCGGCGGAGGCGGTCGAGGTCCGTATGGCCGGGGGTGCGCCGGCGAAGGTCGTACGCCTCGACGTCGCGCGGCCGGACCGTGTCCTCGCGGATCCGCCACGGGAGGTCGTTGTGGCCGTCGGTGAGCGGGGTCGCGCGCAGGACGCGCCGCGCGAGCGCGACGTCGCGCGCGGACGGCGGCGGCGCGGCGGGTTGCTGGCCGGCGGCGGGCGGCGCCGCGGGGCCGAGCGCCGCGGCAGCTGAGGCCACGAGGAGGAGAGATCTCGGGCGCATCGGTCTCGGTTGGGCGTTGTCGGGAACGGGGCGCTCAGGCTCCCGTCGAGCGGCGCGCGCGCCGCGCCGCGACCATGGCGATGCCGACCCCCGCGAGCAGCCCGACAACCGCGCCCTCGACGATGCCGAGGCCTCCGAACGGCAGGAATCGGAAGAGCCACGCCGCGAGCCACCCGCCGCCGGGGTTTGCGGTGCCGTCGCGCGCCACGCAAATCGCGCAGCCGGCCGCGGCGCCGAGCAGCCCGCCGACCGCGCCCCCGCCGAGGGCGTCGGCGAGGCTGTAGTTCGCGCCGCGCCGCAGGTGCAGCGCGTGGCGCGCGACGGCGACGAGCGCCGCGCCGGCGACGATCGCGACCTCGGCGACCAGGAGACAGGAGCGGATGTGCGGCATCCGGGGCCCGGCGCGTCGGCTTACGTCGACGCGCCCGGATCGGTCGCGTCCACCGAGATCTTCAGGCTCTCGTTCAGCGCCGCGTCCCCGCTGATGATCGAGCGCCAGGGTATCTCCTGCCCCCTCCGCTTGCCCTTCTCGACGACCTTCACGCCGTCGGGGGCGATGGTCACCGTGTAGAGCTTCCCGTCGAGATCGAGCTCGCGCTTGATCGATTTGTCGAGCTTCGTCGCCATCGGATACGCCTCCACGAATGGGTGTACGTCGGCGCGCCGGCCGGCGTTTCACGCCGGCGCGCGCACGGTCAGCGCCCGCGCCGCAGAACGATGAACACGAGTATCAGCACGGCCACCACCACGATGAGCAGCACGGCGATCGTCTGCGCGCCCGCCGGGTGCTCCGCCTGCTCCCGCCGCACCCCCAGCGCGGCGACGACGATCACGACCAGCACCAGTAGCGCGACGATGGCGGTTATCGACATCAGCCGGCGGCGTCGCCGAGTCGCCGCGACGCCGCCGGCGGCGACGTCGGGTCGTTCAACGGGGACGCGGTCATCGCGTCGGCAGCCGGAACGTGCATGTCAGCCAAACTTAGTCCCGCGCGCGCAACGTTGCGACCGCGGCGCCGGCCTGGACCGGGCCCTCAGCCCACCCGCCGGCGCCACGCGGCGCGCGCGCGGACGCCGAGGTGCGGCTCCACGGACTCCGCGGCGAGCTGGCCGTCGCGCACCGCGATCGCGAGCGGCGCCACGAGCTCCTCGGTCAGCAGGTCCTCGAGAATCGGATCCGCTTCCACGAGCAGCCTGTCCAGCGTTTGCGCGAACCGCGTGAACTCCGCCACCCGACCAACGGCCGCGAGGCCGACGACGTGAAAGCGCAGCGCGCCGAGGAATGCCGACGCGTCAGGCTCGGTCCCCGGCTCGTAGCCGCGGCGCATCGATTCCCAGCTCGATCGAAAGCTCGGACAGGCGGTGAGGAACGTCGACTCGAGAAATGACCGGGCCACGATCAGCGCGGTCGGGTGGCGGCGCGCCGCAGCAGCACGAGCGCGACGACGAAAACGGGAACGCCTAGGGTCACGAATGTCAATCCGAGCGACACCGGCAGGTACGCCTTGCTCCAGACGCACGCTTCCGACGTCGGCTGCTGGCACTTGAGCCAGAGGTTGCCCAGGGGCACCGAGAGCATCGCCACCACGCCGGCCAGCGCCGCGAGGAGAAGACGCACGGCGCGCGACTGGATGCTCACGTGCACGCCAGCTCGAGCGCAAGGCGGGACGGCGGACGGGCGACGGCAGTCCGGCGCATCCACGTGACCGCGACCGCGTCGCGACCTTCGCTCGGCTCGCGCACGTGGTAGACCATCGCGAGCTCGTTGGGCCCGCGGACCGCGAGCCGGGTCACTCCCGGGGAGGCGAAGCCGATGAACTCCATGGCCCCGCGGCCGGACTCGTAGATCTCGAGAACCCGCCCCGTGTAATTACGGACGAGCAGCAATCCCTCACCGCTGCACCGTGGGGCAGACGCCTGCTCGCGCGGCGCCGACCGGCACGCTGCGCCGAGCGCGATCGCCGAGAGCGCCAGGAGTGGGATTGCGACGCGAGCTATTGCGACGCGAGCTATGGCGGCGCTCGCCCTCTTCATTCCGTCTTCTCTCCGTGCGGCGTGGGCGCAATTGTGCTCGTGGCGGCAGGATCTTCTACCCGCGACGCGTTCACCGTTCCATCGCCCCGGATCGGGAGCTACCTAGACTGTGGCCCGCACGACACCAGCCGCACACCGGCCGCGTCGAGCCGATCGCCGGGATGAACGATCG
Source organism: Gemmatimonadaceae bacterium (assembly GCA_046263215.1). Lineage (GTDB taxonomy): Bacteria > Gemmatimonadota > Gemmatimonadetes > Gemmatimonadales > Gemmatimonadaceae > JBHELH01. The sequence continues at coordinate 6,047 of JBHELH010000263.1, read as the reverse complement.
CAGCCACCCGCGAAGATGGGGGCCGCAGAGCAGTCGGCCGCACGAGGAGCAAATGCCGCCCGTGAGCGGGTCGAATTCCGCGCCACACTGTTCGCATCGGGGCAGGATGCTCATGAGCCGGACGTCGGTTGATCAAAGCTATGGGTACTTCTATCGGTACTTCGGCTATCAGCTCTCAGCCCTGGGGACGGCCCGCGACCGTCCACGCCCCCATGCGGTGTAGGCCCCGACCAGGAGCAGGCCGTAAAGTCCCAGGTTCGCCCAGAACGCGCCGGCGTGGAAGTGGTCGATAGCAGGGCCGCGACCGCGACCGCGGCGATACGAGACGTGATACGCACGGACTCAGGCCCAACTGCGAGTCATTGTTCGAGCTTGCACGCCGACTGGAGTATCGGCACCAGCCTCGTGCGCTCGGCTGTGTCTCTCGCTACTGCCTCGATCGTCAAGCCTTTCATGTGTCCGAGCGGAACCACAAGATGAGCATTGTAGCTGTCGGCTCGCCGTTCGGTTCCGGGATCGGGCTAATTCCACACGGCGGTGACCCGGTACTGTCGCAGGAGCGCGGTGCCTCCGAGGCAGCCCGCGGGCACCACGGACTCGCGGAGATCGGTGGCGCCGCGCGTCCCGGCTTGGAATTCGTCGGGTCCTGTAGTGTGGGTCGTAACGAGAACTCGCCGTCCGTCGGGCATGTCCCACTCCTCCATTGCGTCAAATGTCGTGCGCGCACGAGGGTACGGATGCGGCCCGGGCGGCGCGAACAGCTGCTTGCCAGGCAGCAACTTCATGCCAGACGAAAAGCACGAAGGCCGCGCCGCAGTCTCGGCCCAGGTAGCGTCTGGGATACGTTGCGTCGGCACCGTGGCCCGGTCGCTACGGTCGTATGACGCCTCGCCGAACACCAAGAATCACGATGTCGCCACGGCGCCAAGCCGGGCATCCGTGGACCGTGGGCGCCGCGAACCGCTGGCGGGCGAGAACGCGCACCATCGCCGGGCGATACTCCGGGTCCGATGTGCCCTCGATGACAACACTTGCCGTGTCGGCGGAGCCATCCGGCCGCACGATGAACATCGTTCGGACCATGACGGTGCCGCCGCCGTCGTCGCGAGGACGGGGCAACCGCGGGTTCCCACGGGGTCGGGTCTGGGGCAGCTGATGCGGCGGGAGAGCGAGCAGACTATCCCTCACGCCCGCGCACCGCGCCGAATCGGCGGCGGTAGCGAGAGCGAGCGGTGCGGCCGCCGACGGTACCCGCGAGCCGGCGCAGGCCGCAGCGAGTAGGAGCAGCGTCGGTGTGAGATGAGCGCGGGATCGCATAATCCTCCGCGAACTGAGCCGCGTCGCGTGGCGAACGTCGGAATCAGCACGCGCGGGGGCGAATCGTTCAGGCGGCACCGGATGCGAGCGCCTCCGCGACGCGACGCCGCATGACCGTGAACTCCCCGGCTGCATAGACCGGGCCCCGAACCGCCCGCGGGTTGATCGGACCGCCCTCGAAGGGATCGCCCGCGTATCGCGGGAAGATGTGCATGTGTAAGTGCGGCACCGTATTCCCGTGCACCTCGTAGTTGAGCTTGACCGCGCCGGTCGCGGCGGCAACCGCGCGCGAGACCTTCTGAACGTCGCGCATGAACGCCGCACCTTCGGCGTCACTGAGGTCGTGCAACTCGATCGCGTGGCGGCGGAACGCGAGCCACACGTACCCGCGCATCGGCGCGTCCTCGCCCATTATCAGCCACGCGACCTCGAGCTCTGCAAGCGCGTCCCGCGGCACATCCCCGTGGCAGATCGGGCAGGCATCGCCGCTGACGAGGCCCGCCCAGAGATCCGGCTCTCGCCACATGCTCATCGGGTACCGTCCATTCGACGTCCACGCTTCGCAGCCGTCCGTTTCGCACGGACGCCGCTGAGACGCTTGTAGAGGTAGTACTTCGCGCCCCCAGGCGGACAGTCGGGCAGGGTTCCAAAGAGCTCGTAGCCGAGTCGTTCGTAAAAGGGGCGTGCCTGGAAGCTGTAGGTGTCGAGGTAGACCCCGATGCAATCACGTCGTCGCGCTTCCCGCTCCGCCTCGGCTAGGAGCGCGCTGCCGACGCCACGGCCGCGGTACGGCGCGGCGACCCACAGCGCGGCCACGAACAGCCATCCGATATTCGTCTGGCCGAGGAGGCCACCGATCACGGCTCCGGATTTATCCCAGGCGACGACGGCGAGATCACGTCCCATCCATGGAACTCCGCGCTCGGCGTTGTAGCCGAGCAGGCCGTCGATGATAGCCTCACGGTCTGATTCCGCGGGCGGGTCCATGCTGCGCACGGTGACACCTTTCACGACGCGGTAGCCTTGTGGTTGGCGTTGGGAGAGCTTGGCAGGTTCAACGATCCCTAACGAGGCGCTGGCGGTTGTCGATTCTGCCCGACCCGGTTCGTCGTGTCGGTGGAACCGCGCCGTCGGCGGGGGTCGCCTTTCGCTGACGATCCGCCATTTGGCCCAACATACGTCCCCTCAGGGAAGGATGCCGACGGCCCACACCGGGCGGTGGTCACTGACGCGGCCCGCGTCAACGATCGTCCCGGAGGCGGCCATGTCAGGGCTCTTCAGACCCTTCATGAAGATGTGGTCCCATCGCCCGAAGCGGGTCGTGCGCGGGCCGCGCTGGGTGGGCCACGAGTAACCGCCGTCCTGGGCGATGAGCCCGACTGCAGCGTCATTGAGGTCGCCTCCGATGACGACGAGCGGATGACTCGCGGCGTCCGCAAGGATGGCGCGAAGCTGGTCCCGGCGTCGACCGGAGCCGATATCTGCGGCGGTACCGAGGTGTGTCGAGTACACGCGAATACGCGCCGCGCCAACACGCAGCGTCGCCGCGGTTGCGCTGCGATGCGTCCCAGCGTAACGCGACGGGTGCGGCAGCACGAGCTTCGCGTCGTCTACGATCGGCCAGCGCGAGAGAACGGCATTCCCGAAGTCGCGGCGGGTCCGCCGGTGAAAGATCGCGGGGTAATAGACGTACCACATCCCGAGTGCGTGGGCGACGCGGTGCGTCCCCGCCGCGTCCATCTCCTGGAGCAGGATCACGTCCGCACCGCGCAGAGCCGCGTCCGACATGAGCAAGGCGATCGCTTCGTCGATGCGCCGCGCGAACTCGATGTTGAACGACACGACTCGCACCGAGGCCGGCTGCGCGCGAGTCTCGGCCGTCTCGCGCGGCGGAGCGTCCGCGTAGCGCGGGCCAGCGGAGCTTGGGTAATCGCGCCCAGTGCGGCACCCTCCGAGGAGGACCAGGGCGATGGCGGCCGCGCCACGCAAGCGCGTATACATGGGCGGCGGACGGATCGTCAGCTAGTGCCTAGGAGGCCGCAGGACTCCCTAGGTGATCGCGGACTTCGGTTGCGCCCCAGTCGGCTGGTGCGACGTCCGCGATGTGCTGCGAGAAGACCCACCAGTGACCGCCGAGATCCTCAGCCGTGTATTGGCGCTCACCGAATGGCATGTCGTGCGGCGCCTGGACGATCCGCGCGCCGGATCGCTCGGCCTGTCGGAAGTGCGCGTCCGCGTCGGCGACGGTCACGTGCACGAGCTGGGTGACCTCTCGCGGACGCGGTGTGCGGAACGGGCCGCCCTGCCGACCCACGATGATCGTGCCGTCGGCGATCCTCAGTTGCGCGTGGTTGACGCGTCCGTCGGGTCCCCGCGCGCGGATGTGTTCGGCGAACCCGAACGCGCCGACCAGAAAGTCGATCGCCGCTTCTACGTCTTCGTACACCAAGATAGGAACGACCGTGGCGGTGGGCGCGGAGCGATTGACGATCATGCTGTGTGTTAGCCGGAGCGGTTCGTGCCCGTGAGAACCATTCGGATTGCGGCGTGGAACTGTGCCAGCAAAGATACGCCCAGCCCTATGCGCGATGAAGGTGTAAGGTGGGCCGCGGATTCATCTTCTTATCCCTTTCACAGTTCCTGCCGATGTCCGACGAAGCCCGTGACTACTTGATCCGGCAGTTCGAAACGGCGTGGAAGCTCGCCAGCTTCCACCTCGGCGGACTCACCACCGAGGAGTGCTTGTGGCGCCCTGCTCATGAGGGGTTGCACGTCCATCAAGTCGCTGACGGAACGTGGCGCGCCGACTGGCCGGATCGCGAGGGATATGATATCGGCCCGCCGAGCATCGCGTGGCTGACATGGCACCTCGGCTTCTGGTGGTCCATGGTGCTCGACCACTCGTTCGGTGCCGGGGCCCTCTCGCGCGAGAACGTGATGTGGCCCGGCAATACCGACGACCTACGCGAGTGGCTTGACCGCCTACAGGGACAGTGGCGACTCGTACTCGAGCGCGCGACCGACGACGGCCTGCGATCCGCAGAGCGAACGCGATGGCCCTTCCGGGACCGTCCGTTCGGCGACGTCGTCGCGTGGGTCAACGTCGAGCTGACGAAGAACGCCGCCGAGATCGGCTACGCACGCTTCCTCTACGCCGTCAGGGCCAGTTGACGTCGCAGCAGGCCGCTCCGGTAGCGCCGGTCGTCACATTGCTCATGACGTGCAGGACATTGTTCGGCGGGCGCGGCTCAGCGTAGCTCCTCGAGGAGGGCGCAGGAGATTGCGCGCCCGTTGGTCGCGTAGCAGGTGTCGTACGGGCTGCGCGAGTGGCCAACGTACGTCGAGGCCAGCCCGGCGACGAGGAGGAGCAGGAGCACCAGCGCGATGACAACAGGGAGAACCTGGCGCGCTCGCGCTGCGAGCACGGCGAAGCTGCTGCGCAAGATGGCAACCATACAATTCTCCCGTCGAGACTTCCCTCGTGCTTCGCCCAACATGTCCAAGCGCAACGCGAGCGCCGGCGGCTACTAGGGACGATTCGGTACAGCCGAGAGGACTCGGTTTACGGCCCAGACGATCAGCTCGGGGTCTTCCCAGGGGACCGCGTGACTGGTGTGGTTGGACACGATGAGCGTTCCCCGCGGAGCGGCGAGCGCCCACTCTTGGAGCATCCTGATCCGATGACGCAGATCGGCCTGAAAGTGCGCCTGCGGATCGTACGGAAGCTTCAGAAACGGCGGGTACGGTTTCGCCGCGACGAGCACGACGACCGGCACGTCGGGCACAGGCCAAAGGTCACGATCGGCCAAGTCTCGCTCCATCAAGCCGCGAAATACGTTGAATTCCGCACGCACGGCTGGCGACGACCGCTCGAAGAGTGCGGCGTAGCTGGACCAGAGCGCGTCATACCCTGCTCGACCGGCGCCGATCGCGTCGAACGGGGCAAGATTATCGGCGAGTGACTGCGTGACGATCGGGCCCGGATCGACGTAGACGAGTCCGGCCACCTCACCTGGGTGGTATCCTGCGAAATAGCGAGCGAGGGTGCCGCCCCATGAGTAGCCGACGAGCACATACGGCGGCTCGGCGCCGATCTGTTGGAGCAACCGGCGCAGCCTGTTCGACACGTGCCGCGGAGTGGGCGTCTCGTTGTCCCATTCGGATCGCCCGAGGCCCGGGCGATCGTATGCCACAACCGGGGCGAGAGTCGCCACCTGCGGTAGAACGCTACGCCATACTTCCAGAGAATTCGTTGCTCCGGCCTCGAACACGACAACCGGACTTCCTCGCTTCCGGGTGTCGAGTCCCGAGAACTGCACGCGCATTCGGTGCCCGTCGACGACGACGAGCTTTGCGTCCGCCGAGGTTCGAGGCTGCTGAGCTTCTGCGTGCGTGGCAACGACCGCCCAGATAGCTAGAGCGCCGCTGGACAGTTGACGCAAACGGAGCATGACCTCCTCACCCCCGCCCAAGACGTGGTCGCTAACGTTTCGTAGCCGTCGATCCCGCGTTTGCAGCCGTGTACGCGAGGACGACGGTACCGCTTCCAAGAACGACGGTACAGACGATCAACTGATATTCGTCGATCACTCCCTCGTTCATGAGCGACTGCGCCAACGAGAGGCTGCCGCACATGACCATGTCCTTGCCGGGCCGCTGCTTCAACTTCGCGACTTCCTGCGCCGCGTTGCGCGCCGACAGGGCTCGACGGTGAGCGTAGTGAGGAACGC
>JBHELH010000262.1:0-11268 GCA_046263215.1 Gemmatimonadaceae bacterium | reverse complement strand
ATCTGGATGGACGCGCTCCGCGAGTTCGGCCGCCGCGGCGGCACGATCGGGGCGGGGGAGGATGCGGGGTTCATCTATCAACTCTACGGGTACGCCCTGATCCGCGAGCTTGAACTGCATCAGGAGGCCGGGTTCCACCCGATCAAGGTCGTCCAGCACGCCACCGGCAACAACGCGAAGATCCTCGGCCAGGAGCACCGGCTCGGCCGAGTGCGGGCGGGCTACGCGGCGGACCTGATCGTCGTCGACGGTAACCCGCTCGAGGACCTCAAGGTGCTCTATCCGGGCGGGACCGATGTGCTGCGTGACGGGCGCGCCGCGCGGTCCCGCGGGGTCGAGTGGACAATCAAGGACGGGATCCCGTACCACGGCCCGACGCTGCTCGCCGAGGTGAAGGATATTGTTGCCCGCGCTCGTGCCGAGCGGAGCGCGCGGGCTGCGCAAAGCGGCAACCAGGGAGGGCGGCCATGACCAACGTGACCACGGCGGCACCAATCGCGCGCCCACAGAGCACCGAGTACGCGCCGTACTACGACCGCTACATCTCACTGGTCCCGGATGGCGACCTCGTCGAACTGCTGCGCAATCAGATCGGTGAGACGCTCGCGCTGCTGCGCAGCATCCCGGAAGAGCGCGCGTCCGACCGCTACGCGCCCGGCAAGTGGAGCGTCAAGGAAGTCGTCGGCCACCTGGCCGACGTCGAGCGGATCATGACCTACCGCATGCTCCGGATCGCGCGCGGCGACGCCACGCCGCTCCCCGGCTTCGACGAGAACGCGTACGTTCCCGCGGCGAACTTCGAGGCGCGCACGCTCGCATCGCTCGCCCACGAGCTCGAGGCCGTCCGCCAGGCGACGATCGCGTTCGTCGAGACGCTCGAGCCGGAGGCCGCGGCCCGCCGCGGCTCGGCGAACAACCTCGAGATCAGCGCGCGGGCGCTCGCGTACATCATCGCGGGACACGAGCGGCACCACGTGGGGATTCTGCGGGAGCGGTACTTGAATAACGCGTGAGGTCCGAGTTCCCAGCTCCTGGTTCCAAGTTCCAAGAACGCGATCGTGCCGCGCCGCCGATTGGGAACTGGGAACTGCGAACCAGTCATCGGAGGCATAATGCAGCGCATCGTGACGTTTCTGCTTCTAGCGTCGGTCACGGGCTCTCTGTCGGCCCAAAACCCGGAACCCCGCGGCTCCGGCACCGTCGTCCTGCGCGCGGCCCGACTCATCGACGGAACCGGAGCGCCGCCCGTCGCCAACGGCGTCGTCGTCGTGAACGGCGATCGGATCATCGCTGCGGGCCGCGAGGGTACGGTGTCGGTACCCGCAGGGGCGCGGCGGATCGACCTCGGCGACGCGACGCTCCTGCCGGGCTTCATCGACGCCCACACGCACATCATCGGGCGTCCGCTCGGCGATCCCGGCGCGGACGACGCGCACGTGCGGGACTTCGACAGCTTCGGCGCGATCCTCGGCGTCGCCAACGCGCAGAAGACGCTGATGGCCGGCTTCACGACGATCCGAAACGTCGGCACGTCGAACTTCGACGACATCGCCCTGCGGAAGGCGATCAACGAAGGCTACGTGCCCGGGCCCCGCATGCAGGCCGCCGGTTACTCGCTCGGCATCACGGGCGGCCATTGCGACGAGAACGCGTTCAAGCCCGGGCTGGCCGACGGCTCGCCGCGCACCGGCATCGCCGACGGGCCGGATCAGGTGCGGCAGGCGGTGCGCTACCAGGCCAAGTACGGTGCCGACGTGATCAAGACCTGCGCGACCGGTGGCGTGCTCTCGGAAGGCGACGCGGTCGGCGTCGAGCAGTACAGCTTCGAGGAGCTCAAGGCGATGGTCGACGAGGCGACCAGGTTGGAGCGCAAAGTCGCCGCGCACGCGCACGGCGCGGAGGGGATCAAGACGGCGACGCGCGCCGGCGTCGCGTCGATCGAGCATGGTTCATTCCTCGACGCGGAGGGCGCCAGGTTGATGGCCCGGCGCGGAACCTATCTCGTGCCAACGTTGATGGCCGGCGAGGCGGTCGAGCGGGCCGCGCGGAGCGGCGTTCTCAAGGGACACCGCGCTGAGAAGGCGCTGGCCGCGGCCCGGGCGATGCGCAACGGGATCAGGGTCGCGCGCGCGCACAACGTCCCGATCGCGCTTGGGACCGACGCCGGCGTCGGCGCGCACGGCGCCAATGGCCACGAGTTCACCCTGCTCGTCGAATGGGGCGGCCTGACGCCGATGCGCGCAATCGTCGCCGGGACGATGAACGCCGCCCGCCTCCTCGGTTGGGAGAGCCGGGTCGGCTCGCTGACGGCCGGCAAGCTCGCCGACGTCGTCGCTGTCCCGGGCGACCCCCTCGCCGACATCCGAGTCATGGAACGGCCGAGTTTCGTCATGAAGAATGGGGTCGTCTACAAGCACGACACCCGCGCGGAGGCGGTGGCGAGAACGGTGCTGCGGTAGGGGCCGGGTAAGGGAAGTGTCAGGGCCGCCAGCGGCCGCTCGGGACGTTGATCGGCCGTCTTGCATCCCGGGCGGCGCGGCCCCAATACTGCAACAACCCGAAACGCAGGACCGGTGTCACAACAGGGGGCTTGGTCTCCCCCTGCGGTCGGCGCGTCGGCGGCAACAAGGAGGCGACGATGATGCGCCTTTGGGTTCAGTCGTACGCCGTCAAGACGACGGCGGCGAGCACGAGCGCCTTCCTCAGCACCGTCACGCACGCGGTGCTCATCGGCCTGTCGGTCGCCGTGACCCAGAAGGCCCCGGGTGTCCCGGAGGAATCGCTGGCGAACCGCGTGTACTACCTGCCGCCACCCGACCGGGTCCCCGCGCAGGGCCCCCAGCAGGAGCGCATTCAGTGGATGGCGCTCGGCGTCCCGACCAACCTGATCGGGCAGTTCGCGGACGTGCGGACCGGCCGGAGTGAGCTCGGCAAGCCGGAGGCAAAGGATCCGCTGGAGGGGCTGAAGCTCGGCACCGACACCGTCAACATCCCAGCCGCGGGCGCGATCGCCGGCACGGACAGCGCGTTCTCCGTCCTCGAGGTCGACTCGGCGGTCTCGCGACACCCGTGGAGCGCCGCGCCCGCGTACCCGGCCGAGATGCTGAAGCGGAAGCTCGAGGGCTCGGTGTTCGTGCGCTACGTCGTCGACACGAGCGGATTTGCCGACGTCGCCTCGTTCGAGGTCGTTCGCTCGACGCACGACGACTTCACTACCGCCGTGCGGAGCGCGCTCCCCGACATGCGCTTCAACCCGGCGCGCATCGGCCGCCGACGTGTGCGTCAGCTCGTCGAGCAGGAGTTCAGCTTCAAGATCACCCCCGACAACACGCGAGTCGCGCCGGATACGACGGGAAAACCGTAGGCGGAGGGTGGAGGGCGGAGGGCGGAGCAGGCGTACGACTAACTAGCGCCTCGCGTTACTCCGTCTCGCCAGGATGCTCGCTCCACGCTCCACCCCCTCTACCCTCAACCCTGAATTGTCATGGCCAGGCAACAGCGGCAGGTGGAAGGCAACGCGGAGCAGCGGCGCGCTGCGGCGCGTGATGCGCGGCGCGACGGGAAGCGGCCAAGCGAAGTCGGTGCTACGCTCGGCGCGAGCAAGCAGCGCAAGCAAGCCAAGCGCGGCGCGTCGCACCAGCAGCGACTGGAGCAGAAGCACGAAGGGAAGCGCTCCCAGCGTGCCGACAGCCGGGCACGCCCGGGGAACCGCGAGGCGGATCCGAAGCGGACGAACCGGTGGGGCTGAGATCGGGGAGTCCGTCGACCTAGGACGCTGGAGCTCCCGCCCTCAGGGCGTCGGCTCTCGTCGCCGATGGCACTCCGCGGACGAAGCCGATGTAGTCCGTCGGCGCAGGCTCCGCACCCGCCCCTCGGAGAGCGGCGGCGACCTTACCGCGGTGATACGCCCCGTGGAGTGCGACGTGAAGCAGGATGTCCGACACCTTGGAGTCGAATTCCGCTCCCGCGCTGTTGCGGTAGTGGACCGCGCGCTCGAGCGTCGCGTCGTCCGTCCGCTCGACGAACGCGCGGAACCCCGCGTGTGTCTCGCGCGCGAGTAACTCGCATTCGTCGACCGACAGCTCCGGCCACACGGCAACGCTAGCCGCCCGTCCCTCGAGTCTCGACAGCCACACGTGCTCGGCGCCAAGGACGTGCGCCAGCTCGCTCCGCGCCAGCTCGCTCGCGCCGTCCGACTTGCGCAGCGCATCCAACGCCCGGGCATCGGCCCAGGCCATGTGCCGAAAGAGCCGCAGGAGATAGTCCTTGTGCCGCGGCTCGATGCGCGCCGAATCATGGGCCCCCGCCGGCGCCGGCGGCCCCACATGCGTCGGTTCCCAGGCCGGCGGGTCGCTTGCCGGAAAGCTCTCCTCCGACGCTTCGTCGATCAGACTCTCCGGACTGTCCGGCTCCGGATTGGTACGCCGCTCTCTGTCTTGCATCTCCCTAGCACCCTCGATCCACGATCCAGGCCCGCCCGGCCGCCTTTGCTCAATATGGCGCCTGCGGCCGCGGGCCGCGATCAGGCGCATCGATCGAGCCGCGCTAATAGCGTCCGCGCTTCGCGGCTGGCTCCCCACTTGCAAGACGCGGTCGGTGCTGACGACCCCTGGGAGGGCGATTGCATGGCTGACGAGAACCGACACCTCACCGACGCGGAGCTCGGCGACACCGCGAAACGAGCGCGCGAGATCGCCGCTGAGACGCGCGGGACCGCGGACGCGCCCGGCGACGCCGCGGCGCCCGTCGACGACGATGTCGCGCGGGAGGTGTATGACGACACGACCGGCGTGCTCGAGCGCTCCCAGCGCATCCGCGCGGCCGATGACGCGCGGACGGACGAGCGTCAGGAAGAGCTCGCGCGGCTGGAGGCCGATGCTGCTGAGCAGCTGCGCCGCAACGCGGAGGCGCTTCGCCGCACGGGCGACGACCTGGCCGAGACGCGCGAGCGCGTGCGCCGCGTCGCGGCCGACACGCGGGAGCTCGCCGCCGACGCCCGGGCGACGCGCGAGGACACATCCCGCGTCGCCGACGCCGTCCGCACGACACCGCCCGTCGTCGAGCCTCCGGCGGGCGGCGAATGATCAGCCGGCGAACACCTCGGTGTGCCGGCTGCCGGCGCAGCGCTCGGTGACGGCGCGGGCGACCGCGCGCGCGATCTTCGCGCCCCCGCCCACGGACGGCTCGATCGGGTTGGCGTAGTCGGCAGGCTGGTCGCACACCAGGCGTAGATCGATCACCGGCGTGCGCGTCTCGACAGCGGCGCGGAAGATCGCGTCGTTGAACACCGTCAGTGCCGTCGCGGCGAGCCGCTGCGTGAGTGCGTCGGGAAAGCTGCCGTTGTAGATCGTGCACACGGTCGCGGGGATGCCTCGCCGCAGCACCGCCGCCAGCATCCTCCGGTAGCGCGCCTCGAACGGCCGCGCGGCGTCGGCGAGCATCTGGAGGACCTCGGCCGATGACCGCGCTGGGCGCCCGAGCAGGTCGATGTGTCCGAGTGCGTCGTTACCGCCTACACTGACCACGAGGTGCGTGGCGTTGGCGGGGACGCACGTCAGCTGCCGCTCGACGTCCGCGACGACGGCCCCGTCGACCGCGCACAGCGTTGCCGACCAGCCGGCGGGGAGGGCGGGCGCGAGCTGGGCGAGCACGTCGGGCCCGCCCGCGACGTACGCCGCGTTGTCGAAGATCGAGTCACCGAGGAGGACGACGTGGGGCACGTCAGCGGCCAGGGGCCGCCCTCGCCGAGCCGACCCCCGGTTGCGCGCGCTCCGAGTAGTCGGACGCATGCACGATCACGCACATCTGGCCGTACGTCGCGTGTGATCCGCACGAGACGCCCGCGACGCGCACCGCCGGATCGAGCGCGTTACGCCGGTGTCCGCGGTCGGACACGCCGTCGTCGATGACGAGATCGGCGATCACCTCGTGCGCGTTCGCCGCGCGGCCGTACTGGATGTTCTCGGAGATCACCCCGAACCATCGGCCGTAGCGGTTGACGCGCGCCGCCGGCGTGCTCCCGTCACGACCGGCGTGGCCCATTCCGCCGCGCGGGCCGTGGTCGCGCACGTGATCCGCCGCGCCGGCCGACATTCCGTGAGAGAGCCGGAGCGCGGCCAGGGGACGGGTCGCGCGGAGTACGCGCACCGCTTCGCGAACGGCTGCGGCGCCCTCGACGGTTCTGACGCCGACCTCCGCGCCAGGCCGCCGGTAGATGCTGCCGCGGAAGTGCGGCAGCCTCGCCTCGAGCTCCGCGGCGAAGCGCGCCGGGTTGGTGCGAGCGCGGTTCAGCTCCTCGAGGACGCCGCGCTCGAGCGCGGTGCAGCACGTCGAGGCGGTCGGCGGCGCCGGCGCCGTCCTCGGCGTGTCGACCGGGACGGGCGCGCACGCATGCCCGGTCGACGCGAGGGCGAGCGCGGCTGCCGCGCTGCACACCCTGCGAGCGCCTGCCGTCAATGTCTGAATCACGCGAGTCTTCGAGGGTCTGCCTTCAGCGACTCGCCGGGCCTCCGGTCAGGCTCATGCGGACCTGGTAGCAGCCGGAGGCCGGCGACCCTTCAGTCACCTCGAGTGTGACCTGCGCGGTGCCCGTGCTGTCGGACCGCAACCAACTCCCGCTCACGATAGGTGGGGTAGCGCTCGGTCCTGGCGCCCGCCACCCGGCGGCCTCGAGCTGGCGCGCGTAGTGCCGCAGGATGTCGGTCGCCGACAGATTCGACGCCACGATCGTCATGGGGCCCAACGCGCCCATGCTTCTGCCGCCGGCCCTCGAGTAACACCGCGACGTCGACATGCCGGCTGGAGGTGCGGGGTCGTAGAGCGTCGGGAACGTGGGCTCACCCATCCGCACGGATTGAACGCGCTCCGCCGCCGGAGTCTCGCACATGCCACCGTCGCGATAATCGAGATGAAGATCGTGGGGCGCCGTCGAGCGCCGTGAGTACCTTACGTAGAGCGTCGCGCCGTCGCGGCAAAACACGAGTGGCAGCTCTGCCCCGCTCGGGATGAAGCCAGACCGACGGCGCTCCTCCATGGGTTTCCAGCCGCGCGGCGCGAGCGCTCGGGTGTATTCCGCGCGAAGTGAATCGGGCGACACGTTCGTCGCCGCGAGGACCAGAGCGCCGGACCCCATGACCACCGTTCCGAGAACGCGCGTGCCAGCCGGGGCGTGAAAGTTCGGGGCGAGGTCGTCCGGAACGCGACCGGGAATGAGTCGCACGTTGCCGCCGTCGCCGCGGAAGGCGTAGCGGAGGATGGCTTGGCTCAGCTCATCCGACGCGGCGGTCGGCTGCTGTGCCGACGTGAGCGTCGGAAGAGCGGTTGCGAGGAGCACCCACGCGCGAGGACATGCCCGCGCGAGCGTCGGTCGGGTTCGAAGTGCTGGCATAAGGGCGAGCCTCCGCGTCTCCAAGTGACACCGCGAGAGCTATCGCCCGTGCCGCCGCTCGTCCAGTGAGAAGCGGGGCAACGACGCTCAGGGCGTCTGTACCCCGCGGTGGGTCGAGAGCGTGGCCGTCGACGGCGGGCGCTGGCGCCGAAGCCGAGCGGCAACGGCCTCCGCGCGCGCGAGTGCGCGGAGCACGTTCTCGCCGGCGAGCTTCCGCAGGTCCGCCTCCGTCCAGCCGCGCCGCGCGAGCTCCGCGAAGAGGGCGGGGAAGGTCGAGACGTCCTCGAGCCCGACGATCGTCGCGTCGATCCCGTCGAAATCGCTGCCGACCCCGACGTGGTCGACGCCCGCGACACGGCGAACGCGCTCGATGTGGTCGGCGACCTGGCTCAGCGTCGCGCGCGGCGCGGGGTTCGCCGCCAGCCACGCTGCCGTCTCGCGTCGGATCGCCGCCGCGTCGCTGCCGAGCCGGCCCGCGATCATCGCCTCCTCACGCTGCGTCGCCGCGGCGTGCGCGGCGACGGCCGGCGAGATGAACTGCGGCACGAACGTGACCATCACCACGCCGCCGTTCCGCGGTAGTCGGGCGAGGATCGAGTCGGGCACGTTGCGCGGCACGTCGCAGAGCGCGCGCGCCGACGAGTGCGAGAAGATCACCGGCGCCTGCGTGACGGTGAGCGCGTCACTCATCGTCGCCGGCGAGACGTGCGACAGGTCGACGAGCATGCCGAGCCGGTTCATCTCGCGCACGACCTCCTCGCCGAACGGCGACAGGCCGCCGTGCCTCGCGCTGTCCAGCGCCGCGTCCGCCCAGTCGAGGGTCACGTTGTGCGTGAGCGTCATGTAGCGAACGCCGAGGTCGTAGTACGCGCGAAGCGCGCCGAGTGAGTTCTCGAGCGCGTGTCCGCCTTCCATGCCGAGCAGGGACCCGATCCGGCCGCGCGCGAACGCGCGCCGCACACCGGCCTCGGTCGTCGCCAGCTCGAACGTCTCCGGGTACTTCGCGATCACGCGACGCGCGATGTCGATCTGCTCGAGCTGAACGCGGGCGTACCCCGAGTCGCGGATCTCTCCGGGGATGTAGACCGACCAGAACTGCGCGCCGACCATCCCGCGGCGGAGGCGATCGATGTCCGTATGGCCGGGCGTGCGGCGACGAAGGTCGTACGCCTCGACGTCACGGGGATGCAACGTGTCCTCGCGGATCCGCCACGGCAGGTCGTTGTGGCCGTCGGTGAGCGGCGTCGCACGGAGCGCGCGGCGCGCGAGCGCGACATCGCGCGCCGACGGCTCTGGTGGCGGCGCCTGTTGAGCGCCTGCCAGTGGTGCGCCCGCGGCGACGCTAACCCACGTTGCGACGACGGTAATGAGATGTCTTTGGTGCATCGGCTTCCGTGGCGTGGTACGGTGGGCGCGCCGCCGGCTCGCGCGCGCGCCCCGTCCGTTGTAGAATGGTGGCCGCACACCGTAGCGGCCAGTCTGCAGGTCCCTCACTCTCACCCCGAGGCCCCGATGCGCACTCTCGCCGCCGGACTCACCGCGATCACCCTGCTCGTCATCACCGGCCCCTTCGCATCTGCTCAGGCGCGGCCGATCGAGCTCGGCATCGACGCCGCGCTGTCGTTCGGACTGGACGAGCCGCGTGTCACGGTGATCGCGATACCATTTCAGCAGTTCCGGGTCGGATTCTTCACGTCGCCGCGGACGTCGTTCGAGCCCACGCTCGCGATCAACCACGTCGACATCGACGACCCCAACGGCCTCGACTTGGACGCCACGACGATCTCCATCGGACTCGGCGTACTCTTTCACCTGACCCCCGACCGCACGCAGAGCCAGATCTACTTTCGGCCATTCGGCGGCTTCACGAGCGTCTCCGCGTTCGGGGAGAGCGAGAGCGACCCGAACCTCGGCCTCGGCTTGGGCCTCAAGACCCCGTTCGCCAACCGCCTCGCGACGCGCCTCGAGGCGTTCGTCGCCCACCAATTCGACGGCGACGGGACGACGTCCGTCGGCGTGCTGTTCGGGCTGTCGTTCTTTCCCCGTTGACGGGCTGCGAGCACCTTGCCGGGCGCGTCACGCCGGCACGCGTCTCAGGGTGGCGGCGACGCCGGCGGCCCACCCGCCGCGCGACGGATGCCGAGTCGTTCGGCGACGGCATCTCCGGCAGCGTCGAGCGCGTCGAGCGCCAGCGTCACAGCGCGGTCGACGAGGGTGAGGAGCGGCAGGCGGTCGCGCAGCCACGCGTCCGGCGCGCGTGCCAGCGGCTCGGACGACGGCGTCGTGACGTCGAGGGCGACCGGTGGGTCAAGCACAGGCGGCGCAAGGTCACCCGGCGGTTCGGGAGTAGGAGTCGCGTCATCCGACGTCATGGCCACCTCCGGCCTGCTCGGTCACACCCGTGTGGATCGTCGCGCCGATCGAGCGACGAACCACGCCATCGCGACGCCTGCGACAACGCCGATCACCGCGCCCTCCACGATGCCAAGGCCACCGAACGGCAGAAGGCGAAAGAGCCACGCGGCGACCCACCCACCCCCCGGATTGCTCGTGCCGTCGCGCACGACGCAGAGCGCCGTTCCGGCGGCGGACCCGAGCACGCCGCCGATCGCTCCGCTCCCGAGGGCATCGGCGAGGCTGTAGTTCGCCCCGCGGCGCAGGTACAGTGCGTGTCGCACGACCGAGATCAATACGGCGCCGGCGACGATGCCGCCTTCGGCGAGCAGGAGACAGGAGCGAATGTGGGGCATCGTCGCGCTGCGCGTCCGTCAGCTCACGGCGTCGCCGCCGGATCGGTCGCGTCGACCGAGATCTTCAGACTTTCGGTCAGCGCGGCATCGCCGCTGACGATCGAGCGCCACGGAATCTCCTGGCCCTTCCGCTTACCCTTCTCGACGACCTTCACGCCTTCGGGGGCGATCGTCACGGTGTAGAGCTTTCCGTCGAGCTCCAGCTCGCGCTTGATCGATTTCTCGAGCTTCGTCGCCATCGAGCCCTCCTCGTGTGGGTGTACGTCGGCGCCGTGCCGGGCGTTTCAGGCCGGCGCTGGCGAAGTCAGCGGCCGCGCTGAAGGACCATGTACGCGAGCACTAACACGGCCACGACGACGATAAGCAGCACGGCGAGCGTCTGCGCGCCGGCCGGGTGCTCCGCCTGCTCGCGCCGCATCCCGAACGCGGCGACGACGACCACCAGTAGCACGAGTACACCGACGATGACCGTGATCGACATCACCCTCGTCGTCCCCGACGCGTGGAGGTCAGCCGGCTGCGGCGCGACTCAGCCAAACATAACCGGCGGGCGCGGCGGCTGGCGAACCGGGGCGCCGGCCCGCTGAACGACGCGTCAACCGACGTGCCGCCGCCAGGCCGCCCGCGTGCGCGCGCCGAGGTGCGGCTCGACGGCCTGACGCGCGAGCTCGCCCTCGCGCACGGCGACCGCCAGCGGCGCGACGAGATGCTCCGTCAGGAGCTCCTCGAGAATCGGGTCCGCCTCTCTGAGCAGGCGGTCTAGCGTCTGTGCGAACCGCGTGAACTCCGCGGCCCGGCCTACCGACGCCAGGCCGACGACGTGAAAGCGGAGGGCGCCGAGGAACGTCGTCGCGTCGGGCTCCGTTCCGGGGTCGTAGCCACGCCGCAACGCCTCCCAGCTCGGGCGGAAGCTGGGACACGCGGTGAGGAACGTCGACTCGAGAAACGAGCGGGCCACGATCACCACTTGCGGCTAGAGGCGTACCGCCCGAGCAGCAGCAGGGCGACGGCGAACACCGGCACGCCGAGGAAGACGAAGGTGACCGCGAGCGAGAGCGGGAGGTAGGCCCGCGTCCAGACGCACGCCTCCGACGCCGGCTGAAGGCACTTCAGCCAGAGGTTGCCGAGCGA
>JBHELH010000261.1:0-3039 GCA_046263215.1 Gemmatimonadaceae bacterium | reverse complement strand
CGCTGTTGCGGCGCTGTGACGCGTGACACACTTCGAAGGCCGATCGGAATCGGCGCGCCGGTGTAGTAGGTAGGACCCCGGCGTCGGCCCAATCGGCATGCGTAATGCGCGGACTGATTTCGTGACCCAGCGACAAGCTATGCGATTCCCCTTTGCCTGCGTCTTCGTCATCGCCCTCGCGGCCGCCGCGTGCGGCGACGGCGGCGGGCCTCCGCCGCCCCCGGGCGTCATCTCGCTTTCGGTTGGTGAGACGCGGGCTATCTCATCGTCCGACGCGGGGACGATCCAGGTGAGTGGCGGGGCGGGGGGCGCGGAGTTCGTGCTGGTCGCCTTGCACGGGTCGCAGACGCCGGGGGCAACCGTCGCGCTGGATTTCTCGGGCGAGCAACTCGCCGCCGCCGCCGGGCCGCCGACGCCCGATCTTGCTCCGGCGGCCAGCGCCGGGCCGACGCTCGCACGCGCGGCGATGCGCGCCGCCGCGGCGCGCGCGAGCTTCGACGCACGGATGCGCGCCGTCGAGCGCCAGCTCGCGCCGCGCATGCCGGCCGCCCGCGCGGCGTGGGCGGCGCGCGAGGCCGCGCGCAAGGACTCCCGCGGCGCGCTCATGTCGGTCGCCGCGGCTGACCCCATGGTTGGCGACGCGATGACCCTCAACACCCACCTCAATCCGTGCGACACGGCGTCCAACCGTCCGGGTCATGTCGTGGCGGTGTCACAGCGTGCCGTCGTCGTCGCGGACGACGCCAATCCCGCCGGCGGGTTCACCCCCACGGACTACGCGAGGATCGCGCAGACATTCACCGACTCCGTCTACCCTCTCGACACGCGCAACTTCGGGGTGCCGACGGACATCGACGCCAACCAGGGACGCGTCGTGATCTTCTACACGCGCGCCGTCAACGAGATGACGCCGTCCAAGTCCGACTTCTACATCGGCGGCTTCTTCCACCCGCGCGACCTCTTCCCGAAAACCTCGTCCAATCCCAACCTACCGGCCTGCGCCACGAGCAACTACGCCGAGATGTTCTACATGCTCGTCCCGGACCCGAGCGGCGAGGTGAACGGGAACGTCCGCACGAAGGGATTCGTCGACAGCGTGACGGTCGGCGTATTGGCGCACGAGTTTCAGCACCTGATCAACGCGTCGCGGCGCCTCTACGTGACCAACGCGTCGTCCTTCGAGGACGCCTGGCTCAACGAGGGGCTCAGCCACATTGCCGAGGAGCTGATGTTCTATCAAGCCTCGGGGCTCGGCCCGCGCCAGAACATCAATCTCACGCGGCTCCTCTCCTCCCCGACGATCCGCAACGCGGCGAACGCGTACCAGGTCTCGAATTTCGGTCGGCTCATCGACTACCTGGAGGACCCGGAGGCGAGCTCGCCGTACGGCCCCGCCGACAGCCTCGCGACGCGCGGCGCGGTGTGGCAGCTCCTCCGCTATGCGGCCGACCGCAGCACGACCGCGGAGCAGACGGTCTGGCAGAACCTCGTCAATTCGCGGACGGCCGGGGTCGCGAACATGACCGCGGCGTTCGGCAACTTCCTGACCCTCGTGCGCAACTGGGCGACGGCACAGTACACCGACGACGCGGTCTCCCAGACGACGGCGACGTTCCAGCACCCGAGCTGGAACTACCGGTCGGTGATCCCGCAGTTCGTGCAGGGCGGAACGTTTCCGCTGAAGACGCGCTCGCTGGCGACCGGCGGCACGGTCTCGCTGACGCTGAAGGGCGGCAGCGCGGCGTACCTGCGCTTCGGCGTTGCGGGGAACGCCACTGGGAGGATTACGGCGACACGGTCCGGGGGAGCGGCCCTGCCGCCGGAGGTGTCGCTGATGCTGGTGCGGACGCGCTAGAGCGAGCCTGCGGGCTCGCGAGCCTGTGAGCCCGTGAGCAAGCCGCGCTACGCCACCTGCGGGGCCGCGAACACCGGCGCGGCCACCAGCGCAGTCGCCCCGCGGAGCCGCGGGTAGCTGCCGGCTGACTCGGGCATGATCGGCGTGGCGGCGGCCGTCTTCGTGAGTGCGCGCGCCGCGATCGCCGAGCCGATGATGGGCGCGAGCTGGTCCCACGCCTCGGTGATCTCGCCGCCGACGAAGATCTGGGCGGGGTTGAGCGCGTTAATGATCATCGCCAGGCCGACGCCCAGGTAGCGCGCCGTCTCCTCGAGCGCCGCGACGGCCTTGGCTTCGCCGGCCCGCGCGAAGGCGATCACGTCGGTGATGGTCAGGCCCGTCGACCGGAGGAGCGCGCGGGCCCCGGCGGGGGAGAACTCGTGCCCGAGGTAGCGTGACAAGGTCGCGAGGTTCGACGTGAAGGCCTCGAGGCAGCCACGCGCGCCGCAGAGGCACGTCGGCCCGTCGAGGGCGAGCGGGACGTGGCCGAACTCGCCCGCAGTGTTGGCGCTGCCGCGGACGACGGCGCCGTTGACGACGACGCCGGCGCCGACGCCATCGGAGACGGTCACGTAGACGAAGTCCGTGGGCACGTCGCCGCTGCCGCGGTGGCCGAGCCACATGCGCGCGAGCGCGCAGGCGATCGGCGCGTTCTCGATGTGGACCGGCCGGCCGGTGGCGGACGCTAGCTCGTCGCGGATGTCCACGTCGCGCCAGCCGAGCTGCGGCGCGTTGAGGACGCGGCCGGTGTGCTGGTCGACCATCCCGGGGACGACGAGGCCGACGCCCTCGCAGCGCCCAACCGCGCTGTGCACGCGCAGGAGGCGCCGCACGCGGCTCGCGATCGCCTTGACGAGGGCGGACGGCGAGACGACGGTCTCGAAGGTATCGAGCGCGATCGCCGAGCCGCCGAAGTCGGCGAGCATGACGTAGGTGCGACTGAAGCGCACGTCGACGGCGACGACGAGGCGGTCGTGGGTGCGGACGTGCAGCATCTTCGGCCTGCGACCCCGCGGCGCGTCGACGGTCGCGCCCTCGTACACGGCGCCCTCGGCGAGCAACTCGCTGACGAGCGCCGTGACCATGCCGCGCCCGATGCCCATCTGCCGGGCAAGGTCGGCGCGGGAGATCGGCTGATGCTCGCG
>JBHELH010000260.1:0-3502 GCA_046263215.1 Gemmatimonadaceae bacterium | reverse complement strand
GCTGCGGCAGATTAGCGAGCCGGACGGGGTTGCTGTTGGCAAACCCGTGTGCATCTTTCGGCAAACTATTCCGTAGGGCGTTTCCGTAGGGCGTTCCCGGACGTTGTACGCGACGGCGTGGGCCGTCCGCGCCACCGAGGTAAGCCAAGAGGTGACGATGCGACAGCCGCCGGCATGAGAATCGTCCAGGTCTGCCCGTATAGTTGGGACGCCCACGGCGGCGTTCAGGCGCACGTGCGCAACCTCTCGGCGAGCCTAATGCGCCGCGGCCACGAGGTGCTCGTGCTCGCCCCCAGCGACGCGGAGCCGACCGAGCCCCACGTGCGCATCGTCGGCCGGCCGTTCCGGGTCCGTTTCAACGGCTCGGTCGTCCCGCTCTGCATCGACCCGACGTCGGCCGCCGTCGTTCGCGACGCTCTCGAGGAGTTCGCGCCGGACATCGTGCACGTGCATGAGCCGCTCTCGCCGAGCACGTCGATGCTCGGCGTGCTGTACTCCCCAGCGCCGACCGTCGCGACCTTCCACGCCTACATCGAGGACGACACCGTCTCCGCCCAACTCTACACGGCGGTCGCTCCGCTGGTGAGGCCGGTGTGGAATCGCGTGGATTTCCGGATCGCGGTTTCACAGGCCGCGCGTTGGACGGTCGGCTCGCGCATGGGCAGCCAGCAGTGCTCGATCATTCCGAACGGCGCCAACGTCGAGCACTTCGAGGGGGCTGCGCCGGCCGAGCTCCCGGCGGGGCGCAAGCTCCTGTTCGTCGGACGCCTCGAGCCGCGTAAGGGCTTCCGCTACGCCGTTCGCGCGTTCGCCGAGTTGGCCGACGGCTTCCCGGATGTACAGCTCGTGGTCGTCGGCGACGGACCGCAGCGCACGCTGCTGCGCCGGCTCGAGCCGCGCGCGCGCGAGCGCGTCCACATGATCGGCGCGGTGACGCAAGCCGAGCTTCCGACGTTTCACGCGGCGTCAGACATCTTCCTCGCGCCCGCCACGGGTCGCGAGAGCTTTGGCGTCGTGCTCGTCGAGGCGATGGCCGCGGGGCTCCCGGTCGTCGCGAGCAACCTCCCGGGCTACAGCGAGGTCGTTCGCCCAGGCCGCGAGGCCTTGCTCGTCCCGCCGCGCAACGCCGACGCGCTCGCCCGCGCGACGGCGAGCCTCCTCGACAATCCAACGCTCGCCGCCCGTCTCGGCCAGGCCGGCCGGCTGCGCGCGCGTACCTTCTCCTGGCACCTTGTCGCGGCGCGTGTCGAGCGCGTCTACGAGGGCGTCGTTCGCACCAAGCGGCGGGCGCAGCGCGTGAGTGGCCGGATGCTGAAGCGGGCGGGTGCGGCGTAGGAAGCAGCATCTTCTCGGATGCCCCCCTCCCCCGCCCTCCGCTCCGCCGTTCTGCGACTCGCCGTGAGCATCGTGGTGCTCGACGCGATCGCGATCGCCGTCTATTACCTCGCCGACATTCCGCTCCGACCGGAGTCGATTCGTTATCCGTTCTTCGGCCTGTGGATGCTCCTCACGTTGGCTGTCGTCCTGACTGGCCTTCACCGCATCAGAGTTGCCCGCGTGCGCCGAAGGTAATCCCATGAGCGGCGCGCTCGCCACCCGCCCAGAGGGCACCCGCGCGGGCCCGCCGCCGTCCACATGTTTCACGACTGGAACGTCTCCGTCCGCGAAGCGATCGCGCTTCAGAACGAGCTTCGTTCGCGCGTCGTCCCGCGCCCGCCGGCCGGGTTCTCCCCGCGACTCGTCGGCGGCGCCGACATCTCGATCGAGAAGTTCTCCACGCGCGGCTTCGCGGGCATCGTCGTCATCGACGCCGCGACGATGCAGACCGTCGACCAGGCGACGGCCGTCGTCGAGATCGGGTTCCCGTACGTGCCGGGCCTACTCTCCTTCCGCGAGCTCCCCGCCGTGCAGCGCGCCTGGGACTCTCTCCGGACGAAGCCCGACCTCCTCATCTTCGACGGCGTGGGCTACGCACACCCGCGGCGCTTCGGCCTGGCCTGCCACGGCGGCGTCCTGCTCGAGGTGCCGTCCATCGGCTGCTCGAAGTCGATCCTCGTCGGCCGTCACGGCCCGCTCGGTCCGGAGCGCGGGGCGACAGCCGAGATGATCGACAGGGGTGAGGTTGTCGGCATGGCGGTGCGGCTCCGCGAGAACGTCACGCCGGTGTACGTATCCATCGGCCACCTCATCGACTTGCCGACGGCCGTCGCCGCCGTGCGGCAGATGAGCACCAAGTTCCGGGAGCCCGAGACGACGCGGCGGGCTCACGCGCTCGTGAACAGCGAGCGGCGGAGAGCCGGCGTCGCGCCGTAGGCACGCAAGCGGCCGCCCTTGCGCGGCGGACGCGGCCCGCTCAATGTGCCGCGCATGACTCCCGTGTCGCCGGGTATCACTCACCACCCGTCCATTTTTCAACTCGGCCCGGTCATCATCACCGGCTACGGGGTGGCGCTGGCGCTGGCCTTCCTGATCGCGTGGGTCGTGATCTCGCGTGAGGCCGAGCGGCGGGGACATGATGCGGGTGTCGCGATCGAGATCGTCTTCGCTGCGGCCGTGGGCGCGCTGATCGGCTCGAAGCTGTACTACATCATCCTGACAGGAGACGTGGGATCGCTCCTCAGCCGCGGCGGATTGGTCTTCTGGGGCGGCGTGATAGGCGGGACTTTTGCCGCCTGGCTACTCGTGCGGCTCAGAGGGCTCAGCTTCATGCGGTACGCCGACATCACCGGCATCGCGGTCGCCGCGGGGTACGCCGTCGGGCGCACCGGGTGCTGGGCGCTCGGCGACGACTACGGCCGGCCGTGGGATTCTCCGCTCGCTGTGCGCTTCCCCGAGGGGACGCCGCCATCGACCGCGATCAACATGGTGCGCGTGTTCGGCGAGACGCCTCCGGAGGGCTCGGCACCCTGGAGCGTCCTCGCGGTGCATCCCACGCAGCTGTACGAAACGGCCCTGGGCCTGGTGATGTTCTTCCTCCTGTGGCACCGTCGCGATCACAAGCACGCCGAAGGGTGGCTGTTCGGCCTTTATGGCGTGCTGGCCGGGGTCGAGCGCTTCTTCATCGAGTTCGTTCGCGTGAAGGAGGACCGCCTCCCCGGCGGCTTGTCCGTCGCCCAGGTGGTAGCGCTGACCGTTGCGCTAATGGGTGCGTTGCTGATGTATGCTCGCCGCAACGTCACCGCGCGTACTCCCGGCATCTACGCGACCCCGCTATAGTGGTCGCGTAGATGCCGGGACCTACCCCGGTCGGCATCGCGGCCGGTGCTGGCATCCGGGCGCCGCAGAGTGCAGTATGTGAGCGGATACGAACGTCGCTCACGGACGGCTTAGTAAGGAGGGGCGTGACCGCCGCCGCATTCTACGACCTCGAGGGCACGCTCGTCGGCACGAATCTGGTTCACGCGCTGCTGTTCTACGCGAAGAACCAGCAGGGGCTCCTACGGAGCGTCTGGAAGAGCGCGGCGACGGTGCTCAGCGTCCCGGCGTTCGCCGCGGCCGACCT
>JBHELH010000259.1:0-5014 GCA_046263215.1 Gemmatimonadaceae bacterium | reverse complement strand
ACCCCGCGTCGCAATGAGCGACTGTACATCGCGAACGCGAGCCCGCGTGTATGCGACGCTCGCCGCGAGACCAGGGGAAAAGCGCTTCTCCAACCGTCCCGTCAGCGCGAGCGAATGGCCCTGCGAGTGGTTCCGAAGGTCGGTGATCTCCTCGTATTGGCGCGAGACGAGCGCGGGTGTTGCCACCCCTGCGGCGTTGAATCCCCCGTAGAGAACGCGGCCACGTCGGTCCACGCCGACGGGCCCCTTCAGGTTGGGGTTCACAAAGACGAAGTCAGAGCGTGTCCGCGTGTACAAGGCTTCGACACTCGACGCCACGTCCCACGCGAGCGGACGGTCGTACGCCAGAGACGCCCGGAACATCTCGGTCATTCTGAGATGAGCGTCGACGAGATTCACCAGCCCTTCCGCGAAGCCGCTACCGTCGGCGCAGGATGTCGGTGGATTCCACGGATCAGGGACGAATCGCGGAACCACGCCAGTCCCGCCGCGGCAGAGGAGGCCCCGGTTACCAACACCGTCGAAGCGGCGACTCTGGTGGACCCACGTGAGCGGTGGCCGGCCGACAAATATCCCAGCCCCGCCCCGTATGCGGCTTTGGCGCGCGGCGTCGAGGTCCCAGCTGAATCCAACGCGCGGCGACCAGTGAAGCGCCGGTCTTGGGAAGTCGCTGGTCCGCCGCCCGAAGACCGAATCGACCACGCGGCTATACAGCGGGCGGCTCCGAAACGCCAGCAAATCCGCACGGAGTCCCGATGTTATCGAGAGGCGATCGGTCACATGCCAGGCGTCGCCTATATACGCGCTGGCTTGTACGCCGCGCAACCGGGCGGTCGCACTTCCGAAATCCTTCTCCACGCGGAAGCCGGAGGCTTCTCCACGCTGGAGTGAGTCGAGGCTCGAAAAGGTCCAGGTGCCAAATTGCCTGCGCGTCGAGGTGTTGCGGGCGGAGAAAATCTCGGCGCGCGCCCCGACCGAGAGGGTGTGCCTGATGCCCGGTCGAACGACAAGATGGTCGGCGACCTCGAGGACCGTGTTGAGGGCGCCGAACGCCTGGCCGTTCTCCGGCGGGCCGGCGACAAGGACAGCCGTTGGCACGCCGACGCCGGGAACGGTCACCGTGATCAGGGGAGAGCGCGTGTACTGCGCGGAGACCGCGGCCGCCGAACCGGGGGACACGAGGAATTCGTTGAGCGCGCCGTCGCGCAGGTGAGTGAAAACCTGTACCGTGGTCCCCGACCTCCAGAGGCGTTGCGTCCACGCGTTGCTCGAGAGCGGGAAGGCGGAGCTTCCAGCCGCCCGGTTGAAGATCGTCATGTCCGCGCGCGCGTAGTTGTGCCGAAGCACCAGTCGGCTCTTCATGCGCGGCAGCGAAACGTCGACGCGGGCGAAGACGTTGACATTGGGATTGGTCCGGTTGACGCGAGCGCCGGAGCCCGGGTCGAGGCCGTACCCTCGAAGGATGTCCGCAAACCGCTCGACATCGGCCTCGGAAACCGGGACACGCGTCCCGCTGGTATTGCTTTGGTCGAGATACGGGCCCGGCGCGGGCTGCTCGTGATGCTGCACCTCGGTCGAGACGAAGAAGTGCGCGCGATCACGAATGATGGGCCCGCCGACGGCCAGACCGATCTGACTTCGCCAGAACGGCGTATTGCGCAGGAACGGGGTGTTGCGGGCCAACGCCTCGTTGCGGCCGTACGCGAACGCGGACCCGTGTAGCTTGTTCGTACCGCTCTTCGTCACGGCGTTCACGAGTGCGCCGGCGAAGTCACCGTACCGAACGTCGTAAGGAGCGAGCAACACCTCGTACTCTTTCACGGCGTCGATCGAGATCGGCTTTCCGCCGAAGGTGCCGCTCAGCGTTGCGTTGGTAAAGAGAAATCGCTCGCTCACGCCATCGATCACGTAGCTGTTGAACCGATAGCCAACGCCGGCGCCAGAGAGTCCACCAAACCGCGTCCCAGCCTGTGGAACGAGGCGGACGAAATCGAAGACGTCGCGGTTGAGGGCGGGCATCCGGCCCAGTAAGGAGTCGGAGATCGTCGCGCCGGTTCCAGCACGCGAACGTACGAACGCGACCTGGCCGGCGGAGCTGACCACGTGGACCGTGTCGAGTCGGTTCGCGAGCGGCTCGAGCACGAAGTCCAGATCGAGCTGCTGCCCGAGGCTGAGGAAAAGCCCCTCCCGTTCCAGGGGTGCAAACCCGATTTGGCGGATACTGACGACGTACGGTCCGCCGACCTCGAGTCCCGCCACCAGAAACCGGCCGCGACGCACCGGCGCCTCGACTACGTAGCCCGTGGCGCGGTTGACTACCCGAACGCGCGCGCCGTCGGCGTCCGACCCGTTGGCCGACCGTACCGATCCGCCAATCGCTGCCGTCGTGACGCCCTGCGCACACAGGCGCGCGGTCGTCGGCTGCGCAAGGCACGCGAGCGCGCCGAGCGTCACGACCCAAAGTGCGCCGCGCGGAAGCTGGAATCCGACGGGAGCCATACGTCTTCCCAATTTCAGTCGCGTCGTGCTGCCAATGGCTGCGCCAACTTGCAGCCGAGTGGCCGCGAGGGCAATCGCCGCTTGCGGGCTCCTCAGGCCCCGCGAGTCCGCCCCGCGGCGCTCTTGATCGTACGGGGCCGCGGGGTCCACCGCGTGCTAGACCGCCAGCGCGGATCTACTTCCCTGCCACTGTAAAGCACTCGCTTTGCAGCACGACGGAGCGATCCGACGTGCTCACTTCGTATCGCACGGCGAACCGCGTCCCGTCGGGCCTTTGCGGGTTATCGAACTTGATATGTGTGCTACCGGCGCCGCCTTTGGAGGTCGTGATCGTAACCAGTGGGCCTGGATTCGGCAGCGGGAACTGAACGAAGTTGCTACTCGTGCACTCACCGTTCGTAGTCACGTTTGAGGCGCGTTTCACGTTGAACGTGGTGTTCGGGCTCGTCTTCCAAATCGAGACCTGATTCTCCACGTTGAGACCCGGCTCGCTCGCCTCGGGGCTCACGTTGACGATTCCCGTCCCTTCGCCCACGACCGCCGTCAGTCTGTGACCATGGGAATCGGGTGCGTCCGCCTCTGAAGCGGCAAACTGGGGCGGCGTCAGGACGTCGGGGGGCGCCAGAACGTCGGACCCTGAATCGGGGCTGCAGCCGAGGAGCGCTGCGGCGCAAAGCACGGTCGCGGTACGGTGAAGGGCGGACATGCGAGGTCTCCTTGTGAATGTGGTAGAGGTTCGAGATGAGCGCGGGCCCGTCTACGGTTGCGCGAGCGCCTGCTCGATGATTCGCCGGAACGTGTCCAGCGGTTGAGCGCCCCGGATCGGGGTGCCTTCCACGACGTCGCTCGCTTTGGTCTTTCCTATCACGAAGGCCGGCGTCCCCCGCACGCCCGCCGCGGCGCCGTCGGCCAAGCCTCGCTCGACCCGCGCGGCGTGGCGACCCGACGCGAGGCACTCGGCGAACACCGGCCCGTCGAGGCCGATCGAGCGCGCGTGGTCGGCGAGCTGCGGCGGCGCCAGAGTCGCCGGATTTCGGAACAGCGCGTCGTGCATCTCCCAGTACTTGCCTTGCTCGCCGGCGCAGTGCGCGGCCTCGGCGGCCTTGCGCGCCAGGGGGTGCAGCTGGTCGAGCGGGTAATCGCGGAACACGTAGCGGACCTTGCCGACGTCGATGTACTCCTTCTTCAGGGCAGGCAGCGTCGTCGCGAAGAACCGCTGGCAGAAGGGGCACTGGTAGTCTGAGAACTCGACGACGGTCACCGGAGCGTCGGCGCGCCCCAGGAACGGCGCGCCTGCGATGCTGGCGCGCACGGGGCCACCCGCGGCGGCCGCGCCTGGGGCTGGACGCTGGTTCAGGAGGCGCAGCACCTGAGCGAGCTGACCCTTCACGATCTCCAGGTCTGCCTTGATGCGCTCGAGCTCCGCTCTGGCTGAAGTCAGATCGCGCGCCGTGTCCCGCGCCGTCTGCGCTCGGGCTGACGAGGCCAGGGCGAGGACCATTAGCGCCGGCAGCATTCGTGTCATGGTTCGCCTCCAGTTCAGCGCGCTCACGGTTGGCAGGTGCCGCCGACGCATTGGCCTGACGCGCAGTCAAAGTTGATAGTGCACTTTTGGCCAGCTTGACACTTTGTTTCGCACGACCCGCCGCAGTCGGTGTCGCCCTCGTCGCCGTTCCACGCGCCGTCGTTGCAGTGCGGCACGCAGAAGGCGGTGACGGGGTCGCAGACGTAGCCCGACGGGCACTCCTGGGCGCCGCAGTCCAGTGGACAGTCTGGATCGAACCCTTCCCCGACGCCGTCACAGTCGTCGTCCTCCACGCCGTTGCCACAGATCTCGGCGGGGCCGCTGGGTACACAGCTCCCCTGGGCGCTCGCGACGTTGGAGAGGTCGGAGAACCCGCCGTCCTTCTTGGCCCGCACCCGGTACCAGTACGTCGTGCTGCTCGTTGCCGTGGCGTCGTGGTAGGTCGTGCTGTTCGCAGGCACGTGGGCGAGGGTGCTGAAGGTCACGCCGTCTGTGGCGCGCTGCACTTCGTAGCCGTCCTCGACGGCGGAGTTGTCCACCCACGCGAGGTCGATCCCCTGGGCAGCCGTAGTGGCGGTGAGGCCGGTCGGGCCGGCGGGCGGCGCCGTGCAGTCGGCATTCGACGGCGCGGAGTCCCCGTTCGCGCTCAAGGCGATGACGCGGTAGCAGACCTGCTGCTCGCTCGCGCGACCGCCGTCGCGGTAGGAGGTCGCGTTCGGGCCGGTCGTCGCGGCGGTCTCCCACGGCCCGGCGGTAGCCGCCGAGCGCTCGACGCGGAAGCCGTCCTCGGTCCCGGAGTTGTCGCTCCAGGCCACTTGGATTTCGGTACTCGACGCCGGTCTCGCGTCAGCGTTCGACGGGGCGCTCGGCGGTCCGGGCGTCGTCGCGCAGCTGGTGTTGGAGACGCTCGAGTACTTCGTGTTGCCGCCCGTGACGCGGAACGCGCGGACCTTGTAGCAGTACTGCGTCAGCGGGGTGAGCCCCGTGTCG
>JBHELH010000258.1:0-2877 GCA_046263215.1 Gemmatimonadaceae bacterium | reverse complement strand
CCATCCGGCGGGCGTTCTCGAGTCCGCGCGCTCCGGTGGCGACGTTGCTCACCTTGCTGTTAGCCACGATGGCGCGGAGTCGTCCGCCCCGGATGGTCTCGCGGCCGAGCGTGATCGGGGCCCCGGGAAAGTGATTGCGAGGGAAGACGGCCGCGGCGGCCGCGTCGACGTCGCTGACGAACAGGGCGAGGTCCTTCGCGGCGGGCTTGAGACCGCAGTTGCGGCTGGCGCACCGGAACGCGCGGGGGAAGATCGGCCGGTCGTGAAACTTCATGGCTCGATGTCGGACTCTGCGAGCGGGGCAGGGCGAGTGGCACGATAAAGGTAGGGGGCGGCCCACCGTGGCGCGCTGGCTCGGCGCGGGCCCTGCCGGTAAATCGATATCGTGGCCGATTCCGTCGATTCCCAGGACACTCCATCGACGTGGTGGCAGCCGGACCGGCTACTGCGCGCGCTCCTCGTCTGGACGTCGATCGTCTTCCTCGCGGCGTGGCTCCCGCTGGTGCGCGGCGCGTTCGATGGGCCGAGCTACGAGTGGGGGACGTCCTACTGGGGCGTTCCCTTCAGCGGAGCCGGCGTGGGAGGCGACTACTGGCTGCCTGTGCTCAAGACCGCGCTCGGGCTCGCAATTCTCTGGCTCGGCTGGCGGGGCGCGCGGCCGCCATTCCACTGGCTGCTGCTCGCCTGGAACGTCGTCCTGACCAGCGACGCGTTGTACATCGCTGCCACCCGGCCCGGCTCCCTCCGTTTCCGCGGCGACACGCTCGGCGTCGACGTATCGCTGGCGTGGGTCGCACCGCTGCTGACAGGAGTCTTCCTCGCCCTTGCGGTCGTGTGGGTCGTGCGCGATCGGCGACAGAAGGACACACGGTCCGCGCCGCGCTGGACCCGCGCCAACACGGCATGGTCCGTCGCGCTGCTCGCGCTGCTGCCGATTCAATTCGCGCTCTTGCGCTTTGGTCCGCCGAATGGCGCCGCGGACAAGGCCGGCGTTCTTCTGACGATCGCTCAGTGGCTGCTCGTCGGCGTTGCGCTGAAGCCGCGTCTGGCGAAGATCGGCTAGCGGTAATGCTGGGGTCTGGACGATCGCGCAGCGCCGAGCAGCCGCCGTGGACGCATACCGGCTCGAGGCAGCCGAGGCAACGAACAGGTAAACTAGACTGTGTGCGTGCACCGCGGACCGCGCGTCAGTGGCGCTGCGGGCGAGCCGACTCCTCGTCGAAGCGCTAGCTTCTGAGGCCCGATTGTGACGACTGCTACGATTCCCCCGACGCAAGTGACGCCGACGTCCCGCGTCGAGCATCTGTTCCCGACCCTGACGCCGGCGCAGGTGGCGCGCATCGCCGCGCACGGCCACGTTCGTCGCCTCGAGAACGGCGAGGTGCTGATCGAACCGGGCGGGCCAAACACGCGGTTCTTCGTGGTGCGCACCGGCCAGCTCGAGGTCGTCGGCGTGCGGGGGAGCGTAGACGCAGTCGTCGCCGTCCACCGGCCGGGACAGTTCACCGGTGACGTCGGCACGCTCTCCGGTCGCCGCGCGCTGGTCCGCGTGCGCGCGGTCGGCCCGACGGAGGTGATCGAGGTGCGTCGCGAGGATGTGCTCGCGCTCGTTCAGGCCGACAGCGAGCTGAGCGAGATCCTGATGCGGGCGTTCATCCTCCGCCGGAAGGAGCTGATCGGTAACCAAGTCGGCGACGTCATGCTCATCGGCTCGCGGCACTGCGCGGCAACGCTGGGCGTTAAGGAGTTTCTGACCCGGAACGGTCACCCGTACTCGTACGTCGATCTCGACACGGATGACAGCGTCCAGGACTTCCTCGATCGGTTTCGGGTTAGCGAGGCCGACATCCCGCTGCTGATCTGCCGCGGAACCATCGTCCTTCGCCACCCGACCAATCAGCAGATCGCGGACTGCCTGGGCTTCAACGACGCGATCGACCAGACACATCTTCGCGACGTCGTCATCGTCGGCGCCGGGCCGTCGGGCCTCGGCGCCGCGGTGTACGCCGCGTCGGAGGGGCTCGACGTGTTGGTGGTCGAATCGAGCTCGCCAGGTGGACAGGCGGGCGCGAGCTCGCGGATCGAGAACTACCTGGGCTTCCCGACGGGGATCTCGGGCGGCGAGCTGGCTGGGCGCGCCTACACGCAGTCGCAGAAGTTCGGCGCGCAGCTCGTGATCGCCAAAGGCGCGAAGCGGCTCACGTGCGACCGGAAGCCGTACGCGATCGAGATCGACGGCGGGGAGCGGATTCCGGCCCGGACCGTCATGATCGCGAGCGGCGCCGAGTACCGGAGACTGCCGATCGAGAACCTGGCGCAGTTCGAGGGTGCCGGGATCTACTACGGCGCGACGTTCCTCGAGGCACAGCTGTGCAAGGGGGACGAGGTGATCGTCGTCGGGGGCGGCAACTCGGCGAGTCAGGCGGCGGTCTATCTCGCGCAGACGTCCAAGCACGTCCAGCTGCTCGTCCGCTCGGGCGGGCTGGCAGAGAGAATGTCGCGGTATCTGATTCGGCGGATCGAGAACAATCCGCGGATCACGGTGCGTACGCAGACCGAGCTCACAGGGCTCGAGGGGGATACACATCTCCGCTCGTTGACCTGGCGGGACCGAGGGACGGGGGAGACAGAGCGCCGCGACATCGGCCACGTCTTCTGCATGACTGGCGCGTCGCCCAGCACGAACTGGCTCGACGGCTGTGTCGTGCTGGACGCGAAGGGGTTCATCAAGACGGGGTCTGATCTGACCCGGGAAGAGCTGGCCGCCGCCGGCTGGCCGCTCGCCCGCGCTCCGCATCTGCTGGAGACCAGCCTGCCGGGTGTGTTCGCGGTCGGCGACGTCCGGGCGGGCAACTTCAAGCGCGTGGCGTCAGCGGT
>JBHELH010000257.1:0-2823 GCA_046263215.1 Gemmatimonadaceae bacterium | reverse complement strand
GCACAACGACGCCTACGCCGCGATCATGCACGGCGACCGGGACGCCCCGGAGCTCGGACTGCCGTTGCGCGAGCATTCGCCGGAGCTCTGGCGGCGGGTGGGGCCGCTCATCGACGACGCGGTGCGGAGCCGCGAGTCGCTCCTCGTCGAGAATCAGCTCTTCTGTACGTATCGGCATCGATACGCGGAAGAGACGTATTTCACGTTCAGCTGCAACCCAATCGCGGATCCCGGCGGCACGCCGGGTGGCGTGATGATGATGCTCGCCGAGACGACCGAGCAGGTGGTCGCCGCCCGGCGGGCCGCCGCGCTGCGCGAGCTCGCCGAGGCAGGCGCCGCGCCGCGGTCGGTCGAGGACGCATGCCGAGGCACGCTCGAGGCGCTGGCGCGGCACTCGAGCGAGATCCCGTTCGCGCTCCTCTACGTCGTCGGCGCGGATCGGCCGGAGGCTCGCCTCGCCGCCGCCGCGGGGCTCGTTGCGGGAACGCCGGCGAGCCCCCCGGTCGTCAGGCTCGAGCCCAATGGCGGCTCGGCGGGTTGGCCGATCGCGGACGCCCTCAGGACCGGTGAGACGCTGGTGCTGGATGACCTGCCGCGGCGCTTCGAGCCGCTCCCCGCCGGCGACTGGCCGCTGGCGCCGCGGCACGCCGTCATCGTCCCGCTGTCGACCGCGGGAGGGGGCCACGAGGGCGACGCGGTCGTCGTCCTCGGTGTGAGCGCGCGCCGCGAGCTCGACGCGGCGTACCTCGACTTCGTCGACGGCGCCGCGGGACTGGTGTCTGCCGCGTTGGCGGCCGGACGGCGTCGCGAGGACCGCGAGCGGAGAGCAGCCGCCGAGGCGGCGGCGAAGCTGCGACGGGCCAAGCGCCGCGCGCGGCTGGTGGCGCTCGAGGCGAGGCTAGCCGGCATGCTCGAGGAGCGGACGCGCCTCGCGCGCGAGCTCCACGACACGCTCCTTCAGGGGGTCACCGGCGTCGCGCTCCAGCTCCGCGCCGCGCTCCCGTACGTGGGCGTGGCATCGGAGCGCGCGGTGCAGCTACTCGAGCACGTCGCGGAGCTTGCGGAGAAGACGAGTCGCGAGGCGCGCCAGGCGGTGTGGGACATCCGGCCGAGCGCGCTCGGGAGGCGCGAGTTCGTGCGCGCCGTCGAGGCGACCGCGCGCCGGACGCTCGCCGGCGCGCCGATCGCGCTCACGGTCAGCACTACGGGACGCCCGCGCCGACTGCCAGTCGAGACGCAAGGGGCGGTGCTGCGAATCGTCCAGGAGGCCGTCGCAAACGTCGTCCGCCACGCCGAGGCGAGCGTGCTCCGGGTGACACTCGCCTACCGGCCCCGCAGCTTGTGGGTCACGCTCGCCGATGACGGCCGCGGCTTCCGGGTCGAGCCCGACTTCCGGGCATACACCGGGCACTGGGGACTGCTGGGCATGCAGGAGCGCGCGCAGCAGATCGGTGCGTCGCTGCGCGTCCGCAGCACGCCGAATCGGGGGGCGACGGTGACGCTCGAGGCGCCGCTGGCGCCGGCCGCCGCGAGACGTGCGCTCGTCGTGTCGGGGGACGCCGCGTAAGAGGACTGCCGACGCTCTTCAGTCGTCGAGGTGGATGATGCCTCGCTGGAGGGCCAGCGTCACGGCCTCGGTGCGGTCCTCGACGTCGAGCTTGGCCATGATGTGCTTGAGGTGGACCTTCACGGTCTCCTCGGTGCGCCCGAGCACGCGCGCGATGTCCCGATTCCGGAGCCCCTTCGCCGCGAGGCGGAGCACGTCGATCTCACGCGGGGTGAGGTCCACGCGCGGCGTGAACTCCGCGAGCCGGCCGGCAACACCGGGCGGGATCACGCGCTTGCCGGCGGCGGCCGTCCGGATCGCCGCGACGACGTCGGTCGCCGTCATGTCCTTGATGAGGTAGCCGCAGGCGCCCGCGTCGAGGGCGCGATAGATGTCCGCGTCCCCCTCGTAGCTCGTGAGCGCCACCACCCGCGCCTCCGGGTGCGCGGCGACGATCGCGCGCGTCGCGGCGATGCCGTCCATCCGCGGCATGCGCAGGTCCATCAGCACGACATCCGGCGCGTACTGGTCGTACATCGCGATCGCGTCGGTCCCGTCGGCCGCCTCGGCCACGACCGACATGTCCGACTGGTTCCCGACGATCGCCTTGATCCCTGTCCGCACGACGTCGTGGTCGTCGACGGCCATCACGCGAATGCTCATGCCTTTGTCCTCACCTCATTTCCTCGTTCCTCCCCCCTCCGATAGCGCCTCCTCGATCACCTCGAACAGGTCGTCGTCGCTGAACGGCTTGGTCAGGCGGGGGACTGGCCCCGCCTGGCGGATCAACTCGATGGTACCCGCGTCGTCGCGGCCGGTGATGAGGAGGGCCGGGAGCTGTGCACCAGCCTCGGCCAGCGTCTTGAGCAGCCCGACCCCGCTCATGCCGGGCAGGTTGACGTCCGCGATCAGAAAGTCGCTCGCCGCGTCGTGACCGGCGGCGAGGAACTCCTCCGCCGACGCGAACGCCAGCGCTTCAAATCCCGCGGACCGAAGCAGCTGCTGCAGCGCCGTCCGGACGCCGGCGTCGTCATCGACGATCGCGATCGTCGCACGCGTCTTCACCATACGCCGAGAACGCTAGGCCGGGTGAAAGTAGGCCGCCATGCTACTTTCGTACGATCGGAGGTTGGGGCGCCGCCCCCGCCGCCTCCGCGGACCCGACGCCGGGGACCGCCCGGCCGCCCGCGGGTCCGCCGCCGGCGCGCTGCACCAGTCGTACGAGGTCGGCGACCGAGTCGACCCCCAGCTTCCGCATGACGCGGCCGCGGTGCTGC
>JBHELH010000256.1:0-40798 GCA_046263215.1 Gemmatimonadaceae bacterium | reverse complement strand
GCGCCGATCGCGGCGAGACCGCCCGAGCCGGTCGCTGCCATGCCCGTGAACGCGTTCACGATGCCCATCGTCGTGCCGAGCAGGCCGACGAACGGCGCCGTCGAGCCGGTCGTCGCGAGCACCGCCAGGCCGCGCTTCAGGCTCGTGATCTCCATCAGCATGTTGCGCTCGACCGCGCGCTCGGCCGAGTTGATGTCGGAGACGGTGACCGACCCGTCGGCGATCAGCGGCTTGATCTCGCTCAGCGCGCCGCCGAGCACGATCGCGACGTGTGATTTCTTGTAGCTCTCGGCGAGGCGGATCGCCTCAGTGAGGTTGTCCTCCTCGAGGAACTGCGAGAACTCGGGTGCGAACTTGATCGTCTCCTTCTGCGCCTTCCGCAGGCCCCACCACTTCTGGACCATGATCGTCAGGGAGTAGACGGACATGATCACCATGACGAACACGATGCCCTTGGCGAACCAACCCATCTGGTTCCAGAGCTCGAGCAGTGACATTTGCATAGTGCGTGCGTCTCCGGGAGCGCGTTACGTGATGAGGGGAGAGAAGGCGCGTTACTTGGTGAGCGCGAACTGGAACGGCATCTGGACGAGCTGCTTCACCTTGCGTCCGCCGATCTCCGCCGCGTAGAAGCGCATGTTCGGCAGCGCGGCGCGGACGGCGTTGGTGAACAGATCGTGTGAGGACTTGAGGACCTTGAACGTGCTCATTTCGGCGCGGCCTGTCGTGTCGACGACGAACTGGGCAAGCACCTCGCCCTCGACGTTGGCCGAGCGGAGCATGTCGGGGTAGCGCGGTGTCGGGTTGCCGGCGTGCGGCGCGACCTGCTTCTCGACCTGGAACTCGAAGTACGCCTGATCGGTCTGCACGGGCGGTGCCGTGCCGCCGACGACGCCCTTGGCGATGCCGCCGGCGACGCCCTTACCCGTGAAGTCTTCCTCGTTCGTGACCTTCTTGCTGAGGTCGATCTCGGGCAGCACGTCGGGGATCTTCACCGGGGCGGTCAGTACCTGAAAGCCCTTCGGCGGAGGCGGCGCGGCGACGATGTCCCTCGGCGGCGGCGGCGGCTTCGGCTCCTCCTTGGGAGGCGGCGGTTCGTTCTTCTTCTCCATCTTCACGAACTCGACCTTCTCCGCCTTGGGCTTCTCGATCTGCTCCTTCGCTTCGAGTGTGCCGTACACCGCGGCGCCGATGATCGCGGTGTGGAACACGAGGCTGAAGAGCGTACCACCGGTGGTCCTCTCTCGCTTCGCCTTCGATTCGATGAGGTTGTCGAACATTGCCTCTTGCCTCGACTCGGGATAGGGCGGTAGCCACAGTTTTCCGTTGCAAGAAGCTAGAGGCTGCCGGTTACCAGCGGGTTGGCGCCGGATTAAGAAATGATGAAGTCGCAATTACTTCTGCGTTCATCTTCGGCCGTCGCAAAGTCTGCGACGCCGGGAGCGTCTAAGTCGGCAAGCTCGACCGACTTGCGCTCGATCAGCCGGCCTCTGCCGAGGCGCGCCGGGGACGGACGGGCGCTACACGCGCCCCAACTGCCGCGCCGGAATCGAGTACGGCCAGGTCGTCCGTCGTCGGTAGGGTGACCGTGAAGACGCTCCCACGGCCCAGCCGTGATTGCACGGTGAGCGACCCGCTGTGCGCCTGCGCGATCCACTGGGCGATCGCGAGCCCGAGGCCGAAGCCGGAGCGCTCGGAGCTACGCGAACGCGCGCGGTCGGCACGCCAGAAGCGGTCGAAGATGTACGGCAGGTCGGCGGCGGCGATGCCGATGCCGGTGTCGCGGACAGCGAAGGCCACCTCGCCACTGTGAGGTCGCCGCGAGAGCGAGATCTCCACGCGGCCGCCACGTGGCGTGTACTTGATGCCGTTCGTGATGAGATTGAGGAAGAGCTGGCGCAGGCGCCGCGCATCGCCGAGCACCGTCGCGTCCTCGAGCACCGGGAGCCCGACGGCCAGCCCGGCGTCCTCGCCGAGGATCGTCGCGGTCTCGTAGACCTCGCGCACTACCGGCTCGAGTCGGATCGGCTCGCGAACGAGGTCGAACCGACCCTCGTCGGCGCGCGCGAGCGTGAGCAGGCTGTCGACGAGGTCGGCCATGCGGGCGATCTCCTGCAAGGCCTCCTCGAGCGCGACCATGCGCTCCGTACTGCGCGTCGAGGGGTTCATCGCGCGCTCGACGTCGGCCCGCAGCACCGTGAGCGGGGTCTTCAGCTCATGACTCGCGTCGGCGGTGAACCGTCTCAGCGCGGCAAACGAGTGCTCGAGGCGCCCGATCATCGCGTTCAGCGTGGCCGTGAGCCTCGACAGCTCGTCGTTGCTCGGGTCTGTCGGTAGCCGGCGGTGGAGGCTCCGGCCGTCGGTGATCGCCTCGACCTCGTTGATGAGTTGATCGACCGGGCGGAACGTCCGACCGCCGACGTAGTACGCGAGCGGCAGCGAGAGGAGGAGAACGAACGGCGCGACGACGAGCATCGTTCCGAACAACAGCCGAGGCGCGAGGTCCGCGGTCTCCGTCGGCAAGCCGGCGACGACGCGAGAC
Organism: Gemmatimonadaceae bacterium; assembly: GCA_046263215.1. Lineage (GTDB taxonomy): Bacteria > Gemmatimonadota > Gemmatimonadetes > Gemmatimonadales > Gemmatimonadaceae > JBHELH01. Next base: position 38,256 of record JBHELH010000256.1, on the reverse strand, counting down.
ACAGCCGGCGAGACCGAGGCGTCAGTCCGTGCCACGATAAGGAGCCGTTTGGCGACCGCCGTGTCGCCGGTCAGCGGCACCCGCGCGGCGGCGTCGCCCTCGGCCGGGAGCCGCAGCGCGACCTCCTGGAGCCGCGAGAGGTCGTCCGGGTGCAGCCGCCGCACGGCGAACGACGAGAAGATCGACCTGCCGTCGGCGTCGAGCACCAGAAAGTAGCCGCCAAGTCGCTCCAGGCGCTCGCTCAGCTCCCTCGACAGACGCGTCTTCCACGGTCCGCCCGTGGCTTCGGCCGCCACCGTGTCGGCGACGTTATCGGAGCCGCTCGCGTCCTGATGGCTCCGAATCGCGTCGAGCACGCGATCCGCCTCCGCAATCGCCTGGTGACCGAGCTCCTGGTACGCGGCAGCGCGCCGGGCGACGTAGAGTGCCGTCCCAAACGCCGCCAGTGCGCCGACGAGCGCTCCGGCGTAGGTGACGGTCAACCGTGTGCGTATAGACGCCATGGAGGCCACTGGATCAGAAGTCGCGGGCTACGCCCGCGACGCTATCAGCTATCAGCTATCAGCTATCAGCTATCAGGAATTTGGTAGGCGGGCCTGCGGCCCGCACTAGTGCGTTTCACTACAAAGCCGAAGCCCGGCGCGCAGCGGCGGGCCGTCCTTGCTACTGATAGCTGATAGCTGATAGCTGATAGCTGATAGCTACCGCTTGATCACGTAACCGACACCCCGAACGGTCGAAATGAGCTTCCTCTCGTGCTTCGCATCGACCTTCTTGCGCAGGTGGTTGATGACGACGTCGACGATGTTGGTGCCGGGGTCGAAGTGGTAGCCCCACGCGTACTCCGTGATCAGGGTGCGGCTCATGACGCGGCCGGCGTGGCGCATCAGGTACTCGAGGACGGCGTACTCCTTGGGGGTGAGCTCGATCAGCTCTCCGCCGCGGCGGACCTCGCGTGTGCCCTGGTCGAGCTCGAGGTCGGCGACGCGCAGCGTCGGCTTCGACAGCGCGCGGGGTCGGCGGGAGATCGCCTCGACGCGCGCGAGCAGCTCCTCGAACGCGAACGGCTTCGTCACGTAGTCGTCCGCGCCGGCGCGGAGGGCCGTCACCTTTGCGTCGACCGCGTCCTGCGCCGTCAGCACGAGGACGGGCCGCTCGAAGCCTTTCGACCGCAACGAGCGCAGGACGTCGAGCCCGGGTTTTCCCGGGAGGCGCATGTCGAGAATGACGAGATCGTAGGCTTCGGAGTCGGCGTGGCGCTCCCCTTCCTCGCCGTCGGCGACGAGGTCGACCGACCATCGCTGCTCCTCGAGACCGCGCTTGACGTACTGACCCACCGTCGGGTCGTCCTCGATCACGAGGATGCGCACTCGCTCACCTCACTCGCCTCACACGCGCTGCGGACGCCGGAACCCGTACTCGCGGATCTTACGATAGAGGGTTTTCGACGAGATTCCGAGAGCCACCGCGGCGCGGCCTTGGTGCCAGTTCGTGTGCGTCAGCACCGCCTCGATGTGGCGTCGCTCCAACTCGGCCAGCGTGAGCGACGCCCCGTTCGCTCCGGCGCTCCCGCCGGGTGAGTGACCGTTGGAGGCTGCGTTGAGCGGCAGGTCCTGGGGCCGGATCTGCGGCCCCGACGCCAGGAGCACCGCCCGCTCGATCACGTTGCGCAGCTCGCGGACGTTACCGGGCCAGGTATAGGCGCGCAGCGCCGCGAGGGCCTCGGAGGTCAGCGCCGGCGGTGTGGGGCCGCCGAGCTCCGCGAGGAACCGCTCGGCGAGCAGCGAGATGTCCTCCGGCCGCGCGCGCAGCGGCGGCAGCGCGATCGTGATCGCGTTGATCCGGTGCAGTAGGTCGTTGCGGAAGCGGCCCTCACTCACCAGGCGAGCGAGATCGCGATTCGTCGACGCGACGAGGCGCACGTCCACCTGGACCTTCTGCGTTCCACCAACGCGGAAGAAGCTTCCCTGCTCGAGCGCCCGGAGCAGCTTACCCTGGATGCGGGGCTCCAGTTCGCTGACCTCATCCAAGAAGAGCGTACCGCCGGTCGCCAGCTCGAGCAGGCCGGCCCGGCGCGCGGGCGCGTTGTCGAAGGCGCCGCGCTCATGGCCGAAGAGCTCCCGGTCGGCGTGCGGCTCCGCGAGCGCGGCGCAGTTCACGTCGACGAGTGGGCCCGCGCGCTTGGAGAGCCGATGTAGGGCTCGCGCGACCAACTCCTTCCCGGTGCCCGACTCGCCCGTGATGAGTACGGGCGAGTCCGTCTTTGCGACGCGCTCGACCATCGCGAGCACCGCTTTGAGCGGATCGTGGCGCGTCAGGAACTCTGCCCGTTCGTCCGCGCGCGCGAGGCGCGACTCGAGCAGTGCGTTCTGGCGCACAAGGCTGCGCTTCTCCCACGCGCGCCGCAGGAGGATATCGATCTCCGCCATGCGATACGGCTTCGAGATGTAGTCGTACGCACCGAGCTTCATGGCCGATATCGCCGTCTCGATCGTGCCGTTCCCGGTGATGATGATGACCTCCGGGCGGTCGGCTTCGTCGCGCAGGCGGCGAAGGACCTCGAGGCCGTCCAGCTCCGGCATCACGATGTCGAGGAGCGCGACGTCGAACGTCTCCGTGCGCAGCGCCTCGAGGGCGGCGCGGCCATCGCCGCACGAGGTCACGTGGTGGCCTTGACCGGAGAGGAACGTGGCGAGGATCTGCGCGAGGCTCGCCTCGTCTTCGGCGAGGAGGACGCGAATCTGCGTTGGGTCTTTGTCTCTCATGAGGGCTGCGAGTGTGTGGGCAGCAGGATGCGGAATACGCTCCCGGCGCCCGGGGTGCTGTCGACCTCGATCCTGCCGCCGTGTGCGCTCACGATCGCGTAGCACACCGACAGGCCGAGCCCGGTCCCACGACCCGGGGGTTTGGTCGTGTAGAAGGGCTCGAAGATCTTGTTGAGCTCCGCCCGCCGAATGCCGACGCCTTCGTCGATCACCTCGGCGACCACGTGCCGCTCCTCGAGCCGGCTGCGAAGCGTGACGGTACCTTGTTCCTGCATGGCGTCGACGGCGTTGAGCAGAAGTGCCATGAAGACCTGCACGAGTTGCTCTTCGTCGGCGAGGACCGCCGCACCAATCGTGCGGTCGGCCTCGACGACGACGGCGAGTCGCTTGAAGCGCGGGTGATGCTTGAGCAGAAAGAGCGTCCGGTCGATGACGGCGTTCACGTCGACGATCGATTTCGTCGCCGGCTTCGGCCGGCTGAAGTCGAGCACCGTATCCGTGATCCGCTTGCACCGCTGGACCTCGTGGCTGACGAGGCCGAGTGCCTCCCTGAGCTCCCCGCCGATGGGACCGAGGCCTTCACCCCCGGCGTCGACGCGCAGGAACGTCGCCTCAGCGCACGCGGCGATGGTCGCGAGGGGGTTGTTGATCTCGTGCATTACGCCCGCCGCGAGCGTGCCAAGTGCGGCGAGCTTCTCGGTCTGCGAGATGCGCTCCTGCGCTTCGCGCCAATCCGTGATGTCCTCACCGATCGTGATGACGTGGGTCACCTCGTCGCCATCGAGACGCATCGGGATCTTCGAGATGCGGTAGGTGCGCACTTCGCCGCTCGCGTTCGACTCCATGTGAAACTGCTGGAGCCGGCCGCTGTCGAAGACGTCCTGGAATTCAGCGCGGAGGATCTCGGCCGGCTGGCGGTGAAGGACCTCGAAGATCGGCCGGCCCAGCGCCTTGCCGCGGGAGACGCCGAGCGCGCCGGTCTCGCGCTTGTGGTTCCATGCCTGGATGCGGAAGTCACGATCGACGACGTAGAGGCCGACGGGAAGCGAATCGACGACCTTCGCCATGAAGCGCCTCTGCTTCTCGATCTGCGCGGTTCGCTCGGCGACCTCGCCCTCAAGCCATTGAGCGTGCTGGGCGTGGCTGAGCACAGGGGCTAGAATGTCGGCGACCGCCCCGAGGAAGAGCCGCTGTTCGTCGTTCAGCGCCCGCTCCGGTCGCAGCGTGAGCACGCCGATGGTCTGCCCGACAGTGCGGAGTGGCGCGCCGGCGACGGGCGGCGTATCTCCGGGCTGCTCGAGGAAGCTCGCTGCCTCGGCGGCCGTCGTGGCGGCGCGCCCCTGGCCCCAGCCGCGCCGGAGGGCCGAGCTATCGCCGACCCAGACGGTACAGTCCGCGGCGTCGATGGTTCGGTCGACTGCCTCGAGGACGGTCGGGAAGACTGCGTCGAGCGTCCCACACTGCGCGACGGCGGCCGCGATCTCAGCAAGCGTCCCGAGGACACCCGGGGCCGGCCGTATGCTCAGCGCTTTCGCTCTGGCAGAGGTCTTCGGGGAGCTCACTGGGAGGCGGTCGCGGCTAGGTGGGGGCGTGGCGAAGCGCGGCGGCGGTCGCCGGGCTGTCTGCCCGACTCAGCCGTAGCTGTCCACCATAAGACGCGGGAGTAGGTCGAAAAGTCCCGTCGAGCCCGCTAACGGAGGTGGGGAGGGAAAGAGGAGGGAGGAGGGAGGGTGGAGGACGGGGGAGGGACATCGCTACCGGTTTGGCCGCTCCCACCTCCCTCCCTCCTCCATCCTCCCTCCTCCCTCCTCCGCTAGAAGTGCGTCCGCTCCGAGAGCCGAATGCCGATGCCGGTCATCGTCGACGGACGGGGGTCGGGCATCATGATGTCGTCGAAGAGGCGCTCGGTTGCCAGGTAGATCTCCATCGCGGCGCCCGTTCCCGGCATACGCCAACCGGCTTCTAAGCGGTGGTTGCCGCGCATCGCTGCTGTGACGGGATGGTTCGGCGCCGCACGAAAGAAGACCCCGATGCCCGAAGCGCGGACGAAGACCGCGCTGCGCCGCCACGCCTCCGCCTCGAGCCGCACGGCCGCTGACGCCGCCCCCTGCGCCCGCATCCAAGAATCGAACGCCATCGACGCCGTCGTGTCCGCGGCCGCTCGGCCGTCCCACTTGTGGTGGTAACTCTCGGCGGCAACAACCGCGCGGAGGTGGATGCGTCGCCCAAGAACGGACCCGAGACCGGTGGGGCGCAGAATCATCGCCGCGCGCGGGCCGTTCGCCGACATCGTTCGCTCGGTCGGCACGTAGTCGGGCGGCGTGGCCTGAATCCTCGGATGATCGGTGTTGTCGATCTCGTGGCGGCAGATGTGGACGAAGCCGACCTGCCAGTCGAACGCGGCGAAGCGATGAACGATCGCGAGCCCGAGCTCCCACGAGATTCCGCGGGGGTTGAAGCCGCCATCCTTCAGCGAGTTCGCGGCGACTTCGTCCGCCGCTGAGACGAGGATTGACGTGCCGCGCCGGACGCGCCACACCTCCGCCGTCCCTGCGAGCCGGATCCCCCACGCGCGGTCATCGCCCGCAGAGCCGGAGCTGCGCTGCACGTCGGCGAAATAGTCGATCGCGGGGAGAAAGCCGACCGATCGCGTCGTGTCATCGAGCGGGACCGGAACGAGCGTCCGGTGCGCGTAGAGCTGAGCGGCGAGCGGCTGCGCGAGCGAGGCCGAGAGCAGCGCAGACACCGCGAGCGCGACGGGGATGGTGCCGCGCGCCCGTCGCGCGGGTAAGGCGTGCAGCGAGTGCCCGGCTTGAAGCGTCTTGGACATGCTGACGTCGGAGCGGAAGACCGGCGAATAATAGACCGAGGTGCGGTAGCCGGCAGGGCGCGCTTCGCACCGCACGGTTTACCAACTGCGAAGCCCGGGCGCCACACGGTGCCCAGGCTTCGCAACGCAAAGGCGTGACCGGGATCTGCGTCAGCCCGATCGACTGGGTTGGCGCGATAGTCGGCGCTCGTAGGCAGCTACGTCACGGCCGTCGCCGCAGAGCAGGCTCAGACCCTCGGGCAGCTCGCGCAGTCTCGCGGCGGCCTCGTCTAGCTCCACGCCCTTGGTGAGGCCGACAGCCAGCTCGCGGGCGCCGTCGCTCACATAGGCGAACGCCTTCCGGCCGCGCCGCGGTATCAAGGGCATGAAGATGACTGGGCGCGGCTCGACAGCACCGCTCTCGAGCCCTTCCGCCCTCGTCGCGAACTCCTGAACTCGCCGAGCCCACTCACGCATCGTCTGCTCGTCGGTGAATCTCACGCGATAAAACCGGTCGACGGGCCGCACAGCTCTGAGCTCCTCCTTTCTCATCCTGGTGTGGTTGGATCAATCCCTGAATCCTGATGCGTCTCGGGTCGCGGGCGCTCGCAAGAGATACGCCTATGAACGCTCGCGTACGGAGGAGGCCGGCGCGCGCGATTGTGTCCGAGATACGAAAGCGCGGCGACTCGACGGAGCGCCGCGCTTTTCACTTGAGACATGGAGCGGACCGGGATCGAACCGGCGACCCCCTGCTTGCAAAGCAGGTGCTCTCCCAGCTGAGCTACCGCCCCGTAAGTAGTGCAAAATAGTGAAGTTCAACCACTCCAACAATCGCCCTGCTCAGTCTACCGCGCCGCTTCCCCTCGCGTACAGCTCATACAACAGGCGCTCTGCGACTTCGTCGACGGACGAGTCGCCGATCTGGGCGGTCTTGTACTGACCGTTGTCGGCGATGACCTCGACCCACCCACCGGTCACTGAGTATGTGCCGTGCACCGTCCGGCCGCGCACGTCGGCATACACGTCGTTGCGATCGGGCGAACCTTTGCGCGACGAACTGGTCATCGGCGTTCCTGCTCGTGGTTCAGATACGCGTTTCGTACTCGGACCCTATACACGTCGGCCTGTACGCGAGACGCACAAGGGTGCGAAACGGTCATCACCGCTCGCACCCTTACGCCGAAAGCCGGGTCCTTAGGCCGCTCAGTTGCCAAACCGCCGCTTCCACAAGTGGTTTGGCGAGGCAGGTGCTCTCCAGCTGAGCTACCGCCCCTTGGAGTGGCTTGTAATATAACATCTTGGGCCTCGATCACGAGGCGGATCGACGCCGTCGGCGTCGCGACTGTCGAGGAGGAGACGAATGGCCGAAACTACAACGGCGAGCGCGGCGACCGGCGCTGGTAAGCGTGTGACGCTTCAGTGTCAGTTCTGCCTTACCTGGAACCGAGTCGACGCGGGCCGGGTCTCCGACCGACCGAAGTGCGGCAAGTGCTCGCGGCCGATACTGCTCGACCGTCCGGTCCCGCTGAGCGAGGAGACGTTCGACCGCACGATCAAGGAGAGCGAGGTCCCCATCCTCGTCGATTTCTACGCCGACTGGTGCGCACCCTGTAAGATGATGGCGCCGTACGTTGACGAGATCGCCGCGGCGTACCAGGGCCGCGCGCTGGTCGCGAAGCTCAACACGGATCTGGCCCAGGACACGTCGACCGCCCTCGGTATCCGGGGTATCCCGACGGTGATCGTCTACCGGGGCGGCGCCGAGGTCGCGCGGCAGACGGGGGCAGTGCCGAAGGCGAAGCTAGAGGAGCTGCTGAAGAAAGCGTTGTAGGGAGGAAGGAGGAGAGAGGAAGGAGGAGGGAGGCGGGAGAGACAAGCCGGCCCACGCACTCGCGTGGGCCGAGTCCGTTTCTTCACCCTCTCTCCTCCGCCTCCCGCCTCCCGCCTCCCTCCTCACTCATGCGCCGGTAGCGGCTCCATGGTCTCCGGGTCGACCGGGACCTGGACCTCGTCGCGGAACGGTGACGTCAGGAGCGTCACGCGGATGCGCGGGAAGGCGTTCATGAACGCGAGGTAGCTGACGCCCCACAGCCCCGCGTAGAGCATCGTCACGCCGATCTCCCAGAGGCCGAACGGGAGCGCGTCGACTTCGCCGTAGCGCGAAGGATAGACCTCTAGGTAGCGCACGAGCCAGATGCCAACGAGGCTCGACACGGCGAAGAGCACGAGCGTCGGCTTGAATAGCTTCGCGGCGCGCGACATGAGTCCGAAGAACGGAAGCACGAACACGAGCGTGACCGCCGTCAGGGTGACCGGCTTCCACGGCGCGATGAGACGCAGCCGCGGCCAGTGCGTTTCCTCGCCGAGGTTGCCGTACCAGATGACGAGGTACTGACCGAAGGTGAGGTAGCCCCAGAACGCCGTGAAGGCGAAGACGAGCTTCCCGAGGTCGTGGAAGTGCGATTCGGTGATGAGCCGGTGCGCGGGATCGAGATGCCGGCGCCAGAGCAGCGTCAGAAGCGTGAACAGTGCCAGCCCGGAGAGCCACCCGCCCATGAAGAACCACCAGCCATAGAGGGCGCTCTGGAAGTGCAGCGAGAGGCCCATCGAGAGATCCCACGACAACACCGACCATCCGAACGCGAACAGCAGCGCGAGCGCGACCGACAGCTTGCCCTGCAGGGAGTGCGTCGAGTGAATCTCGCGGCGCTCCTCGGTCCAGCCACGGCGCATGCGAGCTCGGAGGTTCTCGGCCCAACGCGCGCCGGTTTCCTGCATCTGCGCGACGTCGAGACGGACCGACGTGTAGATGTACAAGAGGCTGAGCGCCGTGATGGCTCCGACCGTCAGAAGCACCCGCGCGGTGAAGAATCCGCGGCCGAAGTACAGCGCCTTCTCCGGCACCGGCGGCGACTCGACCATCCACGGGAAGACGTGCCGCGCCCCGACGGACAGCGTGAGGAGCAGCAGGACGACCGCGACGGGGAGGAAGGCGACGTAGCCTTCCATGAAGCGGATAATCGCGCGCGACCAGCGCGCCGTCGTGATCCGCTGCACGGCGACGAACGTCACGCCCGCCGACGAGAGCACGGACCAGAAGAGCCAGTTGGCGTGGAACGCCCGCCAGGCGCGCTCGGGCGCGAGGATGGCGCCGGCAATGAACGCCACGGCTCCGATTACCGCGAGGGCGACGCTCACCGTGCCAAGCACCTTCGGCAGCGGTGTGGACGCGGCCGCGAGGGCGACCGCTTCCTCGCGCGTCGGCACGTACTGCTCGTGCGTGCTCACGGTCGACGGCCTCCTCTCGCCGCACCCGTGTCGGAAGGCGGGTGCGCGGCAGCCGTGTCGGCTGGCGACGCGGGAGGGACGGTTGCTCCTCGCTCCGATCCGCCGGGGCCCGTGCTCGGGCGAACCGCGTTGAAATAGGGCGCCGGCCGGGTCGGCGCGCTGACGGACGCGCCCGGGAGTGCGTTGCCGGTGACGCCTGGCGGCGGCATCGTCGTGTCCACCTGGAAGCGACCCTGGAGCCCGCGCAGGTAGTTGACGATGTCCCAGCGCTCGGGCTCTTCGATGCGGTTGTACGGGGGCATCAGCCCGCGGCCGTTCCGGATCATGCCCCAGATGTACCCGTCGCTGAGCTCACGGACGCGGTCGTTGACAAGCGCGATGCCCGCCATGCCGTACCGCACGGCAGGCCCGTTCCCCTGCCCGCTCGCCCCGTGGCAGACCGTACAGTTGATCTGGTACAGCTTGCGTCCGTTCTCGAGTGACCGCGCGTCTGCCGCGACCGGATTGGCGAGTGCCGCCATGGAGTCGATCGTTCCCGGTAGTGGCTGGCGCGAGACGACGAATCCTGGCAGCCCGCCCTGCACCGGCACCGAGTTCTGCGGATTGCCGCGCGGCGGCACTGAATCGGCCACTGACTCCCACGGCTCCATCTTCGGTTGGTCCTTGAAGTCGGTGAACCATGAGCAGGCGGAGACGGTCGGTACAAGCGCCGTGAGCAGCAGGGAGCGGAGGAGTTTCGAGTTTCGAGTTTCCAGTTTCGAGAGCGGCCACCTCCAGCTCGAAGCTCGAAGCTCGAAACTCCCGACTTGCCGTCTACCTCTCACTCCGCACCTCCGCCGCACCGCTGCGGCGAAGTATCTCAGTCGCCTCGGTGGCCCGGTCAGGCGTCGTTGCCACCCAGACGCCGAAGTCACCATGGCTGAAGCGGGGATCGTAGCCGACGGTCATTGTCAGCCGCGGGACCCGCGAATTGGCGAACAAGCCGAACACGGTCGCGAGCGAGCCCACAAGCACCATCACCTCGAAGCCGAAGATCGTGTACGGAACCCACGACGCGATCGGCTTGCCGCCGACGACGAGCGGCCAGTAGTCCGAAGCCCAAATGGCGATCCAATACCCGAACGTGGCGCCGAGCAGGCCGCCGATGAGCGTGAACCGACGCACCGGGCTCTCCGGCGACTCTAGGGCGTGCTCGAACTCGTGCCGCGGCGTCGGTGTGTATACCGTGATCTCGGAGAACCGCTGCCGGCGTAACTCGCCGATCGCGGCGACTGCGGCGTCGATCTCACGGAACCTCGCGATGACACCGATGGCCATCAGGTCGTCCTCCGCGGCTCGGTGCCGTGCCGCTGATCCTGCACTGCCGGATGGGCGAAGCCCTCACGCATCGCGTGCCGCGCGTCCGGCGCGCCCCGCACGCGCGGCGGGACGACCTCCTTCAGCTCGGCGATCGCCATCACGGGAAGCTGCTTGATGAAGAGGAGGAACCACATGAAGAACCAGCCAAAGCTGCCGAGGAGGATGTTGTAATCGACCCACGTCGGCGCGTAGCCGCCCCACTGCCACGGCTCGAACTCGTGCGAGAGCGACGGCACGACGATCACGTAGCGCTCGAACCACATCCCGAGGTTGATGAACAGCGAGAGGACGAACAGCCACGTCGGGTTGCGCCGGAGCTTCTGCGAGAAGAGCGACAGCGGCAGGACCATGTTGCAGATGAGCATGATCCACGCGGCCCACGCCCACTGCCCGAAGACGCGGTTCCAGAAGTACTCCTGCTCGACCTTGTTGCCGCTCATCCACGCGATCTGGAACTCCGTGAGGTACGCGAGGCCCACGACGAGCGACGTGAACAGGCACATCTTCGCCGCCGCGTCGAGGTCGTTGAGCGTCACGTAGTGCTGCAGCCGGAAGTATTTCCGGAGCGGGATCATGATCGTGAAGACCATCCCGAGTCCGGAGAAGATCGCGCCGGCGACGAAGTAGGGCGGGAAGATCGTCGCGTGCCACCCCGGCGTCAGCGCCATCGCGAAGTCGAACGACACCACCGAGTGCACCGAGAGCACGAGCGGCGTCGAGAAGGCGGCGAGGAACAGATACGCCCGTGTGAAGTGCCGCCACTCGCGGTCCGAGTTGCGCCAGCCGAGCGAGAGAATGGCGAAGATCCGCTTGCGGATCGGATTCGTCTCGCGGTCCCGCAGCACGGCGATGTCAGGAATGAGGCCGATGTAGAGGAACGTGCTCGAGACGGTGAGGTACGTCAGGATCGCGAAGACGTCCCAAACGAGCGGGCTCTTGAACTGCGGCCAGATCAGCCGCCAGTTCGGGTATGGGATGAGCCAGAAGAACTTCCAGGGCCGGCCGAGGTGGAGAATCGGGAAGAGTCCCGCCGTCATGACGGCGAAGACGGTCATCGCCTCGGCCGCGCGGTAGATCGACGTGCGGAAGCCGGCGCGGAAGAGGTACAGAATCGCGGAGATCAGCGTTCCCGCGTGTCCGATGCCGACCCAGAACACGAACGTGATGATGTAGACGCCCCACATCGTCGGCGGGTGGTAGCCCGCCGCGCCGAGCCCCTCGTAGATCTGGTACATCCAGCTCGCGATGCCGATGAGCAGGCAGAGCACGGCGATACCGAGCGCCGCGAACCAGCCGAGGCTGGGCCGGAGTGTGGCGATGATCTCGCGGTCTACCTGCTCGTAATCGCGAACCGCGGGCAGGCGGACAACCGCGCTCGGGACGTTCGGACGGCCGCTCGGCTCAGCCGGCTCGCGATGCGGGAGCGGCGCTGCGGTGGCTGCCATGCGAGGTCCTTACCGCGCCGCCGGTTGTGGGTGATTGACCTTCTTGAGGTAGACCACGGCCGTGTACGTGTTCAGCTCCTCGAAGACGTGATAGGCGCGCGCATCGCCGACGAGTCTCGTGACGCTCCAATTCGGGTCCGCCGCATCGCCGAAGACAATCGCCCGTGACGGGCACGCCGCCGCGCACGACGTCGTGAACTCGTCAGGCGCGAGCTCCCGCTGCTCGAGGGCGGCGCGGTTTTCCGCCTCGCGGATGCGCTGAACACAGAACGTGCACTTTTCCATCACGCCCTTTCCGCGGACCGTCACGTCCGGGTTGAGCTGCCAGTTCAACGGCTCGGGGAAGGCGTATTGCTTCCGGTCGGGCTCACCGTAACCGAACCAGTTGAAGTAGCGGACCTTGTACGGGCAGTTGTTGGAGCAGTACCGCGTGCCGACGCAGCGGTTGTAAACCTGGACGTTGAGTCCGTCCGGCGCGTGGTAGGTCGCGTAAACCGGGCAGACCGGCTCGCACGGCGCGTTGCCGCAATGTTGGCAGAGCATCGGGACGAAGCGCGTCTCGAAGTCCACCCCGGCGTGCGCGTCCTCGTTCCCCTCGAAGTAGCGCTCGATGCGCAGCCAGTTCATCTCACGGCCGCGCGTGATGTTGAACCCGGGCCGCTCCACCGCGAACACCGACGCATTCTGCCACGGCGCACCGACGGTCGGGATGTTGTTCTCAGCGTAGCACGCGGTGACGCAGGCCGAGCAGCCTGTGCAGCGCGCAAGGTCGATCGTCATCGCCCAGCGGCGCTTGGCCATGCCGCTCGGGTGATTCGGATCGTACATGCCCTTCGCGGTACCACGGTCGCGCGCGGTCGGAGCCCCCAGCTCGCCCTGGGCGTCGGCGGCGACGGGGGAACGGAGTCCCGGGTAGAATCGATGGTCCGCGGACCCAGGGATGTCGTGACCGCCGCCGTGCTGGCCCTCGGCGGCTGGGCCCTGGGTCGACGCGCCGGTTCCAGCCGGTTGCCCCTGTCGCCCACGCGAGGCGCCCGTCCCGCTCTCGGTTCGACCCTGGCCGCCGCCGGGTGCGATCTCCTCCGCGTGCTCGGCACCTCCGGCGACGCGCAGGCCGCCGAGCTCCGTGACGAGGAGGGCCTGCGCGATACCGCGGCCATGTTGCCGCGCCGAGCCTTCCGTGGACGGCAGCGTGACACGATCGCCGGTCTTCCGAATGGTCGCGCCTCCGACATCGAGGACCAGTCCGCCGGCGGCGTCCGTGGTCGCAGCGAGCGCGTCGAGCGCGTTCGTGCCGATGTTGCGCGCGTAGCGACCGTAGCCCCACTGAACGTCGTCGTCCTCCCAGTCGAACCAGTTCCGCTTCGACGGGGATTTGTGGCCTTGGCCGAGCGCCATGGCCACGGTGTCCGGGCGAATGCCGAGGTAGAGGTACGCCGGCGCGCGCACGGTGCCGGCCGCAGTGCGCACCTCGAGGATATCGCCGCGCTCGATGCCAAGGCGCACTGCCGTCTCGGGATGGACCTCGACCCACGAGCTCCAGCAAACCTTGCTCACCGGGTCCGGCAGCTCCTGGAGCCATGGCTTGTTCGCGCCGCGGCCGTCGCCGACAACGGGTGACGTGTACGCGACGAACGAGAATTCGCCCCGCGGCGTGAGCGCCGGCGCGGGGCGCGGCGCAGCCGTCGGCGCGGGTGCGACGGCGCGAGGAGCAGCGGACCCCGGAGCGGTGCCGCGCTGGAGCGCCGCGGCGAACGCGGTCGCGCCGCCCGGGAACCGGCCGGTCAGCCAGGCGCGATAGTCATTGTACGGATAGCGGGCGGCGAGCGTGGGATCTTGTTTCGCGAGCTGAATCAGCACGTCGGCCGTCGGGCGTGTCTCTGCGAAGACCGGGTCCATCGCCGGCTGCTGCAGCGAGAGCGTGCCGCGAACCGGCTCCGCGTCGCCCCACTGCTCGAGCGGGTGGAGGTCGGGGAGGATGAGGTCGCAGAGCTCCGACGTCTCATCAGGATAGGCGGAGAAGCTGACCTTTAGTGGCACGCGAGCGAAGGCTTCCGCGAATCGCGCCTGCGGCGGGAGGTGATACGCGAGGTTTGCACCGCGGACGAACGCAAGAGGCACGGCGCCGCTTCGCATCTGTTCGGTCACCGCGAGCAGCGTGTCGAAGCGCGCGACGCCCTCGTGTGCCCTGTAGCCGTCCCCGGCGCGGATCGTCGTCCCGACGTTGCCGAGCGACTGGTTGAGCGCCGCCGCGGCGAGCGCGACGTCGAGCGCGTTCGCGCTCCGCGAGCCGGCGAGGATCAGGCTCGGGCGTGCCGTCCCCAACTCGCGCGCGAGCTCCTCGAGCGCCGCGGCCGGCGCGCCGCTCGCCGTGGCAGCCTCCTGCGCGCTCCCCTGCCCGCGGACGAAGTTGAGGATCGCCAACTCGCCACCCGGACGGCACGCGATCCAGCGATCGGCGTTCAGGCCGGTGAGCGATCGTCTTGGGCCGACGTAGATGAAGCGGGGCGCCGCGGTCAGCTTCGCGCGCGCGTCGGCAAAGTCGAGCTGCTGCGGAAGCGACGCGCCCCAGTGGTCGAGGAAGTCCGCGCCGAACGAGACGATGAGGCGCGCGGCCGCGAAATCGAAGCGCGGCCAGGCGACCCCGTAGGTGCGCCGGTGCGCCTCCATGGCCGCGTGGTCGGCCTCGAAGTCGACGCTGAGGTGGGGCCGCATACCGAGCGCCGCGAGCCACGCGTCGAGAAACGCGGGGAAGCTTCCCGATTCGTGTTGATTGAGGAAGACGGCGTTACCGGCCTGGTTGCCGGCGCGCACCTGTGCGATCCCTTGCGAGAGAATGTTGAGCGCTTCGTCCCACGTCGTGCGCGACCATTGCGAGCCGCGCTTCACCATCGGACCGCGGAACCGGTCAGGGTTGTAGAGGCCCTGCACTGCCGCCTGCCCGCGCGCGCAGAGTGCGCCGCGGTTCACGGGGTGCGCCGGATTTCCCTCGAGTTTCGTCACGCGCCCGTCGCGCGTCTCGGCGATCACGCCGCAGGCAACCGAACACTCGCGACACGTCGTCGCGTAGTAGTTGGAGACGCCGGGGACCGTCTGGTCAGGCGAGACGAGGTACGGGATGAGCTTGCCGACTTCCTCGGACGTGCACCCGACCGTCGTCGCTGCGGCGCTTGACACGCCGACGATCTTGAGAAAGTCGCGCCGCTTGATGCCTTTGGCGTGGGCTTCGTTGCTCATCGAGGCCGTGCGAGCGAGGGTGGAGTGTGGAGGGCCGAGGTTGGAGCGAGCGCCGACGAGGAACTGCTCGGCACCGGGGAGCGTTCTCTGCCATCAGCCCTCCACTCTCCACCCTGCCGTAGCATCAGAAGTGACAATTTGCGCAGTCGTACCTTGCGTATCGCCGCGTGCCCGCCTGACTGGCGCGCTGCGGGGTCGCGGCGATCGAGCCCGGGGCGCGCGACGCGGCACCCGGCGCAGCGGGAGTCTGCGCGGCGGGCGCCTGGCTCGCGGCGGCCGCCGACTCGGCCGGCGAGACGCCCTTCTGTGCGCCGCCGGTGTCCTGCGGCGAGCCCACTTCTCCCTGCTGTGAGACCGGTCGAACGGCGGACCGATCTGCGGCGCCTGCGAGACGGAGGCCTTCCTGCGGGTCGTAGCCGTTGATGTGACAGCGGACGCACCAGCCCATGTTCAGCGACGAGTACTGATAGACGCGGTTCATGTTCTGGATCTCGCCGTGACACGCCTGACAGGTCACGCCGGCGTTCACGTGACGCATGTGCGGGAAGTTGACGTAGTCCGGCACCTTGTGGATGCGTTCCCACGGAATCGGTCGCGCATTCCGACCCCCGCCTGCGAGGTCGGCGTAGCGGTGGAGCTTCTGCAGCTCTGCGCTGGTGCGCGCGGGCCCGATGTCGGAGGCCGGTCGCTGAGGGCCGATGATCAGGTGGCAACCCATGCAGGTCGACACGGCGGGCATGCCAGGGTCGGGCGACTTGTTTGCCGTGTAGTGGCAATACAAGCAGTTCATGCCCAGCCTCTGGACGTGAACCGGGTGGGGGAAGGCGATCGGCTGCTCGGGTCCGCGTCCCTGTGACGACGATGCGCCGCTGTAGGCCGATAGCGCGAGAGCGCCGGCGACGAGCGCGGCGAGGCCCGGGATCGCAGTCCACATCCTTCGCGTCGTCATCGCGAATGGGAGCAGTGGCAGGGAGACACGGGTCGAGGCCGCGACTTTGTGAACGATTTCACAAGACCGTGGCGACGGAATCTGACCAGGTCGGCCACGCTCCGCAAGCGGTGGGATACGTTGCGTACCGACCGCCGCACAACGCCGGTCGGCGCGATGCACGATACGCGCCCGCGTCGGGCGCCGACGCTAAGATGCGGCCGCCGACGCTGCGCGCGCCGCGCGCGCGAGCGACTGTACGTCAGTGAGCGCAGGAGCGGCGACGTCGTCAGGGAGCAGATCGAGGTTCGCGCGCGGCGTTTGCGCGAGCCGCATTGGCCACTGCGTTCCGTATACAAACCGTGGCGCGCCGACCGTGCGGAGGAGCCTCGCGAGGTGATCCTCGGGCGGGCCCCACAGCCACGAGATGTCCCAGAACACGCGCGCCTGCTCCTCCGGCGTGAGGCCCCAATGCACCTCCTCGACCATGTCGCGCCCGGCAGCGGTGACGACGATGCGTGTACTCACGCTGACGCGCGCAAGTACCCGAACGGCGGCCGCGGTTAGGTCGCCCGCGCTGTCGAGTGAGTGGCGTTGCCGCAGATCCTCGAACCGGACCGTGAGGACGAGCACGAGGCCCAGCTCGCCGCACGCCCGAGCGAGCGCGAGCATGTTGGCGTCATGCGGGCCCATCCCCCACTGCGGCGGATACGCGCGAATGGCCGGTGCGCCGAGCCGAGCCGCGTCCTCCAGCGCGCTCCGCCAGCGCGGCCAATCGGGGCGTATCGTGGGCACGGGCAGCAGCACGTCGGCGTACGACGCGAGCGCGGTGAAAAGCGCCGCGTTGCCGGGTGTGGGGTCTCGGTAGAACGCCGACGGGAGGTGTCCGACCCACGCCCCACCGAGGCCCTCACGTTCGAGCACGCGCACGAGGACGTCCGCGTCCGGGTGCGGGACGTAGCGGTACGGGTAAGGGCCGATGAACGTGTTGGCGTCGAACATTGAAGAGCAGCTATCAGCTGTCAGCTGTCGGTCGCCGCCTGCGGCGGCAAAGCTATCAGCTATCAGCGATCAGCTATCAGTAGTTTGGACGGCGGTCCTGCGGGCCGCTTTCTTGGGTGACGAGACGCCCGGTGCCGCGCGCTCGCCAAGACCTGGAAACGTGTTCGGCGGAAAAATCCGCACGGCGTTGCGCCAGCGGATGAGCTCCATCTGCTCGCGCGCCAGGCCGATGGCGTCGAGCGCGCGGAGCTTGGCGAGGCCAGTCTCCATCGTGAGGTCACAGCCCCACAACAGGCGCCGCGGACCGAGGGCGTCGAGCGCGGCGTCGAGCATGCCGCGGTCGACGCCGCTGCCCGAGAGGTCGGGGACGACGTTGGGGTGCTCGGCGATCGCCGGGAAGGTGTGCGACCAGTCGCCGCCGCCGCCGATGTGCGCGAGGATAAAAGTCGCGCGCGGGTGCCGCGCGGCCAGCCGCGCGAGGTCGGCGCCGTCGGAGATCTCCTGCGACGGCCACTCACGGCGGCGGTGCTGCCAGATGTGATGGAGAATCGGCAGGCCCCGTTCGGCCGCAAGCTCGGCGATCGGGTCGAGCAGGGGATCGTCGGCGCGGCGACTCGCGAGCAGCTTGATGCCGACAGCGCCCCGGGCGGTGCAGCGCTCGATCTCAGCGAGCGCGTGCGCCGTGTAGTTGGGGTTGACGGTCGCGTACATTCGCACGCGAGTCGGCTCTCGCTCGGCGATCTCCACCATTGCCTCATTCCCGAGCACGACGTCATCGGGCGACGGGAAGTACGTCGGCGAGCGGTGGCCGTAGGTTCCCAGCACCGACGCGACGTGCCAGGTGATGCCGATCCGATCACCGGCGCGGAACCGCGCTGCGTTCAGTTCCGACCAATCCGCGCGCCCGGCGTGGGCGTGATAAAAGTGTGCGTGGACGTCGACCAGGGGCTGGTCACCCGCGAGAGGCGTCGGTCGGCTCTGGATTGCGGACTGCGGACTAGCGCCCTCGGGCCGTTTCACTCGCTCGCCTGTTCTTCGTCACGCAGCGCGACGAAGGCCGCGCTCGCCGCGGCTTCGACCTCGCGGATGGTCTCCTCATCGTGCGCGACGGATGCGTAGTTGTAGGCACCGCGCTTGAAGAGGACGCCTTCCTGCGCGGCGAGCTCGAGGAACCGCGTCTCTCGCTTCGGATCATCGAAGCGGATCAGCCACATCGGATCGATGCCGTCTACGGTGACCCCGCCGATGCCGCTCGCGTCGATCGCCACGCGCACACCGTCGCGGAGATCGCGGCCCGTGGTCGCGAGTGCCTCGCAGATGTCAGCCTGATCGTGCCAATCGAGGACGGCCCACGCCGCGGCCAGCGCGGTCGACTCACTGGCAAGTGTGGAGGAGATCCACGTGTCTCGTGCGGCGAGCATGAGGTCTCGCCGGCCGCCGACGACCGAAAGCGGGTAGCCGTTGGCGAGCGCCTTCCCGAACGTCGCGAGGTCGGGTGTGACGCCGGCAAGCTCCTGGTATCCGCCGGGGCGCAGGCGGAACCCGGTCTTGATCTCGTCGAAGATGAGCGCAGCGCCTGTCTCGTCGCAGAGAGCGCGCGCGCGCGCGATCCAATCGGCCGACGGCAATCGCTCGATCACCGGCTCGATCACGACGGCGGCCAGTCGCGCGCCCGCCTCGGCCACCGCCCGCTCGAGCGCACCTACGTCGTCGAACGGCACGCGACGGACGTCGCGCCGCACGCCGCTCGGCACGCCGCGGGCGTCACTGGCCCAGTCGAGCCACCCGAAGTACCCGCTCGACACAACGACGTCACGGCCTGTGTACGTCCGGGCGAGTCGCACCACCGCGGCCACCGCTTCCGCGCCGGTCTTGAGAAACTGGATCTGCTCGGCGCAGGGAATGACGCTGCACAGTCGCTCCGCGAGCTCGACCTCACGGACGCTGGACAGACCGGCGACGTTCCCTGCCGCTGCCGCCTCGACCACCGCGTGTGTAACGCGTTGCTCGGCATATCCGAGCGCGACGGCGCCGAGAGCCATCGTACAGTCAACGTACGTGGCCCCGGCGGCGTCGACGACGCGGCATCCCATCGCGCGCGCGAAGTGCGTCGGACCGGCGGCATCGGCGCTACCGTAGAGCGCCTCCGCACGCTTGCTCCCGGTGGACGCGCCAGTCGGCATCCACCGCGCGGCGCGATCGCGCCAGTCGACGTCGGCGACATCCTCGGGCGCCGCGTCGTCGACGACCTTCTCGTCGACCGCGGTCTCGTCCTCGACGTCGGCCGCGGCCGCCGACGGCGCCTCGGTCGGCGCCGCCTCGCGACGCTCGAATAAACGGCGGAAGACCATGGCGTGAAGAATTGTTTCGTGACCGCAAGAGTCAAGTGCGCCCGGTCCGCACGAGGTAGTTGATCACCTCGAGCGCGATCGATCGCAGGAGCGAGAGCTCGCGTGAATCGGGCGCCGCCCGCACGGTGAGCGAGCGCACGCTGCGCATGATGTGCTCGACGTTTCGCGTCTTGAAGAAGTCGATCGCGTGCAGCGCACGCTGGGCATCGGTGAAGAACTGCTCGAGCTCGGCCGCGGTGGGCGGCGGTGTCGCCTTGCGCGGGGGCGGGAGCGCCCGCGTCGCGTCGCCGGCCGCGAGGTGGAGCTCGTAGAGTCCAATCAGCGCCGCCTGGGCGAGGTTGAGCGAGGAGTGCTCGGTCGTCGGAATCGTGACTGCCGCGTGGAGCCGGTCGAGCACGTTGTTGGGCAGCCCGTTGTCCTCGCGCCCGAACACGATCGCCACCGGCCCGTCGTGCGCGCGCTCGAGAAGCTCGACGGCGGCCTCTTTCGGGTCGATGATCCGCCATTTCGCGGCGCGGCGGCGCGCGGTGAAGCCGACGGCGTACACGCAGTCCGCCACTGCCTCGTCGAACGTCTCGAATGTCCGGATCCGTTCGATGACCGGGCCAGCGCTGTGCGCGATACCTTCGAGCCGGTACGGGTCGTACGGCACTGGTCGGACCAGTCGCAGGCAGTCTACGCCCATATTCTGCATCGCGCGCGCGGTCGCCGCGATGTTGACGTAATCCTGCGGCTCGTACATGACGACGCAGACCCTCGAGAGGATCGACGCGATCATCAGTCGAGTACGAAGGGCAGGAGCCGGCTCGGATCATGGCGGTCGCCGGTCAAGTAGACGAACTCGCCGCCGGCGCCGCTCAACACGAGCTGGCCGCGGCGGCGCGCGCGACCGGCGGTGCTTTCATTCACGATCGCGTCGAGTTCGACGCGCAGCGGGGCGACGGGGGGCGAGTCGCAGACGGTGACGACGATGTGCACCGCGTACCCGCGCTCCGTCCGCCGCCACGTCGCGCGGGGCGGCGGCAGCTCTCCCCACCCGGGGACGGCGCGCACGCGGACCGAGTTACGCGGGGCGTCGGGCACGAGCACCCACGCACCGGCCGACTCGCGCGTTCGCAGGTACAGCTGGACGCCGTCGCCGTTGATGTCCGGCTGCTCGTTGTCGTAGGGGTTCACCGCGTCGGCGCCGACGAATACGGGTTCGCCGGCTTTCTCGACGTCCGTCTCGATGTGCAACTCCGTCCCAGTCCACGCGAATGTGAAGGTCGCGGCGGGTGCGCCGGCGTCGTGCCAGCTCTCCTCGGAGCGCCGGTAATGAGGCTCGCCGATCGAGAAGCTGCGTACGCCGTTCCGGTTGGCCGCGGCCCCGTTAGCCGGCGAGGCCCTGTCGAGGCCGCGCGGGAGACGCGGCAGCACGATTGGGTCGCTGGCCGCCCCACGGGGCGCGGTTGTCGCGTCCCCATATAAGCCGACGGCCGCCGGCGGAGCAGGCGGAGCGTCGCGGAGGCCGCCGAGGTCGATGCTGCTGCGCGCGCCCGCCGCGACAAAGTCGACGTGCCACCCGTGCGCGCGCCGAGAATGGACGTGGTGTGTAGCATCGCCGAGCATGACCTGCACCCGGCCGGCATCGAAGCAGACGGACGTGACCGATCCGGCCCAGCTCCAGACCGAGCGGAGCACCCCCGTCCGACCGCGCAACCGCGCAAGGTGGAATCGCCGTTCCCCAGTTCCAGGTGGGCCGGGGGCGATGGCGCGCCACCATTCGGCCGGTCCGTCAGCCTGGAGCCACGCGTCGAGATGCTTTCCGCCGGCGGTGGCCGAGAGACACATCGCCTGCCCCGCCTCGGCCGGTGAGAGCTGCGTGTCCCGCACGAACTCGAACCCGTCTTCCGGCGCGCTACCGCCCGATAGCGTCGCGTCGCGCCAAGCCGACCCGCCACGGAGGTCGCCGTCGACGTGAAACGGAAGATCGACCGTCCTGCTTTGCGGTGCCTCCCAGCTCACCTCGTCTATCAGATAATCCGGCATCACGATGAGCGTGCGGCGCGCACGTACGCCGGGAGCGGTTTCCTCGACGATGGCATCGACCCAGCCGGCAGCGCCTCGTTCCTCGTACGCGAGCAGCCGGCCGTGGACTCGCTCCTGCGAGTGTCCGTCGACGATCGGCGCGTTGTGCGCGAGGGTGCTGCGGTACCAGAACAGCGTGCGCTCGACGTAGGAGCCGGTGCCCATGTCGTCGAGCCAGCGCACCGGGCCGTCGGCGAGGAGCAGGTTCAGTCGGTCCGGGTGACCATGACCGCCGCCCGAGTGGCCGTAGTCCAGCGCGGCATAGAGCTGACCGCCATCGCGGCGGAGCACGGCTATCCCCTGCCCTTCGAGAACCACGGACTTGGGTCCAGTACGGCCAGGTGAGGGAAGGCTCGGCAAGGCGTGGAGCAGAGAACGCCATCCGAGGTCGGCGCGCGTCAGTCCCGTCGGCGGGAGGTTGCGCTCCACGTCGGCGGTCGAGCGCCACCGACCCGTCTCGGCGCGCGGAACGTTCGCTGCGTACAACGTGTGCAGCATCTCCGCGAGCCTCTCGTCGCGCGACCGGGCGAGCCCCAGCTCGCACAGCTCCGCGAACCGCACCTGTCGGAGCGATATCGCGTACTGCGAGTCGCGGCGCGACACGAGTGTCAGATCCGGGAGCGCGGTGAGGAGCGGCGTGGCGAAGCCCTCCTGGAACCGAGCCACCAGCTCCCGTGGTAGCGCCACGCCGAGCCGCTCGGCGATCGTCACGCAGTACCATAGACCGCGGTGCGCGAAGAGGTGGTAGTTTTCGCCTTCGTACCAGGTCCCGTCCAGCAGCAGCGCGCGAGAGAGATGCGCGATCAAACCTCCCTCACCGGAAATCGCCTCATCGGCGGCAGCGGGGCGGCCTAATACGACCCCCGCCGCCATCAGCGCCGCGTTATTCCACGCCTGGCGGTTCGAGATGCCCTCGTTGTAGACGGAGATCAGCGCCGCGCTGGGCTCGATCAAACGGTCGCGAACGATGCCGCCGACGCGCCGGCGGCCGGCGCCTTCCAGGATGTCGAGCGCAGCGCAGAGCTGGAGCAGCCAGATCGATTCGATGTACGTGCTGAAGAAGACGCGCGTCGGTCCGAGCACGTTGTCCCGGTTCGGATACTCGAGGTAACGCTCCGCGTAGCCGGCGAGGATAGTTTCCGCGAGCGCGGCGTAGCGCTCATCACCGCGCAGCTGGTACAGCACTGCCGCGTGGACCGCTCGCTCGGCGAGCCAGAGTTGGTACGAGTACAGCCAGAACCGCTCGTGCAACTCGCCGCGGTAGACGCGACCGCAGACCCCGCAGCGGTGCTCGTTGCGCTCGAACGGGTCGAACTCGAGCAGCGAGCCGTCCGCCGCGCAGCGGCCGCCCTCGCGAGACAAGACTGCCTTGTCTCGCGGGATGTAGACGTCCGCCGCGAGCAGTGGCTCGAGCTCACGCGCGAGACCGTCAGCGAGCGGTGCGAGCGGACCGCCAGCCGTCGCGCGCCGCTCGGCCCAACGGTCAGGGGCTAGCAACAGCGACATCAGCGGCGCGCGGTGCGAGGGGCGCGGTCCGCTGGGCGCGCCGTCCGGAGGGTGCCTCGCGAGCCACGCGAGCGCCCGCCGAAAGCGGGCGAGTCGGGCCGTCGCCCACGCTCATCGACCTCCCATGAAGCCACCGTTGCCAGCTCGCCGCGAAGGTCCATGCGGACGTTGCGGATTCTGACCGACATCCCGACGAGCCCGCGGGAGTGGTAGATCCAGACGGCGGGAGCCTCGCGCGCGAGCTCAGCCTGGATGGCAAGCCAGGAGCGCCGCACGCTGGCGGTGTCGCGGGCGGAGCGGACGGCGCCGAAGAGCGAATCGAGCGGCGCCGTGTGATAGCCGCTGTAGTCGAGCGCGCTGCCGGCCTGGCGAGAGTCGTACATCGCCGCGATATAGGCGAGCGATAGGTCACCCGGGATGCCGGTCTGCAGTACGTCGAAGCGCTTAGACCGCTCGCGCGCCGCGGCCAGAAAGGCGCCCATCTCCACCTGGCGAATCTCGACGCGCACGCCCCGAGCGGCGAGGTCGTCCTGCACCAGCTGCTCGAGCGCATTGTCGCCGCTACCGACCGTTAGCAGCTCGAAGGTGAGGCGGCGGTGGCCACGTTCCCGCGGGCCGCTCGGCCCGCGACGCCAGCCGGCGGCGTCGAAGAGCGAATCGGCAGTAGCGATGTCCCGGATCGGCGCGGAACCGTCGGCGAGCGGGTTCTCCGGAGGCACCGGGCCGCCCGCCGGCCGCCCGTACCCCGCCAACGCAACACGGACGATCCGGTCGCGATCGATGGAGAGGCCGATGGCGCGGCGAACGCGGGCGTCGTCGAACGGCGCCTTCGACACGTTGAAGACGAGAGCAGTCGAAAACAGCACCGGGTAGTCAACGACGCGCATCGATGGGTCGCGTTTCGCGAGCGCCGCCATGCTCGGCGAGATGCCCGCGAAGTCCAACTCTCCGCTCGCGAGCCCGGCGAACTTGGTCGTCGCCTCGTCGACGACGGCGACTACCAGACCGGCAGCTCTCGGCGGCCCGCCGAGCACGTCGGGGAAAGCGCTGTCGCGCGCGAAGACCCACCGCTGCCCGGCGCGGCGGCTCACGAACCGAAACGGGCCATTCCCCACGGGCGCGGTGCTGAACGCTGCGCGGCGCATCTCCGAGCGCGGCACGTCAGCGAGCAGATGCCGCGGGAGGATCGGCAGCTCGCAGAGAACCGCCGGGAACGCCGGCTGCGGGGCCGCGAATCGAAGGGTGAGCGTCGAGTCGTCGGGCGCTTCCGCGCGCACGATCGTCGAGAGGTCGCTGGCGCGCAGGTACCCGGTCGCCGGGTCGCGCGCCGTCTCGATCGTGAACGCCGCGTCGCCGGCGGTCGTCGGCCGACCGTCGTGCCATTGAATGCCGGCGTGGAGGTACACGGTCAGCGCGCGGCGGTCCGGCGACCATTGCCATTGGCGTGCCGCGTACGGCTCGGCTGTTAGAGCGGTGTCGTAGCGCGCGAGCGTCACGAACAGCGCGTGTCGTTGGATCTGGCGAGAAAGTGGGTGGATGGTGACGAGTGGATTCCCGGATTCGAGGTCGGATCCTGATGCGTAGACGACGACGCCCGCCGGCCGCGGCGGCGCTCCGCACCCCGCGCACGTGACGGCGAGCGCGAACGCGACGGTTGACGCTCGTACAGCCCGCCGCATCTTCAACGCGTGCGCCTCCCCGCCGTTCTGCCGGCCGCGCTCCGCCGCGCCGGCGCCGCACTCGCCCTCCTCTGGCTCGTCGTCACGATCACCTTCGCCCTCGTCCACCTCGCCCCGGGCGACGCGGCGGCGCTGCTCATCCCGCCCGGAGCGTCGGCCGAGGACGTCACCCGACTCCGCTCGGAGCTCGGGCTCGACCAGCCGGTCGTCGTCCAATATGCACGGTGGATCGGCAACCTGCTGCGCGGCGATCTCGGCGAGAGCTTCGCGCTGCACCGGCCGGTCGCCGGGGTCCTGCGCGACGCGCTGCCGGTTTCGCTCGGGCTCGGACTCGCGTCGATCGCGCTGACTTTCGCGGTGGGCGTGCCGATCGGGATCCTTCAAGCCGCGCGCCGCGGCGGCGCGCTCGACCACACGCTGACCGTGCTCACGACCGCCGTGTACGCGGCCCCGACATACTGGCTCGCGCTCGCCTTAGTTGCGGTTTTCACCTACGGCGCGGCCGTGTGGGGACTCCCGCCGGCACTGCGCCTGCCGGCGTTCGGTCTGCGAACTCCAGGCGCCGAGCTGACGGGCTTCCCGGCCCTGCTCGACCTGATCCGTCACGCGGTTCTTCCGGTGAGCATCCTCAGCGCCGTCGGGGCGGCCGGCGTGGCGCGCTACGCTCGCTCGAGCGTCGCCGACGTGCTCGGCCAGGACTTTGTGCGCACCGCGCGCGCGAAGGGCGTGCCGGGCGTGCGAGTGTACTCCCGTCACGTGCTGGCGAACGTGCTGCCGCCACTCGTCGTGCTATTCGCGCTAGCGCTTCCGGGCGTCGTCGCCGGCTCGGTGTTCGTCGAGTTCGTCTTCGCGTGGCCGGGGATGGGTCGCGCGATGGTCACCGCAATCCAGGCGCGCGACTACCCGGTCGTCATGGGCGCGACGGTGGTCTACGCGGCGCTCGTGATCGCGGCGAACCTCGGCGCCGAGCTAGCGCTGCCGGCACTCGACCCGCGACGCCGCGCGTGAGCACGCGCATCTCGCCATCGCGCGCGCTGCACGCGCTCGCGCAGGCTGGTCCCGCGACGACGACGTCGCTGCTCGCGCTCGCCGTTCTCGCGATCGCGGTGACCGTCGTGCCCGCGCTCGCGAGCGACGATCCGCTCGCGATTCGTGACGTGCTGCGACTGCGCCTGCTGCCGCCTTTTGCGCGCGATCCCGACGGCGCCTTCCACCTGCTCGGAACCGACAACTTCGGACGCGACCTGTTCGTCCGCATCATGCTCGGCGGACGCGTCTCGCTCGCCGTAGGTGTGCTCGGGTCGTTACTCGCGGGGGCGGTCGGAACGCTGATCGGCGCCGTCGCGGCGTGGCGAGGCGGTGCAGTAGACCGCGTCGCGATGGGACTGGCCGACACGTTGCTGGCGATCCCGCGGCTCGTGCTGCTGCTCGTGTGCGCGGCGTTGTGGCGGCCTGGACTCACGACGGTTCTCGTCGTCCTCGTCGCGACAGGGTGGATGGGCGTCGCGCGCATGGTGCGCGCCGAGGTGCTCGGTGTTCGGGCGCTGCCGTACGTGGACTCGGCGGTGGCGCTCGGGGCCCCGCCGTGGCGTGTGCTCTGGCGTCACGCGCTCCCAAACGCGCTCGGACCAGCCATCGTGGCGACGACGCTCGGCGTCGGTAACGCGATCCTGCTCGAGAGCGGGCTCTCGTTCCTCGGTTTGGGTATTCAGCCTCCGCAGGCGAGCTGGGGCAACATGATCGCTGGCGGGCGGGAGCTCATCGTCACCGCCCCGTGGGTCGCGATCGCTCCCGGCATCGCGCTTGTCGTGACGGTGCTCGCGTGTACGCTGCTCGGCGACGCGCTGCGGGACCGACTGGCGGGCGAAGCCCCGGTAGCGGCGACGTTGCGCGAGCGGGTGTAAGGGCCGTTGTCATCCCTTCAGTCAGCGTACGAGGATCGTCACGATCTCGCGGGGGCGCGCGGCAAACGACACGCCATTGTCCGTGACAGCGAGGCGGTCGCCGGGCGTCTCATCGAGGCGCGAGCGGCGCGCCTCGCGGACCGGAAAACCGAGGTGCCAAGTACCCGTGCGGGGCTCGTCGATCAGGTTCGCGCATCGCAGCACGAGCCACCCGCCGTCGTCGCTGTCCTTGGCCGCTGAAAACGCGAGGCCCTCGCCGTCGAGCTCGAAGCCAGCCGTCGGCAGCGGAACGTCGAGCGCGGAACGGAGGGTCGACCCGGTGAGTGGCAGGAGCACGTCGTCCGCCGCTCGCTCGATGGCGTCTATGGTTGCAGCGGTGCGCGCCCCCTCGTGCGGCATGTAGGCGACGGCTGCCTCGAACGGGCCAGGCGATTGCGCCCATGGCGTCTCCTCCGGCCACCCGGCGTGCCCCGGTCGTTCCGGAAGGTCGATTCGCGAAAGGACGCCGACGCCACGCACGAGCGTGATCGCGACGTCGCCGACACGGGTGACCTCGCACTCGCCCAGGCCGTCGCTGAACACGGTCGCTCCCCCCAATTCGGAGAAGAGCGAGACGTAGCGGTGCAGCGGAGCCGTCGGGGGCGGCATCTCGGTCCGCGCGTCGTCTCGCGGCACCTCAAGCGGCGTGCGCCGAACCGGCCCGAAGGTCGCGTCGGCGTACACCACCGCGTCCTCGAGGGCGGTGCGCACCACGAGACGCAGGCGGTGGTCGAAGGCGAGGCTTACGCCCTCGACACCGAGTCGGAGGAATGCGGCGCCGGCATCCAGTATCAGCCGAACGGTCAGGTGGGCGACGTCCTCGGGCTCTTCGTCCGGCCGGCGCACGGTCCACCGCGTCTCGATCTCGCCGCGAAGGGGGCCGCGGTGTCTGACGGCGAAACCGTCGAAGCGAACCTCCGCCGCGGGGGGGCGTGGCGCGGGCGTGTAGAGATCGCCCGCGTCGCGCAGATCTTCGATCCCGATCAGGGCCCGCGTCGGCACTCCATCCGGCAAGCTCAGGACACGAACCGCCCCTTCGTCGGTGACCTCGACGTGAAGCCGGCCATTCGTCATCGAGCGGTCGCTGACCTCGACGAGACGCAGCGGGGTCGGCGCCGTCCCGCGTTCCGCTTGCGGGACGGCGAGAGTGCCGTAGGCGGCGACAGCAGGCACCCACGCGGCCGCGACGGTCGTCGCCACGAAGTCGTTGTCGGGATAGTGGCGCGGGGATTCTACGCGGTCGCGCTCGATGGTTTGCGCGAGAACCTGAATGGCTACGCCCTGGAGCGCCGGCTCGGGCGGGGGCGGCAGGGAGATCGACGCGCCGGCCGACGGATGGCCGACCGGCTCGTCGACGAGAAACGACTTGAGGCGGAGGATAGCTACGCCTTCCCGCGTGCGCGGCGCGGCGTTCCGTATGATCGCGACGCTATGCCAGCACTCCCGCGCCTCGCGAGCAGCGACGGGATCGTGGGCCACGACGTCGGCGAGAGCGTCGTCGCGGATACCCGCGCCCTGGACGAGCGCCTCCTCGAGTCGGGCGTCCATCGCGTGCGCTACCTCGTCGAGTGAGCAGCCGCAGAGCGTGTCGTGCGGGTGGCACTGGAGCAGCGTCTTCCAGGCTGCGTCGACGAGCGCGCGACGCGAACGCCCGCCCCGGAGGCGCGCGAGCGCGGCCCACGGCTCGGCCTCTCGCAGCAACAGACGCTCGGCGAGCGCGTTCTGGCGCTTCTGGGCGGCCCGCGTCCCGAACGTGCCCTGGAGCGTCCACGAATAACCGTAGGAGTCGCGCAGCTCGCCAGCGATCTCCGGAAGGTTGGCTGCGGCGGCGCGAGCCTCGAAGGCGCGGACGAACGCGCCGATCGAGCTCGCACGCGCCGGCTCGGGGCGGGCCGCGGCGATCAGCGCGTCGACCGCTTCGTTCCGCCGCGCCTGTCGCGCGTGGTGGTCGCCACCATTGTGAACCAGGAGAATGCCAAGGCGTGACCGCGGCGCGAGGAGCTCGCGCAGTTGGCGCCACCGCTCGGCAGCCTGGGATTCGGACACCGGCAGGTTCGCACCGAGGTCATACCCCCCGCTCGGCAGGTGGTACACGAGCGCGGCTGCGCCGCTCGGCGCGGACCAGCGGAATGCGTCGCCGGAGGGCCACCGTCGCCCGCCGAGGCCCCGCCAGAGAATGATCGTGTTGAACCCGAAACCGATCGCGAGCTCGGGGAGTGCGGCCGGGTGGCCGAACGAGTCCGGGCAGTAGAGCACAGGCGGCGACGTCGCCCGCAACGCCCGCAACACGCGCCGGCCAGCGAGCAGATTGCGAACGAGAGCCTCGCCGCTCGGAATCAACTCATCCGCGAGAACATACCACGGCCCGGCCTCGAGCCGGCCTTCTCGCAGCAGCGCGGAGAGCTCGCTCGCGCGCTCGGGACGTACAGCGAGGTAGTCCTCGAGGACGACGCCCTGCCCATCGAGAAGAAAGCTTTCGCCCTGTCGCGGCCGGTCGTCCAGCAGCTCGTCGATCAGCTCGACGAGGCGCTGCCGGAAGCGCCCGACCGGGTGATACCACTCCCGGTCCCAGTGGGTGTGCGAGACGATGTGGACTTCGTACGGCGGCGAGGCGGTCATGGCGGGAGTCTCGCCAGCCCCGACGGAGGCTGCAAGGGATGCAACTACGACTGCGAACTGCGAACTAGGAGCATCCCGACGGTGCTAGTTCGCAGTTCGCAGCGCGCCGCCGGTGCGTCACACCGGTCGCCGTCCCGTCACCAGCCGGTAGATCAGGACCACGACAGCGATGACGAGCAAGAGGTGGATCAACCCGCCGGCCACCTTGAACGCGAATGCGCCGAGCGCCCACAGAATGAGGAGCGCGATGACGAGCACCATCAGCATGAGCGTTACCTCCCAGGAGAACGCTGCTGTGTGGCTACCCTAGCGAGACTGCCGGCTTCGGTGGTGGCAATCCGCGTACCGGCCCGGGCTCAGCCGCCGGCGAGTGGCAGTGCCGGTTGGACCTCGAGCGGCGCCGGGTACCGCACCTCGTCCCCCTCGAGGACCGCCAACGGGCTGAGGGTGTGACTCGAAACGCTCGTTTCCAGAATGTGAGCCACCTCCCATCCGCGACCGGCCACGGCGTCGCTGATCATCGAGCGGTGGCAGCGCCACGGAACAGCCTCGGAGCACATGATCGCCGTCGGCCGGACAGCCGCCCCCTTGAGGAGGTCGTCGACCGCGCGTCGGAAATCGGGAGTGGCCATGTAATCGGCGTACGCGGCGAAGCCGGCGTTCCGCCATGCGGTCGCCGGCGCGTCAGGTCGCGGCTTCCGGCGTCCGCCAAGGGCCGGCGCGTGCACATACTCCATTCCGGCGTCAGCGAGGAATGCGCGCAGGGACTCGCGCCCGAAATGGGGGTGGCGCCGCGACCCCGGAAACGCGCGGACGTCGACCAACCGCTCGACCGCGTGCCGGCGGAGGAGATCCAGGAACTCCTCCGCCGTCCGCGTCGAGTGGCCGACGGTGTACAGCTTCACCGGCCGTGGCCGGCGGCCCGGCCTACCGTGTGTCGGCCGGAGGGCCGATCGGCGTACCCGCTCCGGGCGCCGTGCCCGTGGTAGGGGCGCGGGCGTTAGCGCCCGGAATCGCGTTCGTCGTCGCTCCGAGCTTCTGCGACAGGGCCGTGATGTGGTACGTCTGACGGGTGATGAAGACCCGCCCGGCGCGCACGTCGTGGCCGATGTCGATCAGGAGCAGCGCAAGGTCGCCGGATCCCCACAGCAGGCCGGCGAGGACCAGCAGACGGCTCGCCTCACCGAGGAGTGTCGGGATCGCCGCGCTGCCGATCGTCGAGAGGCCGGTCACGACCTCGGCGACGAGCAGCAGGACGATGATCACGGCCATTACCCGGAACAGCTTCGACAGATATCGGAGCCCGGTATACGGCTCGATGTCTGATGCCCGAACGCCCGGGATGATGTCGCCGTCCGTCTCGCGCGCAGGCTCGCGGTCCTTCCGCTTGCCGTCTTCGTTCGCTGTAACGCCAGTGACCTCGCGGTCGGTCATGCGCCGATGCTCAGCCATTCATCCTCCCGATGTGCCGGTCCAGCGGGCGCGATACCCGCGTGTGTCGATGTGTACGAAAGGTCCGTGCCCGCAACAGGTGCTGTACACGCCCACCCCGCCGATGAGCTCGGGGTGGGCCCGCTCGACGCGCTCGGCCGCCTCCGCAATCACCCGCGCGTCGCCGGTGTCGACTCGGCCGTCCCGGTTGAGGTCGTCCATCATGCCATTCCCGTCGTTGTCGACGAAGACGTCGGCCGCGTCGCCATACATGTGGCGGCTGAGGCTGGCTCGCCCGCCCGTATTCCCCCCTCCGACGTTGTAGGAGGGCGTTCGGAAGCCGCTCATCACGGTGACGCGCGTCACCGTGACCCCCCGCTTCTGGAGGTCGTCGACGACGAGCTCCAGCTTGTCGACGAGCCGGAGTTCGAGGACGAGGTATTTCGGCCAAACGTTTACCTGCCCCTTGGTCAGGAAATCGCGCAGGCGGAAATGCTCGGAGACCTGGGTGTGCTGATTCTCCGGCGTCACTTCGATGAATCCCTGCGGGTTGGCGTACCGCCCGCTTGGAACGCGACGGCCGCTCTCGGCCGGCCAGCTTCCGATGACGTACGAGCCGATCCTGCCGCGCTCCTTGTCGGCGAAGGGACGGAGGGAGATGAAGCTGAAGTCGCTGACCGGCTTCATCATTTGACCGAGCGCGATCGCGACGCGCCAGATGCCGGCGCGACGCGGGACGGTGGTGGTGTCGTTACCGTTCTCCGTGACGACGACGTGCGCGTCGTCGGGGAGGGAATCGGCGCGGATTGGCTCGCCCGCGGGTTGAACGGCGACGCGCAGCGCGCCGCTTCGCCCGCGCGCGCCGCCGAACGCGTTGACCGCCGCGTCGATGAGGAACGCGGTCGACGGCGCGTCAGTGTTCGTCAGCGCGGCAGCGATCATCTTCGTCGCCGACGTCACGGGATGCGGACGCACCTCGGCAGCGTTCGCGGAACGCTGCATTACGATCGCCCACGACCAACCAATGGTCAGCAGCATCAGCAGCATGGCCATCACCGCGTCGAGGATTCGTTCGCTACGCCTCTCGAGACCCGCGCGGTGCCACCGGCTCGCGGGCTTTGCCGGAAGGTGCAGCTCGATGTCGGGGTCGCGCGCCGAAGCTTCCGTCAACGCAGGCTCCGTCGTCGCGGACCGTTCGTTGCCAGTTGACCCCTCTCGGGCGCCCGTCGAACTTCCGTAACTCACGAGATACCCTCATTCCGGATCGGCATGGATCGCCTTATCGATCTCTTTCATCAGCTCACCGACGTCCGCGCGCTCGTCCAGTGGGGCGGCTACATCGGACTGACGGCGATCGTCTTCGTCGAGACCGGTCTGCTCGTGGGCTTCTTTCTGCCGGGTGACTCGCTGCTCGTGACGGCCGGCTTGCTCGCCGCACAACCGCAGTTCGGGCTCAACGTCTATCTCCTCGGCGTCATTCTGAGCATCGCGGCGATCGCGGGCGACTCACTCGGCTACGCGATTGGCCGGGCCACCGGCCCACGCATCTTTACCCGCGAGGATTCGCTGCTCTTCAACAAGCGCCACCTCTACCGGGCCCAGGATTTCTACGAGCGGCATGGCGGCAAGACGATTGTCATTGCGCGTTTCGTGCCGATCATCCGGACTTTTGCCCCGGTCGTGGCCGGTGTCGGCCAAATGAAGTACCGAAGCTTCGTCTTCTTCAACGTCGCGGGCGGGCTGGCGTGGATCTGGAGCATGCTCTTCACCGGGTATTTCCTCGGCCGCTACATTCCGGGCATCGACGAGCACATCGAGCTCGTGATCTTGGTGGTCGTGTTCCTGTCGATCCTGCCAGGGATCATCCACTGGTACAAGGAACGGAAGAGGCCGGTACCGGTCCCCGCCGTGGACCTGGGGCCCCCGGCTGGAGTCTCGGAGCCGGTGCGGGACGTGGTGCGCGACGCCTGAGCCGCCGCTGACGCAAGACCCTTTCGGAGGACGCCATGCCAACTCAAACGGTAGCCCCGACGCATACCCTGCCCCCACTGCCTTACGCGCCGGACGCGCTCGAGCCGCACATCGACGCGCGGACGATGGAGATCCACCACGGGAAGCACCACCAGACGTACGTCAACAACCTCAACGCCGCGATCGAGAAGGCGCCGGAGATCAGCGCCCGGTCGCTCGACGAGCTGCTGCTCGGCATCACCCGGGTGCCGGAGGCGGTGCGTACGGCGGTCCGCAACAACGGCGGCGGCCACTGGAATCACAGCCTCTTTTGGCAGCTCATGGGGCCGAGCGCCGGCGGTGAGCCGACCGGCAACCTGGCCGATGCGATTCGCCGCGGCTTCGGCGACTTCGCGAAGTTCAAGGAGCAATTCGCGGCCGCCGCCGCCGCGCGGTTCGGCTCCGGGTGGGTGTGGCTGGTCCGCGACGGCGATCGTCTGACCATCACCAGCACGCCCAACCAGGACAACCCGCTGATGGAAGGCCGGCCCGCCCGCGACATCTTGCTCGGCCTCGACGTGTGGGAGCACGCCTACTATCTGAAGTATCAGAATAGGCGACCGGACTACGTGGCGGCGTGGTGGAACGTCGTGAACTGGAACGCTGTCGGGAAGCGGTACGCCGCGTAGCCGCAGGCGCTATCCGCTATCGGTCCGCGCTTCGCGCGGACGCTATCAGTACTTCAGCTATCAGCTATCGGTGCGCGCTGCGCGCGCACGCTATCAGCTATCGGCTATCAGCTATCCGTAGTTTGGACGGCGGCCCTGCGGGCCGCTTGCTTGGTCGGAGTTCCGCGTCGGGAGGAGCCTCGTATCAGGTGCAGTCAAAGCCCCGCCTCGCGCGCAGCGCGGGCGGGGCAGTCCCAAGTACTGATAGCTGATAGCTGATAGCGTCGCCGCCTGCGGCGGCGACCGACCCCCAAGCCGTTCTACTGCGCCGCGTCCCCCTCGAGGTACGTATATCCCTCGAGTCCCGCCACGTAGTCGGCGATGAACGTGTTGGCCTCCTGCCGGGTCAGGTGCTTCGCGGCGGCGACCTTTCTGCGGAACGTTTGCAGCAGGTCGGGCGCCCGGAACTGCACGTAGTTCAGCACCTCGGTCACCGTGTCGCCGTGCACGAGGTCCGTGATCTCGTAACCGCCGCTTTTTCCGAGGCGG
This sequence comes from Gemmatimonadaceae bacterium, assembly GCA_046263215.1. Classification (GTDB taxonomy): domain Bacteria; phylum Gemmatimonadota; class Gemmatimonadetes; order Gemmatimonadales; family Gemmatimonadaceae; genus JBHELH01. Next base: position 4,657 of record JBHELH010000256.1, on the reverse strand, counting down.
ATGTGCACCGCGTTGGTGTCGCCGAACAGGTTGTGTAGATCGCCGAGGATCTCCTGATAGGCGCCGGTCAGGAAGACGCCGATGATGTACGGCTCGCCATCACGGAACTCGTGCAGCTCGAGGCTCGGACGGCCGTTCTTGTCGCCGACGAAGCGGTCGATCTTGCCGTCGGAGTCGCAGGTCACGTCCTGGAGCGTCCCCCGGTGTGTCGGCTCTTCGTCGAGCCGATGGATCGGCATGATCGGAAAGAGCTGGTCGATCGCCCAGCTATCCGGAAGCGACTGGAAGACCGAGAAGTTGCAGAAGTAGCGGTCGACCAGCGCCATGTCGAGGTCGTAGATGATGTCCTCGTACTTGTCGCGATCGTGCTGCGCGATCCGGCCCAGCGCGGCCGCGGTCGCATGATAGATCTGCTCAGCGATCGCGCGCCCGCGCAGGGAAAGGACGCCGCTGCTGAAGAACTGGTTTGCCCGTTCCTTGTCGAACGTCAGATCGTGGTGGATCTCCCGAACGCGCCGCGGCTTGAGCTTGCCCTTCACGGCATCCCGGTAATCCTCGAGCATCTCGTGCAGTAACGGGTGGTCGTCATCGCTCAGCTCGGGGACGGGCCGCTGCGACGGGGCCTCGACGTCGATCACCTTCAGAAGGAGCAGGGCGTGGTGCGCGGTCAGCGCGCGTCCTGACTCGCTGATGACGTGCGGCATCGGGAGGTCGTGCTCGCGGCACGCCTCCGCCAGCGTGTAGATGACGTCGTTCGCGTACTCCTGAAGCGAATAGTTGACGCTGGAGTCGGACGTCGAGCTCGTGCCGTCGTAATCGATGCCCAGCCCTCCGCCGACGTCGACGTGCGTGATGCCGACGGCGAGGGACCTGAGCTCTACGTAGAAGCGCGTCACTTCCTGGAGCCCGAGCTTGATGAATCGGATGTCGGTGATCTGCGAGCCGAGATGGAAGTGGATGAGCTTGAGGATGTCGAGTCGGCCGAGGGCGCGAAGCCTGTCGACGAGCGCCATCAGGTCTGCGGCGTTGAGCCCGAACTTCGACTTCTCGCCGCCGCTTTCCCTCCAGCGGCCGAAGCCGCGCGTCGCGAGCTTGATGCGGACACCGGCAGTCGGCACGACCCCGAGCTCGTCGGCGACCTGAAGGAGGACGTCGAGCTCGCTCAGCTGCTCGATGACGACGAAGACCTGATGGCCGAGCTTCTGGCCCATGAGGGCGAGGCGCATGAACTCCTCGTCCTTGTAGCCGTTGCAGACGATGAGGTGGTCCGTGTGCTCGGCCATTCCGAGGATCGCCTGGAGCTCGGGCTTGCTGCCACACTCCAGCCCGACGCCCTGCGCCTTCCCAAACTCGACGATCTCTTCGACGACGTGGCGCTGCTGGTTGACCTTGATCGGGTAGACCGTCGTGTAGCCGCCCGAGTACTCGAACTCCTGGATCGCGTTGCGGAACCGGCTGGTCAGCGCCTCGATGCGCGCGCGGAGGATGTCGGAGAAGCGGAGGAGGACCGGCAGCGCAATCCCCTGCTCCTCGAGGTCCTTCGCGATGTCGAAGAGGTCGAGCGTGACCTCCGTGCGGTCCCCGTCCGGCCGAACGACAACGCGCCCCTTGTCGTTGATGTCGAAGAAGCCCGCGCCCCAGCCGTCGACGTTGTACAGCGCGCGTGCCGCGTCGATGCTCCACCCGGCAGGGCCGGATGAGGCGGGGCTCACCGTACGCTCGGCGATGTGAGTTGCCATGTAAGAACGCTGTCAGAGATCAGCTATCAGCGATCAGCTATCAGCTATCAGAAACAGGGATGTGCGGGCCCGCGGCCCGCTCGTGCCAACGCGGCTTTCGCGCCGAGTTCACCTAAGGATACAAGGTTTCAATTCGCCAGCCTTCTCCGTCGCGCGAGTAGAGGTGCCGGATGTGCAAGCGGCTGGGCTGACTGATCCAGAACTCGACCCGCTCCGGGACCAAGCGAAACCCAGACCAGTACGGCGGGCGGGGGACGGACGCGCCGGCGAACCGCGCTTCGACCTCGGCGAGGCGGCGGTCCAACTCCCGCGCGTCGGCCATCGCCTCGCTCTGCCGGGACGCCCAGGCGCCGAGCTGGCTGCCGCGCGGCCGGGAAGCGAAGTATGCGTCCGCCTCCTCGTCCGAGACCGGCACGACTGGCCCCTCTACCCTGACCTGACGATCCAGAGGCTGCCAGTGAAAGCACATGGCGCCGACAGGCCGCGACAGAAGGTCGCGCCCTTTTCGACTCTCGAAGTTCGTGTAGAAGACGAAGCCGGCGTGGCTTGCGTCCTTCAGCAACACCATGCGAACCGACGGCCGCCCGTCGGCGCCCACCGTCGCCAGTGCGAAGGCGGTGGGCTCGGGGAGGCGGTCGCGCCCGACGCGTTTCGCTTCGTCGAGCAGCGCCCCGAAGCGGGCGATGGGGTCGGGGGTGGGGTCGTCGAACGACGGCGCCACGCCGGCGTCAGCGATTGTCCCCGTCGAGCAGCCCGCCGAGCGCGCCGAGCACGCCACCCTCCTCCCGGCGGCTGCCGCCGGCGCGCGGCGCCGCGGCGATGATCCGGTCGGCGAGCCGCGAGAACGGAAGCGACTGCAGTACGACGCGACCCGGGCCGGTGAGCCTCACGAAGAAGAGCCCCTCGCCGCCGAACAGCGCGGTCTTGATCCCGGGGACCATCTGGATGTCGTAGTCCACGCTTTCCTGCATTGCGACGAGGCAGCCGGTGTCAGCGCGCAGCGACTCGCCCGCCTGCAACGTTCGCTCGAGCAGCGTCCCGGACGCGTGGAGGAAGGCGAGCCCGTCGCCGGAGACCTTTTGAAGGATGAAGCCCTCGCCACCGAAGAACCCGGCGCCGATGCGTCGGCTGAACGCGATGGACACATCGACGCCACGCGCCGCACACAGGAACGCGTCCTTCTGGGCGATGACCGTCCCGCCCCACTCGCGAAGCTCGACGGGGAGGATCTTGCCGGGATACGGCGCCGAGAACGCGGCGTCCTGCCGGCGCGTCGCGGTGTTGGTGAAGGTCGTGACGAAGAAGGAGTCGCCAGCGAGCGCGCGCTTGGCCCCGCCCACCAACCGGCCGAGCAGCCGCGCGCCCTGCTGGTTCGGATCGAGCGTCGTGTTCATCTCGATTCCGAATTCCATGAACATCATCGCTCCGGCTTCGGCGATGACAGTCTCGCCCGGGTCGAGGGTGACGATGACGGCCTGCATGTCGTCGCCGATGACGCGGTAATCGATCACATCCGCTGGCATTCGCGAGTATCTCCGTGAAAGAGCTATCAGCTATCAGCTATCACGCGCTTGGACTCAGGGCCGGGTTGCCGTCGGCACTAAGAGTAGCGCCGTCGTACATTCCGGGCCATGTCTCTGATCATCGGCTTTGCCCTCGCGTTACTGATCGGGGTGACGCTCGGCATGCTGGGCGGAGGCGGCTCGATCCTCACAGTGCCGGTGCTCGTGTACGTGATGGGATTCGAGCCGAAGGACGCGATCGCGATGAGCCTTCCGGTCGTCGGGACGACGAGCTTCGTGGCCGCCGTCGAGCACTCGCGCGTGGGGAACGTCGACGGACGGGTACTTCTGACCTTCGCGCCGTTGGCCATGCTGGGAGCCGTGGCGGGCGGTCGGCTCGCAGCCCTCGTTTCCGGGACGATGCAGCTCGCGATCCTCGGAGTGGTCATGCTCGTCGCGGGAGTCTTGATGCTCCGCGGACAAGTACCGGAGGCCACGCGAGACAGCTCGTTCGTCGCGGGCGGCGCACGTCGTCACGTCCTCCTCGCGGCGACGGGGCTGGGGGTGGGCCTGTTGACCGGGCTCGCAGGCGTTGGAGGCGGGTTTGTCATCGTGCCGGCGCTAGTGCTGGTAGCCGGCGTTCCTATGAGGCGCGCGGTTGGCACGTCGCTCGTCGTCATCGGCCTGAGCACCCTCAGCGCCCTCGCCGCGTATCGGGGACAGGTTTCGATGTCGTGGAGCGTCGTCGGGCTGTTTACGGCGCTCGCGGTCGCCGGGGCGGTCGTGGGGACAAGGGCAGCGCGGCGAGTGCCGGCCGGGCACCTTCGCCGCTCGTTCGGCATGCTCGTGCTCCTCCTTGCGCTGTTCACGCTCTACGAGAACCGCCGTATCTTCTCCTCGCGTGAGGAGGTATTCGCGCGGCCCGAACGCGGCGGCGCTCGATGATGATGATGACTGGCCGAACTTCGCGCCGGCAACTGAGCGCCGCCGGCGGCGCCGTCAAGCTCGCCTGGCTCGCGATCGGCTTCGCGGCGGGAGCGCCGCGAAGCGCTGATGCACAGCAAGAAGCCGCGCGACCGATCCTCCTCGTCCCGGCGCGTGTCTTCGACGGCGTCACCGCGCGACCGCACGACGGTTGGGCCGTCCTCGTCCGCGGCGAGCGCATCGAAGCCGTGGGTCCACGCGGCCAACTTCGGGTGCCCGCGGACGCCGCCACGATCGACCTCCCCGGAGCGACGCTCCTCCCGGGGCTGATCGATGCCCACTCGCACCTCCTCCTCCATCCGTACAACGAGACGTCGTGGGACGACCAGGTGCTGCACGAGTCCCTGGCGCTCCGCGTCGCCCGCGCGACGAACCACGCGCGTGCGACGCTGCTCGCCGGCTTCACGACGGTGCGTGATCTCGGGACCGAGG
>JBHELH010000255.1:0-19711 GCA_046263215.1 Gemmatimonadaceae bacterium | reverse complement strand
GTCAGCCATTCGGTGCTCGCGGCCGCGACTGCCTCGAGCCGCATCCCGCCGCAGGAGCTCGTGTACTTCGGCGGGCCGGCGACGGCACCCGGCTACGAGTACCACGACCTGGTCGGGGCGGCAGGGCTCAGTCAGCGACTGGAGTGGCAGATGCCCGTACCGTTCGTTGTCGTGCCGCTCGGCCGCTTCGGTCGCGTGCCGGCGCGCGCGATTCTAGCGCCGTTCGCACACGTTGCGATTGTCGACGGCGACCACGACCCGGTGCGCCGGATCGCCCCGGGACTCGTCGCGCGCCTGCCGCGACGAGCGGGTGGATACCCGTCTGTGGGAGCCGGCCTGCTGACGCTCTTCGACCTCGTGCGCTTCGACGTCGCTCGCGGGCTGCGCGACGGCCGGTGGAGCTTTTCGGTCGACGTGACTCGGGATTTCTGGCGGATTCTGTAGAGCGTCGTTCGGCGGGGAGGCGTTGGTACGCGCGGAGCGGAAGGGCGGGGAAGGGCGCGCACGCGCCGTGGCGGGCGCCGTCAGAGTGGAAGTAGATCCGACAGGCCCTTCGGGCCTGCGGGATGACAGACGCGGCGCCGGGCCGGAGCGCGGAGCTCTGAACGTCCGCGGGGCCATCCGCGCTGATCGCCCTTCATCGATCCGCGGCCATCCGCGTGCGCGCCCTTCCGCGCCCTTCCCCCGAAACCGACAACCGACCGCGCCCCGATTTCCGCCGGAGCAGATCCTGCGCATCGACATCCCCGCCGGCGTCGGAACGGTCCGCGGCTGCCGCCCACCCGCGGTACATTGGCAGCATGACCTCCGCGTCCAGCGACCCTCCGCTCCGGAGTGCGCTCGCCGGCTTCGGAGCGGCGCGACCGCGCGACGCGTGGCTGCTGCCGGTTCTCAGCACGCTCGCCACACCAGGCCGCCTGGCTGAGCTGCGCAACGGCCCCGGCGCCAGCCTCTGGGACGAGGCGGTACGCGCCGGTGTCGCGACCGACGACCAGATACTGGTGGCCGCCGCGTCGCGGCTTCGGCTCGCCGTTGCCGATCTGTCGCGCGTGAGCCCGCGGGCCGTGCAACTGGTAGCGGAGCGGTGGGCGCGCCGATACAGCGTCGTTCCCCTCGCCGCGACCGAGACCTGGCTCGAGGTTGCGACGTCGGACCCTTACGATCTCGATTGCGAGCGCGCGCTCGCTTTCGCGACCGGGCGCGCCATCCGCTTCGCGATCGCAAGCCCGAGCGGCATCGCGCGGCGGCTCGAGGAGCTCTACCGCGGCGACCGCAGCGCCGAGCGCGTGCATGCGGGCGACTCGGCCATCGATGTCCAGCACCTCGGGATCGACGCCGAGGTCGCGCCCTCGACATCTGCGACCGAAGACGACGCAGAGACCGTGACGCGCCTCGTCGACCGACTGCTCGGCGACGGCGTGCGCGCGGGGGCCAGCGACATCCACGTCGAGCCCGAAGAAGGCGGGATCGTCGTGCGCCACCGGGTCGACGGTGTCCTCCGCGACGTACGAGTCCTGCCGCGCGCGGTCGCACCGGCGCTCGTGTCCCGCGTGAAGATCCTCTCCGGCCTCGATATCGCCGACCGCCTGAGACCGCAGGACGGCCGCGCGCGCGTCGCCGTGAACGGAACGCCCGTCGACTTGCGGGTCTCGACGCTTCCAGCGTCACGCGGTGAAAAAGTCGTCATCCGCATCCTCGACGCGCGCACGACGATCCTCACACTGGACGGCATGGGCTTCGCGCCGGCGGAGCATGCGCGTGTGCAGCGACTGCTCGAGGCGCGCGAGGGTCTCATCCTCGTGACGGGTCCCACCGGCTCCGGGAAGACGACGACGCTCTACGCGGCACTGCGCGAGATCCAGAACCGCGGCGTCAACGTCGTCACCGTCGAGGACCCGGTGGAGTACCGCATTCCCGGGATCGTGCAGGTGCAGGTCCGTGAGCGAGCCGGGCTCACGTTCGGTGCGGCGTTGCGCTCGATCATGCGCCAGGATCCGGACGTCATCCTCGTCGGCGAGATTCGAGACCGAGAGACCGCGGAGATCGCGATCCAGGCGTCGCTCACCGGGCATCTCGTGCTTTCGACGCTACACACGAACGATGCGGCGAGCGCGGTGACGCGGCTCATCGACATGGGCGTGGCGGCACACAAGATCGCGACGGCCGTGAAGGGCGTGCTCGCGCAGCGACTCGTGCGCCGGCTGTGCGAGGCCTGCCGCGAGATGCGGCCGGCAGGGCGCGGCGCGCTTCGGTACGGACTCTCGGCGAGTACCCCGCTCGCGTGCGCTCGGGGGTGCTCGGCATGCGGCGGGACTGGGTACCGTGGGCGGCTCGCGATCGTTGAGGTGCTCATCTCGACGTCGGACGTCGAGCGACTCGTCGCCGGCGGCGAAACGGCCGACCGGATCGCCCACGCGGCCCGGGCGTCGGGCATGGGATCCCTGTGGGACTCCGGTCTGGCCCACGTGTTGAGCGGCGACACCTCGATCGAGGAGCTACTTCGCGTGGCCGAACCGCTACCCGCTGCGGCCGTCCGTTCGCCGGCCCACGCTGCCGACCCAGTCGCCTCGGTCCCTCAGTACATTGCGGGCGCTCCCGCGCCGCGATCGCGGCCCGCGCCTGAACTGACAGACCACTCCCGCGTGACCCAAATCGCCGTCGGCACCATCGACGCCTACGTGATACGGCCGATGCGAGACGGATGGCGTGTGCTCGTCCTCCAGCGCGCCATGGCCACGCGCTGCCCGGGCGCGTGGGAGTCCGTACACGGCCGGCTCGAGGCGGAAGAGCGTCCCGAAGCCGGCGCGCTGCGCGAGATCCGCGAAGAGACGGGACTGGAGCCCGACCGGCTCTACGTGATTACCGTCCAGCCCTACTATCTGAAGGCCGCGGCGACGGTCCAGCTAGCGGTCGTCTTCGCGGCCTTCGTTTCCGAGCCCGCTCACGTCACGCTCAGCCCGGAGCACCAGGCCTTCGAGTGGCTCGACGTCGACACTGCCACCTCACGCTTCGCCTGGCCGCGCGAGCGCGTCGCGCTCGGCGAAATCGTGAGTCTGCTGAGCGGGGGTGATGCGGGGGCGGTGGAGGACGTATTGAGGGTGAGGTAAGCCACAAGCTCGTCACCCGTCCCCCCGTTCCCTCGCCGTTCGGAGCACCATCGCTGCCTCGGGCGCGTTCGGCTTGACGCGTACGCTCTTCGCTGGGATGCCGACGTACACGTGATACGGCCGCACATCCTTCGTCGCCACCGCCATCGCGCCAACCATCGCCTGTTCGCCGACGTGGACACCGGCGAGCACGGTCGCGTGATACGTGACACGCACGCCGTCCTCGAGGACCGTGCACGCGTTGGTCACGTCGCGCTGCTCGACGATGCTGTGCGTGTGGCTGTAGATGTTGGCGTAATCGCTGATCGAGACTTTGTTGCCGAGCACGATGCCGCCCCGGTCGTCCAGCAGTACGTGCCGGTGCACGACGACGTCGTCGCCGACTTCCATGTTGTAGCCGAACGAGAACTCGACGTGCTGGAAGCACTTGAAGCGCTCGCCACAACGCTTGAAAATGAACGGCGCGAGGAGTCTCCGTAGCCGCACGCCCAGCTCGACGTTCTGGCCGCCGATCGGCGTGCGGTCGAACGAGTACCAGAGCCAGAGAAGCGGCTTCACGGCCTGGAAGCGCGTCTGGTCGCAGTCGGCATAATACTCCGGCTCGAGCGTCACGTTGCGAGGGTCTAGCGACGAGAGCGCAAGACGCGTTGCGGTCGGCACACGGACGTCCTCGACCGCGCTTTCCCAATGGCCGGCGAACCCCGGGTAGCAGAGCTGGACGAGCGCGTCGCGGCAGATGACGGTCCGGTCCGCGGCAGAAATGTTGAGCGCGTCAGCGAGCTCTTCCAGCCACGCGTCAGCGAGGCTGGAGTTGGGGCGCGCGGGAAGTTGACGGAGCGGGAGAAAGGCCATAAGGCACTCGCGGCACGTAGATGCAAAGAAGGTAGTGTGTTGCGGAATCCCGACAAAACTTGACGGGATTCCGCGTCGGGGGCTACTTTCCGCGCGGTTTTTCCGCATCCGAGCACGGTCTCGAGCGTGCTCTAGCCGCTTAGCCTCGTCCCGTCGCCCGACAATGCGCGCCGTGTCCTTCCGAAGTCTCGCTCTCGCCCTCGCGGTATCGCTCACCCTTCCCGGCACCGGCGCGACGCAGGCTCGCGCCGCCGCCGGCAGCGTTCGCGGCACGGTGCGATTCACGTCCGACGACGCCGTCTCGGTCGCCGCTGCGGACACGGCGATCGTCGAGCTGTACCTCGCCCGTATGGTGAGCCGGAGATGTACTACTCGCCGCCCATCGAGCGGATGGAGCGCATCGAGATCGTGAAGGGGAGCGGCTCGATCCTCTTCGGGCCGCAAACGGTCGGCGGCGTCGTCAACTACGTCACGGCCGACGCGCCCGCGCTGCCGACCGGCGTGCTGTCGATCCAGGGCGGGTCGGGTGGGGCGCGCGGGCGCGACCTACGTCGCCTCGCGCCGCCCCGAAGGCATTAAGCCAGGACTGCCGCGGCTTATCGCTGTCGGCGTCGGCTGGGACTTCTAGCCCGCGGCGCTCTTCGACGCCTCGATGAGGCCCGGGAGTGGAAGCGACGCATACGCGTTGAGGTCCAGCGAAGCGCGTTCGCCGCGCTCGAGATGGAAGAGACCGGCGCGCGCGATCATCGCCGCGTTGTCGGTCGCCAAGCGCGCGGACGGGGCGAAGACCTTCGCCCCGAGCGCCCCAAGGCGGAGCTCCATGGCTCCGACCAGCGTACGGTTCCCGGCGACGCCGCCGCCCAGCACGACGCGGGTTCGGCCGAATTGCGCTGCCGCGCGCGCCGTCTTCTCCACCAGGGTCTCGACGAGCGCATCCTGAAACGCGCGCGCGATCGCGCCGCGGTCTTCCTCGCTCAGTGCCGCGCCGTCGACGTGCGCCGCCCGCTCGCCCCGCCTGGGCTGGTTCCCCGTGTACGCCGCCCGCACCGCGCCTAACACCGCCGTCTTCAGGCCGCTGAACGACATGTCGTAGTAGTCCGCGTCGCGAGGCAGCTGGTCACGCCGGAGCATGGGGCGCGCGAAGCGATACCGACCCGGCTCGCTCGCCGCCGCCAACCGCTCGACGTACGGGCCCCCGGGGTACGGGAGGCCGAGCAGCTTGGCGACTTTGTCGAACGCCTCCCCCGCCGCGTCGTCGCGCGTTTGGCCGAGCAGGCGGTATCGTCCCCAGGCCTCTACATCGAGCAACATCGTATGGCCGCCCGACACCAGCAGAGCGGTGAACGGCGGGCCGGCCGCGTCGTGCTCGAGCGCCGTCGCGAAAAGGTGCCCTTCCATGTGATGCACAGCGACGGCCGGCACGTTGGCGGCGAAAGCGAGCGCCTTGGCGTAGCTGACGCCGACCAGCAACGCCCCGACGAGTCCCGGCCCGTTCGTCACCGCCACAGCGTCGATGTCACCGAGCGCGAACTGCGCCTCCCGCAGTGCCTGCTCGACCACCGGCACGACGCTCGTCAGGTGCGCTCTCGAGGCGATCTCGGGCACGACGCCGCCGAAGATCTTGTGAACGTCCTGCGAGAGGATGACGAGGGAGCGCAGGACCACTGCGTCGCCGGTGCCTTCGATCACGGCAGCGGACGTCTCGTCGCACGACGTCTCGATGCCGAAGACGCGCGTCACGGCCGCCCGGAATCGGCTCCGAGCCGGCTGCTGTCCGCACGTGCCCCGCCGCTCGTCGCGACGCCGTTGCCGGCCGGGCTGACGATCGCCATCACGCGGGCTGGCCGGACGCGGACCCCCAACTCTGCGGTGTCGAGCGTGACCAGGTAGGTGCCAGAGTCGCGGCCCGGAAGCGCGCTGCGCAGCGGGTGGATGGCGCCGATCCGGGCGACCGCTCGCCGGGGGCCAGCCACGCGGACGCTCTCCGGCTCGAAGCGGATCGTCGCCACCCGTCGCGCGGCGTCCGGTGATAGGTCGGCGGGGGGACGCACAGGAACGAGGCGCGTGAGGTCACTCTGGAAAAGCAGCGTGATCCGCCGCGGCTGGACGTCGCTCACCCGCGCGTCCACGTTCGGCGGCAGCTCGACGTCGCTCGGACGCAGGTCGAGCGACAGCGTGTCCGGGACCTCGTCGTCGATCGGCCGCCGGATGACCGGCGCGTTGGCGACGAGCTTCATGAGCTCACCGCGCCGGCCGATCACCAGCGCGCTCACCGGGCGCGGCGGCTCGCGCAGCGCCAGCGAGCTGTCGAGCTGGGGCGCGAACCGGACGCTGACGATCTCCTCGGTCGTCTCGCGGGCGCTGACCATGAACCAGAGTACGATCGCGAGCACGAGCGCGGTCACTTTGAGCTCGAGTCGTTCCGTGAACGTCGCGCGGAGGCGCCGGTCCCAGGCGCGGCGCGCGCGTGAAGCCGGCGTTCCGGTGGCTCCCGGCACCCCGCGGACCTTCCGCTCCCCGCTCATCGCGGCGTAGCTCCCGCCGGCGTGAGGAGCGCCGTCATTAGCGCACGGTTCGCTCGCGAGTTCCAGTCCTCGGGGCCGATCCATTTGCGGCGGATCGTCCCGTCGCGCCCGATGACGAAGGACTGGGGGTAGCCCTGGACCTGATACGCCCGCGAGATCGCCTGCGCGGAGTCGTGCAGGATCTCGAATGTGAGTCCGAGCTCGCGCGCATACTCGCGGATCTGCGGCGGCCCCGCGATCTGGTCGATGCTCACGGCGACGACGCGCAGCCCCTTCGACGCGAAGTCCTTGTGCAGCGCCTCCATGCTCGGCATTTCGACGCGGCACGGCTCACACCACGTCGCCCAGATGTTGAGGAGGACGACGTGGCCCGCGTAGTCGGCGAGCCTCCGCACGCGCGGCGTCGAGTCGATGGTCACCGCGCTGAAGTTCGGTGCCCGCGCGCCCACTTCGACTGCCGACAGCTCGCTGCGCAGCACGCGCGTCGCGGCAACCGCGCCGCCGGAGAGCAGCAGAACGACGACGGCGACGAGGAGCCACTGCCCGCGCGCGCTCATACGACCACCCGGCAGCGCGACCGCAGCGTCTCGATCTCGGCGGCTGGGTCGGACGCCGCGAAGATCGCGTGCCCCGCGACGAACGCGTTCGCCCCCGCGTCCCAGACGTCGGCGATCGTCTCGCGGCTGATGCCGCCATCCACCTGCAGCCACGCCTCGCTCCGCGCCTCGTCGAGCATCGCGCGCGCGCGCCGCACCTTGTCCACCGAGGCCGGAATGAACTGTTGACCGCCGAAACCGGGGTTCACGGACATGATAAGCAGCAGGTCGAGCTCCGCGGTGACCTCGCTCACCGCGCTGAGCGGCGTCGACGGGTTGATTGCCGCGCCGGCCGCGCAGCCGAGCTCGCGGATCCGCGTGAGCTGCCGGTGGAGATGCGGCGAGACCTCCGGGTGAATCGTCAGTCCGGTCGCGCCCGCGGCCGCGAAGTCGTCGAAGTACCGCTCTGGCTCGACCACCATGAGGTGCACGTCGATCGGCAGCGACGTGAGGCCGCGTACCGTCTCGATCACCTTCGCGCCGAACGTCAAGTTCGGTACGAAGCGCCCGTCCATGACGTCGACGTGGATCCAGTCGGCGCCGCCGGACTCGCAGCGCGCGACCTCGGCCGGGAGTCGCGCGAAGTCGGCGCTGAGAATCGACGGGGCGATCACGACGCTGGTCACGGCGCGCCCCCGGCCACGCGCAGGTTGACGCGCGACCCCGACGGGACGGACGTCCCGGCCTCAGGGGAATGCCCGACGACCACCGAGCCACCCCCGCCTTCCGTCGTCACGTCGCCCACGGCGAGACCAATCTGCTCGAGAAGGCGGCGCGCCTCGCCGAGGCTGCGGCCGACGAGGTCCGGCACCTGCAGAACGCTCGGCCCGCCGCTGAGGACCAGCGTGACCGGCGTCGACATCGGTGCCTGCGATCCGGCCGCCGGGCGAGTCTCGATCACCTCACCCCGCGGCTGCGGGCTCGCCTGCTCGACGATCTCGCCGCCGCTGAAGCCCGCCGTCTCGAGGACGACTTCCGCCTGCTCGCGAGTCAGCCCAATGACCGTCGGAACCGTCCCCATCTGCTGCCCGCCGCTCACCGCCAACGTTACGCGCGCGCCGACGAGCTCGCGGCTCCCGGCGGGCGGATTCTGCTCCAGAACTGTCATCGTCGGCGCGGTCGCGTGAAACCGCGACTCACCGCGCTCGGGCTTGAAGCCCTTGCGGATCAACTCGCGCTCCGCGTCGTCGTATAACAGCCCGACGACGCTCGGCACCTCCTCGTCGCGCGGCACGACGCCGGACGGGAAGATGAAGAACGCTACGACCAGGTACGCGAGCATGAAGCCGCCGGCCATGGCGACAACGTACGGGAGTAGCCGCCGCGTCGCACCACGCCAGCTCACGCCGCCGCCCTCCGCAGCCGCGCGGCGAACGCGCCGTCGGCGCCGTGTCGCTGCGGCAACACGCGGAGCTTGCCGGAGTCGATCGCGCCGGCGGGGACGGCACCTGCGGGCGGCGCCTCGATCCGCCAGTGGGGATGCTCCCCGAGGAAGGCGTCGACCTGGAGGTCATTCTCTTCGGGCTCCAGCGAGCACGTGCTGTAGACGAGTAGCCCCCCCGGCTTCACGACGGCGGCCGCGGCGCGGAGGATAGCGCGTTGCAGGGTGCTCATCACGGCGAGGTCGGACGCCTTGAGTCGCCAGCGCGCGTCGGGGTGACGCCGAAACGTTCCCGTCCCCGTGCAGGGCGCGTCGACCAGCACGGCGTCGACCGGCCGGATTGCCGGCGCGCGCGCATCGGCGACGTATGCAAAGACATGTGCCAGCTCGAGTCGTCGCACGTTCTCGAGGACCCGCTCCAGACGGGCCCGTGAGATGTCCGAGCCATAGACCTGGCCCGCGCGCCGCGCGAGCTCGACCGACTTACCGCCGGGGGCCGCACAGAGATCGGCGACCTGCGACCCCGGCGCCACCGCGGCGTACTCCGTGACAAGTGTCGATGCCGGATCCTGGAGGTGGAAGAGTCCCTGCCGGAACGCACCGACTTCAGTGAGCGAAGAGACGCTCTGCAGCTCGAGCGCGTCGCCGACGAGCGCAGCGTCGGCGACGCGGATTCCGGCGTCCTCAAGCATCGCCTCGAGCTGCTCGCGCGCGACGTTGTACGGTCGCGCGACGAGTGGCGCTTCGCGGTTGTTGGCGGCCAGCAGCTGCCGCGTCTCGTCGACACTCCAGCGCGCGACCCAACGCGCGACCAGCCAGGACGGATGCGAGTACTCGAGCGCCAGCGCCTCGACCGGCTCGGCCGGCAGCTCGACGCGCAGCTCCGCGCGCTCCCGGTCGACGCGCCGCAGCACCGCGTTCGCGAGCTTGCTCGCCCCGAGTCCGTGCCGGCGTTTCGCCAGCTCGACCGTTTGGGCGATGCCAGCGTACGCCGGAACGCTCCCCATGAAGAGCAGTTGGTACGTGCCGAGGCGCAACAGGTCGGCGAGGTCGGCGTCGAGCCGGGCGATCCCACCGCGCACACGGTCGGCGAGGACCGCGTCGATCCATGCGCGGCGCCGCAGCATGCCGTAGACCAGTTCCCGCGTCCAGCGCCGATCACGCGCGTCCAGCCGCGCCGCCCGGCGCTCGAATGCGGGATCGAGCAGGTCGCCAGAGCGCAGGTCTCCGCAGATTTCGGCGGCGACCAACCGGGCCTCGGTCACCCCGCCCGCGCCGCGCACCGCAACCGTCGCCGCCGCGGGACGATCGGGCATCAGCCGCGGGTCCCCGGATTTGCGCCGAGCGCGGGCAGGCTCCGCGGCAGATCAGACGTCATAGCACCCGTCGCTTGCTCATGTCCGGAAAGATACTCGCCCATCTGGCACGCGGCATCGCCGCCAGAGCACGCTGCGCGCGCAGCGACAGCGCGATCATTTCGCGCTCGTGCCCACACCCGTCCGCGCCGCGTCATGAAGCCCCCGGCGGCGCGCCGCGCGATCGTTGCGGCGGGCGCGGCACGGCGCTAGCGTAGTACTCCGCCCGATCATCGCGGTCGTTTCGTACCCAGTGGCCGCGGCCCGCCCCGTCAGGCCGTACACCGATGCTTCTACGCACCCGCGGTGTTGCCGCCACAGCCCTGGTCCTGCTCACGAATGCCCCGATCGACGGCGCTATCGCCGCGGCCGTCACGAACGGACTAGCCCAGGGCGAGTGTATCCGCCGGCGCGTGCTCGGGAGTCTCCAGACGCGCGCGATCGGGCGGTGATCCGGCGCCGGATCGCACTACCACTCGTCGGACTCCTGCTATCTGCGTGCGAGCGGCAGGCGGAGCCCGCGTGGCACGAGGAGCAAGGGTACCGCTGGCGTGAGCTGGTCGTTCCGCGGCGCGGACGGCCCGGGTTCGAGCGTCTCGGTGCCGGCGCGACCGGCCTCGCTCACCGCAACGACGTCTCCGACGAGCGGGCGCTCGCGAATCGCTCGCTCCTCATTGGTGCCGGCGTAGCCGTCGGCGACGTCGACGGGGACGACCGCCCGGACGTGTTCCTCGCATCCGTCGAAGCGCCGGCAGCGCTTTACCGAAACCTGGGTGGCGCGCGCTTCGCCGACGTGACAGCGGCGAGCGGGATCGACACGCGCGGCTTATCGACGATGAGCGCCGCCTTCGCCGACGTGAACGGAGACGCACACCTCGACCTCGTGGTCGGCACGCTGGGCGGCCCGCTGAAGCTCTGGCTCAACGACGGGAACGCGCGCTTTCGGGACGCAACGGCCGAGAGTGGCCTGACCGGCGGCTACGCCGCAGCGGCGCTGACGCTCGCCGATGTGGACCGCGACGGCGACCTGGATCTCTACGTCGGCACCTACAAGACGCGTAGCGCGCTCGACGCGTACCCGCCGCTCGAGCGCGCGTTCGATCAGGTGGTGAAAAAAGTCGAGGGGCAGTACGTCGTCGTCGATCGGTGGAAGTCCGAGTACCGGATCGAGGACCGCCCGGACCTCGGTGGGATCGTGCGGTCTCAGCGCGCAGAGCCGGATCTCTTCTTCCTCAACGACGGGCGCGGTCGGTTCAGTCGCGTCCCAACCTCGGGCCCGCGATTCACCGACGAGGCGGGGAAGCCGCTCACCGCCGACCCCGATTACTTCACCCTCGCGGCGCGTTTCTATGACGTGAACGCCGACGGCGCGCCCGACCTCTACGTCTGCAACGACTTCGAGGACCCCGATCAGTTCTGGATCAATGACGGCGCGGGGAACTTTCGTCTCGTCGGCTGGCTTGCGCTGCGCGAGACGAGCAACACCTGCATGTCGGTCGACTTCGGCGACGTGAACCGCGACGGACACGTCGACCTCTTCACGGCCGACATGATGAGCCCGACGCTCGCCGCACGGCAGCGTCAGATCCCCACCCACACTCCACTGCCGAAGCCTGTCGGCCTACGGCCGGACCGGCCGCAGTGGATGCGCAACTCCCTGCACCTCGCACGGGGCGACGGCACTTGGGCGCAGATCGCCGAATACGCCGGCGTCGCCGCCACGGACTGGACGTGGGGCTCGGCGTTCGTCGACGTCGACCTCGACGGCTACGAGGACCTGCTCGCCGTCAACGGCCACCGCTGGGACATCCGCGACGCAGACACCTTCGAGCGCATCAGGAACAGCTTCCCGCGCGTCGCCTGGAATCGCGAGCAGGGCGAGTTCCCGCGGCTCGACGCGCGAAACTTTGCCTTTCGCAACAACCGCGACCTGACATTTCGCGATGTGAGCGCGCAGTGGGACTTCGGCTCCGACGAGGCGATCACGCACGGGATCGCGCTCGCCGATCTCGACGGCGATGGTGACCTCGACGTCATTACGACTCGACTCAACGAGGCGCCGGCCGTGTATCGGAATGCGTCCGCGGCCCCGCGAGTCGCCGTGCGCCTCAAGGGACATCCGCCGAACGATCGCGGGATCGGCGCGCGTGTCTCCGTGCGCGCCGCGACGTTGCCGACGCAGTCTCGCGAAGTGACGGCGGGCGGCTACTACCTATCGGGAAGCGACCCGCTTGTGACCTTCGCGACGGGTCGCGATACGCTCGTCTCGATCGAGGTCCGCTGGGCAAGTGGTCGTGTGAGCAACGTCGCCGCGGCGCGCGCGAACCGTCTCTACGAGATCGCCGAAAGCAGCGCCATCCCTCGGCCGGCCTCGGCCTCGGATTCCTCCCGCGGGCTTTTCGAGGAGGCCACGGCGCTTCTCGGTGGGCACGCGCACGTCGACTCGCTCTTCGACGACTTTCGTCGGCAGCCGCTCCTCCCCAACCGGTTCAGCCAACTCGGTCCTGGCGTGAGCTGGATCGACACCGATGGCGACGGTCGCGAGGATCTCGTCGTCGCCGCCGGACGCGGCGGCCGGCTGACGGTCCTCCGCAACACCGGACGCGGCTTCGTGGCAACGCTGAGCGCGGGCGTCGCGCCCTGGGACCTGACGACTACTGTCGCGGCCCCGTCGTCAGCGCGCGGCGTGACGCTCGTCGCTGGACAGTCGAGCTACGAGTCGGCGTCTGCCATGGAGGCATTGGCCATTCCGTCGGTCGTCGGCGCGCGGCTGCGAGGTGCTGCGCCGCCGGAGTTGAGCCCCTTGCTTCCCGCGGACACGGCCAGCGTCGGTCCGCTCGCGCTCGGCGACGTGAATGGAGACGGGCGCCTGGACCTGTTCGTCGGCGCACGCGTGGTCCCCGGAGCCTGGCCTGTTCCCGCGGCGTCCCGTCTTTACCTACGCACGGCGGACGGTGCCTGGGTGCCTGACACCGTCAACGCACGCGTGCTTGCCGCGCTCGGCCTCGTGTCGGCCGCGCTCTTCACTGACTTGGACGGCGATGGTCGATCGGAGCTCGTAGCGACGGCCGAGTGGGGGCCGATTCGGATACTGCGGAGCGTATCCGGTCGGCTGCGCGACGTCACTGGAGAGTGGGGACTGGCTCGACCTACCAGCCGTTGGAACGGCGTCGCGGCCGGGGATTTCGACGGCGACGGCCGGTTGGATCTCGTCGCCACGAGTTGGGGCCGCAACATCCCGTGGAAGGCATCGCAGGACCGGCCGTACGTTCTCATCGCGGGCAACTTCGGCGGCGCAGGCTTAGGCCTTGTCTTTGCCCGGCGTGATTCCGCGAGCGGACGTGAGATGCCGCTCGAGTCCTTCTCCCGCCTCGGCCTCGCGATACCAGCTGCCCGCGAGCGCATCTCCACGTTCGCGGAGTTCTCCCGCGCCACGGTCGATGACGTGCTCGGCCCCCAGCGCGCCGGCGCGGTTCGGGTCGGGGCGACTACATTCGACCACACGCTGTTCCTGAATCGCGGCGGTCGGTTCGAACCTCGCGCTCTTCCGGCGGCGGCGCAGCTTGCGCCGGCATTCGCCGCCGTCGTCGCAGACTTCGACGGCGACGGGCGCGAGGACCTATATCTCGGCCAGAATTTCTCGCCGACCGAGATGGAAACACCGCGGTTCGACGCCGGCGGGGGCCTTGTCCTGCTCGGTGACGGGCGCGGCGGATTCCGACCGCTGGGGGTACGTGCGTCGGGGATTCGCGTGTTCGGCGACCAGCGCGGGGCGGCAACCGCCGACTACGACCGCGACGGCCGCGCGGATCTCGCGGTGTCGCAGAATGGCGCCGCGACCACGCTCTGGCGTAACCGCGGCGCGGCGCCTGGGCTTCGCGTGCGCGCCAACGGCGGGCCGGACAACCCCTGGGCAATCGGAGCGCAGTTCCGCGTCGTGGCTGACGGCCGACCGGGACCGGTCCGCGAGCTCCGCGCGGGCAGCGGCTACTGGTCGGTCGATGGCGCGACGACGGTGCTCGCGCTTCCTCCCAGGGCGACTGCGGTCTCGGTCCGGTGGCCGGGGGGCCGAGAGCAGACCGTCGCGCTCACGCCTGGTCAGCGTGAGCTGCTGTTGTCCAATCCCTAGCGGCGCGTCGCCGGGCCGGCACCAGTCCAGATGACGACTACACCGCATCCGGCGCTGCGACCGGCAAATTCCCCTGGGACGTCGCTCGGACCCGTGTAGACCTCCACCGCCTCGATGTCCCGGATCGGCGTCGTGGGGCCAAAGTTGTTGTCGATTCGCCTGTCGATCACGTAGTCGGGCTTGCACTGCATCGGTGCGCGCACCATGCGCACGTAACACCCCTGTCCCCCCCCGCATTCGACGGCGACACCTCGCAGCGTCCTCACCGCGTCCTGCAGCGACGAAGCGCCGCTCCGCTCGATCTCGGCCCGCGTCAGATAGTGGCCCCGGCCGGTGCGCCTGCGACGCTCGAAGTCCTCCAGCCGGCGGTCCAGCGGCGCCGCCTCGACCAGCGTCGCGGGCAACGCTTGCGCCGTGTTGCGTCCTGCTGCTGTGGAATCGAGGACGATGATTCGCTCCGGGTTTTCACCCGCCATGACTTCGACGATCACCTGCGTCGCCGGGAAAAACGGAGCACGAACGAGAAACTGCGCCGTGCCGGCCGGCAGCGCGACGAACAGGTACTGGCCCGTCGAGTCCGTGGTGACCGAGCGATGGTCGCCAAGGAAGACGACCTCGACGCGCGCGAGCCCCACTTGCGTCGTGCGGTCGACGACTCGCCCTTTGATCGTCGCCTGCTGCGCGTCGAGTGAGGCGGCACACAGGAGCAGCGCGCCAACTGTAGTGAGGTGACGCGGGCGGGAGATCGAGAGGATCATGGCAATACCCCCGGCGTGGGGATCATTGATTCGGCGGCCGCGTCGGCGGCCGCACCCCGTGCTTCAGGATATGCACATTTCAGCGGGAGGGCCAGAAAGCCCGCCGCCCGCTTCGCGACCTGGCCCCGCCTGAAAGGGCTCGTGGCAGCCGCCTGGAATGGTATCCGGGCCGGTTTGGGACACGTCCATGCCCCTCTATAACTCACATGTGCCGTCCTGGATCCCCGTGTGCCGCTCTAGGCAGTAAGGTGACGCCGCCGACCGGTCTAGGGGTTGAGAGTACGAACGCCAGCGGCGACCGCCGTCGGACGCAATTGCGCCATCTGGCTGGACTTGACCGGCAGTGTGAGGGCCAACATTATAGCCCGCCCCTTTGGAGGCGCTTTGCCGGCGCCGGTTCGTCTTACGAGCTCGCTATCCTACCACTTCGGGACGTCGCCGCTGCGGCGACATGGCCGGGTGGCTGAAGTTCGAGCATAACTGCCGCAACAACTCGATCCGTTCGTGCCACAGCGTGAAGGGAGGTCCGTCATGGAGGGTGCATTGCCTCGCAGACTCCTCGGGATAGCCGCCGCCATGTTGGTCGCCGCGCTAGCGCCGAGCACAGCGCAGGCGCAGACGGTCGTCGTGACAGGACGCGTTCTGTCCACCGGCCAGCAACCGCTCGCCGGCGCGAGCGTCTCGATACCCGAGCTCGGAGTCGGCAGCATCGCCGCGGCCGACGGACGGTACACATTTACCGTCGATGCCGCGCGCGCGCGGGGGCGTCAGGTCAACCTCGTCGCCCGCTATATCGGCTACAAGCCGAGACGCACGCCGGTCACCATCACGGGCGATCGCCTCGAGCAAGAGTTCGTTCTCGAGAGGGACGTCCTGCAGCTCGAGCAGGTCGTCGTCACGGGTACCAGCGAGGCGACCTCGCAGCGGAAGACGGCCTTCGCGGTTGGCGTCGTCGATCAGGCGCAACTCAAGGAGGCGCCGGCGATCACGCCGATCGCCGGCTTGCAGGGCAGGGTCGCGGGCGCGAGCGTAGTGACCGCGTCTGGACAGCCGGGCCAGCCGCCGGCCATCCGCCTCCGCGCGCCGACGAGCCTCACAGGTCGGCAGGACCCGCTGATCATCATCGACGGGACGATCACGCGGCTCTCGATGGCCGATATCAACTCCGAGGACATCGAGCGCGTCGAGGTCATCAAGGGCGCGGCCGCCAGCTCGCTCTACGGCTCGGACGCCGCGAACGGTGTCATCCAGATCTTCACGAGGCGTGGGGCGAACCTCGGGGAAGGACAGACGGCCTTCACGTTCCGGAACGAGTACGGTCGGAGCTATTTGCCCCGGATCCTCACGGGCAACATGTCCCATAACTACCAGCTCGACGCGAACGGGCAGTTCCTGCGCAGCTCGAGCGGCGACCGGATCCCCGAGGATGACCTGATTGCCGACAACCCGTACCCGGTCTACTTCGACCAGCTCCGCCAGGTCTACAAGCCCGGCGACTTCCTGACCAACTACGTCTCGGTCGGGCAGCGGCGCGGCGGCACGAACTACAACGCGTCCTTCCAGAACACGAAGGAGTCGGGTGTGTTGAACCTGCTCAAGGGGTTCAGCCGGCAAAACTTCCGCATCAACCTCGACCACGCGTTCTCGGACAAGGTCGACCTGTCGACGGGCGCGTTCTACGCCCGCTCGACGTCCGACCAGGCGGACGAGGGGCTGACCGGCAACGCGCTCTTCTTCGGCCTTCGCTTCCTCGAGCCCAATATCGATCTGACCGCCCCGAACGCGGATGGCACGCCGTACAACGCGGTTATCAAACAGCCACCGCTTTCGGGGAACGTGGCGAACCCGCTGTACGTTCTCTCGAACCAGCAGATCACGAACGATCGCAACCGCTTTACCGGCACGTTCCGCGCGAGCTATCGGCCGCTCACCTGGCTGACCGCGGAAGCCAACGTCGGCTACGACGAGTCGAACAGCAACTTCAAGTGGTTCACGCCGCTCGGGTTCCTCAACTCGGCCGGCGCCGAGAGCCGCGGGCAGCTCATCGACACGGCGTTCCACGCCCGGGCCTACAATACTGGCGCCACCGTCACAGCCGTGAGCTCCTGGCGCAACCTCTTCCGGAACACGACGCGCGCCGCCTGGATCTACGAGGACCAGGTGAACAGGTTCGTCGCGCTCAACGCGCCGGCGCTCAGCGTGCCACGCGTCATGGAGTTCTCGGCCGCCGCGCGCGACCCGAATAACCCGGTGAACCCGGGGTCGCGGACGGAAGAGATTCGTAGCCAGAACGTCTTCGTCGTCACTACCTTCGACATCAAGGACCGCTACATCCTCGACGGGCTCATTCGTCGCGACGAGTCGTCACTCTTCGGGGCGAGGCAGCGCGGAGCGACGTACCACCGACTCTCCGGCGCTTACCGCGTCACCGAGGACGTTCGCCTTCCGGGCATCGACGAGCTCAAGCTCCGCGCGTCCTACGGTACGGCCGGGCTCCGGCCGCCGTACCGCGCGCAGTACGAGGTACTCGACGTCAGCGGCGGCAGCCCGGAGAAGATCTCGCTGGGAAACCCGGACTTGAGGCCCGCCTTCTCACGCGAGCGCGAGTTCGGATTCAACGTCCAATTCCTCCGCGACTACACGCTCGAGTACAGCTACTCGCGGAAGAAGACCACCGACCAGATCCTCTTCGTCCCGGTCTCCGCCGCGACAGGCTACCGGGGCCAATGGATCAACGCCGGGACGCTCTCCGGGAACACGCACGAGCTGGCGTTCGGGGCGGTGCTGCTCTCCAAGGCGGACTACTTCTGGCGCGTCAACGTCACCGCCGACCGGACCCGCCAGCGCATCGATGATCTGAAGGTCGGCTCGTTCCTCGCCGGCCCGGATGTGAACGACCCGAACACCCAGATCTTCCGCGTCGCCGCGGGCGAGCCGTTCGGCGTGATCTACGGCGCGCGCTGGATCCGCAGCGAGGCCCAGCTCCTCGAGACGATCCGCGCGGGGCAGCTGACCGGGACAGCGGCCGACTACGTAGTGAACGAGGAAGGGTACTACGTGCGGCGGACCCAGCATCGCACGGTCAACGAGGTGCCGCTGAAGTACTTCCGGTGCACGAACGCCGAGTGCACGACGTCGACCCAATTGATGCAGATCGGCGACGTGAACCCCGACTGGACGCTCGGATTCAACACGAACGCGCAGTGGAAGTCACTCTCGGCGACGGCGCTCGTGTCGTGGGTGCAGGGCGGGAATATCTACAACTACACCCGTCACTGGCCCTTCAACGAGTTCCGCGATCCCGTGATCGACCAGAGCCGCAAGCCGGAGGCGGAGCGGAAGCCGACGACGTACTACAGCACGTTCTACAACAACTTCGACGCCAACGACTACTTCGTCGAGAACGGCACCTACGTCCGGCTGCGCGAGTTGGCACTCAACTGGACGCTGCCGCAGCGCTGGGTAACCCGGGTGCCCGTCGGCGATTTCCGGTCGGCGCGGCTCGGCATCGTCGGCCGCAACCTGTGGACATCGACCGACTACTCGGGCTATGACCCCGACGTCTCCGGCCCCGGCGGCGGCAACCCCTTCGCGTATCGCGTCGACTACTTCACGTATCCGGCGTACCGCACGTTCACCGTCATGTTCGAGCTCGGCTTCTGAGCCGCGAGCGAGGCGACCCAAGGATGAGATCGACACCGATGCAAACGATGCGATTGGCGCGCGCGCTCACCGCCTGCGCGCTGGCGGCTGCGCTGAGTAGCTGCAAGTCGTTGGAGGTCCCGAACACGAACGACCCGGATGCGGAGCGCGCGCTCTCGGATCCCTCCGCGGTCGAGGCGGTCGCCGCCGGCGCCATGCGGACCTGGTTCAACGCGTACGAGGGGCTGCTCGCCGCCGGCACGCTCTCCGTGATGGCGCGGACGTACTCGTCGTCGTGGAACAACGCCAACATGAACTTCTATTCGGGCGTTGATAACCCGACCAGCCCGTCGGCCCAGTGGAACCGGAACTCGCGCGCCTGGCAGAACGAGCCCGCGGCGGCGGCGAGGACGAGCGTCGAATGGCTCTGGTCCGGCGGGGCCAACCAGGCGGGGGTGACTTACCCCGGGTTCTATAGCGCCCTCTCCTCCGCGACCGACGTGCTGTTCGCGATCCGGGCGAGGGGCGTCGTCATCAGGGACGAGGCCGACACCAGGCGGGCGGAGGCCATCGCGGCGCTGATGCAGGGCGCCGCGCTGATGGGTCTCGCGCTCAACTACGACAAGGCGTTCATCGTCAACGAGGACATAGACTTCACCAACCCCGACTGGCCGAAGCTCCTCGCGTACTCGACTCGCAAGGAGCTCCGGGACGCTGCGGTCGCGAAGCTGACCGACGCGATGACCGTTGCGAACGCGGGCACCTTCTCGACCCCGTCGGGTTGGACTGGCGGCGGCGCTTCGTACAGCAACACGCAGATCGCCCGCATCGCGGCTACGATGGCGGCGTTGACGCTCGCGTACTACCCACGCACCGCCGCAGAGAATGCCCAGGTCGACTGGGCCCGGGTCGCGCAGCTGGCCTCCGCGGGTATGGGGGCGTCGAGCGGTGCGGCGTTCGATCTCGTGTTCATCGGCGACGGCTGCTCGGCCTGGTGTCCCGAGATTCTCGTCTGGTTCAATTCCATGGACACGGGACGCCTCAACACCCGCGTCGCTAGGCTGCTCGACCCCGCGACTCAGACCGACCCGTGGCCGTTCCCGAACGGAAACCCGCAGCCGAACTCGCCCGACCGCCGGCTCGGCGACGGCTCGTTCGGTAATGCGAGCATGATCACCGGCTTCGGAAACGTGCCCAAGACGGCCAACGCCGGGACGGACTTCGCCTGGTCGGCGCAAGGCGCGGTCTTCCGTCCAGATCGTGGCAGCTATCACCAGTCGAACCTCGCACACATCCGGTACGACGAGTCGGGCACGCAGTCCTCGGCCGGCATCTATTTCGGCTTCGGACCGTCGCCGGTGATCTC
>JBHELH010000254.1:0-2501 GCA_046263215.1 Gemmatimonadaceae bacterium | reverse complement strand
TCGGCGTACAACCTGAGCTGGGGATCCGACGTCGACGAGCTCCTCATGCGCTACGGCTGGCCGACATGGTGGACGCGGGACGAGCCGTCCGGAGTGAGCGCGACCCCAGGACCTCCGGCGATCGTCGGGTACGAGCCGACGCCCAGCTTCTTCTTCCACGCCGCGCATCGCCTCCTCGACGCGGACGCGGCCGAGGCGCTAGAGGATGACTGGGAGCTGCGGATGAGTCGCCCGCCTGCGCGCTACGCGCCGTCCTATGCGGCGAGCTTCACCGACCTGCCGACGCAAGTCGCGCTCTTCCGCCGCGGCGACGCCGCGCTCGTCGTTGCGACGTTCGACCACCCGCGCGACTCGCTCTTCGACGGCGCCGGTACAGAGGCCGTGCT
The DNA here is from genome assembly GCA_046263215.1 of Gemmatimonadaceae bacterium. Taxonomy (GTDB): domain Bacteria; phylum Gemmatimonadota; class Gemmatimonadetes; order Gemmatimonadales; family Gemmatimonadaceae; genus JBHELH01. The sequence goes on along the minus strand of JBHELH010000254.1, from coordinate 2,115 downwards.
CGCGGTTGGCCGCGACGAGATGGCGGCGATGACCGTCGTTCGGCACACGAGCGACGGGCGCGGCCGAGTCCCGTTGGTCGCGAAGACCGCCTGGGGCCCGATGCTCGTAAGCGTGGAGCTCACGGCGCCGAGCACCCGTGGCGTCGCGCGGGCGCGATTCGGCGTCCGGCCCGACGCCCGCCGTGGCGTCGCCGCCGGGCGGCTCGCGCTCTCTGACATTCTGCTTTCCCGGCCGGGCGGCGGCGCCCCGGCCTCCCTCGAGGACGTCGCACGTGACGCGCTCGGAGCCACGCGCCTCGCCGCGGGCGGGAGCGTTGGCATCTACTGGGAGATCTACGGAGTGCGCCCGGCCGGCGAGCCGTTAACCGTGACGCTGACCGTCGAGCGCGTGGGGGTCGGGTGGCGGACGCGCGCGGCGGAGCGGCTTCGGCTCACGACCAAGGTCACGCCACTTCGCGTCAGGTGGCAGGAGGTGCCAAAGCGCGACGCCGGGTTCGCAAGTCGCGCCATCGATATCGACCTGTCCACGCTTCCAGCCGGCCGCTACCGCATGCACCTCGCCGTCGTGGCAGAAGACGGAAGCACGGCCGACAGCGAACGGTTGATCGAGCTGTTCGCTACGCGATAGGGCGTACATGGCAGGACAGTATTGTTGCCGACGACGACCGCGTAGCCGAGCACGGCGCCTGCAGAGACGAGAGTGACCTCGGAGGACGAGCAATGAGACGACGGAGCAGAGTCGAGACGTCGCCCGCAGCTGCAGCCTTGTGCGGTGCTGCCGCCGGGCTCATCGGGGGCCTCACGCTGATTGCGCTGGACCGGGTCGTGGTGCCACGACTCAACGGCGGCAGCGACAACGGGCGCGAATGGGACGACGGTGTCGCCGACACGCTGGCTCGTCTCGGCGTTCGTTTGACGGGCCGCGACCGGGCGACAGCGGGCATCGCGACTGGACTCGCGTACGCCGCGCTTCTTGGAGCAGGGTATGGGCTGGCGCGGCAGCGCCTGCGGGGGTCACCGGCGGCGCGAGGCCTGATCGACGCCGCCCTCGTCTACGCGGCGTCGCTGCTCTCGCCGGAGCCGCCGCGCCGATCTCGTAGGACGCGGAGACTCTCGGCCCGAGACGCCGCCATGCGCCGGGTCAGCTCCGTGTCGGTTTTCGGTACAGCGACCGCCGCGGCATACCAAGCGCTGTCGCGGCGCGTCGGCTAGCCCGACAGGGACCGCAGGAGTCGCTCGAGACTACGGCCAGGAGAAGATCTGCGCGAGGACGGAGCCCGCACGCGCTCGCGTCACTTCGCTCGGCTCGCGCGAGAAGCTCCGCGTCCAGTCCGCCGCCGAAAAGCGAAACTCGACAATTCGTCTCGCGCTCCCGGACACCGGGAAAGCGACGTCGACGCGCATGAGCCGCTGAGAGCCGGCCGGTACGGACGCGAGCAGAGAGACGCCCACAGCGGCCTGGTGTGGCACGTCGCGGCCGTACGGCGCGTCGCCACTCCAAAGCCGCCCCGCCTCCACGAAGCCCGCAAGGCCATAGTCGCCGCGCCGCTGGTACGACCCGCCGATCCAGCGCTGCTCGACTCGCCCGACAATCCGCCGGGTCCCGATGAACGCGTTGTCGATGTCTGCGCGGATGCCCCCCTCGCGGTCGTCGAGCCTGAGGTGGAACGGAACGCGCACGTCCCACCCGCCGGCCGCCTCGATGCTCGCGATCGTCGTCCACACGGGACTCGGCTTCAAGTACCACGCGGCGCGGCCACTTGCGAGGACGCCGTCCCACCGCCCCCCGGGATTGCCGTAGCGCGCCTCGCCGTCGATCTGAACCCCGAGGTACGAACTCGGTCCGCCGAGTCCGCCGAAGAGGTTGGCGGCAACGAGCAGGTCGTCGTCGCCCTGCGCCGGTAGACCGCGCCCGGCGATGAGCCCGACCTGGACGCCGCGCGCGATATCCTGAGCCCCGGTCAACGGATCCAGGCCGTACGCCTGCGCAAAATCGAGCGCGCGCAACCCGGCCACGAGGTTGAGCCGGGTCGCGCTGTGCGACGTGTAGGGCAGCGGCTCTACCTGGTCTCCAGGCGGGAGGGTCCCCTCGTTCGTTATGAGAACCGGATTCTC
>JBHELH010000253.1:0-3804 GCA_046263215.1 Gemmatimonadaceae bacterium | reverse complement strand
GCGCCAACGGCACCGGCGACGAAGCCGCCGATCGCAATGACGCGCCGAACCCTCCGCGCACGACGACAGGGCCCATCACCGCGCCTAAGTTCGGCTCGGCGGGAAGCGGCGGCGCGGAGCTCGAACCGGGACCGCCGAAGGCCTAGGGACGAGGGGCGAGGGACGAGGGCGAGAAGGCGTATCGAGCAACCGGGTTCCCGGCCCAACCCCGGTTCCCAGAACGCTCGCCCGCCCCTCGCCCCTCACCTCTGATCTATCATCGCTACCCGCCGCGCGTGGCGGCCGCCGTCGAATGGAGTCTCGAGCCACGTCCGGACGATCCAGATCGCGTCCTCGCGCGAGACGAGACGCTCGCCGATCGAGAGGATGTTTGCGTCGTTGTGCGCCCGCGCCAGCCGCGCCGACTCGATGTTCCAGCAGAGCGCGCACCGCACGCCCCGCACGCGGTTCGCGACGATCGCCTCGCCGTTCCCGGACCCGCCGAGCACGATCCCGCGCTCGAACTCCCCGCGCGCCACCGCCTCGGCGACCGGCCGGATGTAGATCGGGTAATCCACCGACTCGGTCGAGTGCGTCCCGAAGTCCTCGACGTAATGCCCCTCGGCGGCGAGGAACTCGGCAAGCATGGTCTTGTAGTTGAAGCCGGCGTGGTCGGAGCCAATAGCGATACGCATGCGTGAGAGCTTGAGAGCTTGTGAGCTTGATAGCTTGTGAGGCGCGGCTGCGCCGCGACGACCTCGGGACGCCACGCGGAGCCCCGGCCTGTCCTCACAAGCTCACAAGCTATCAAGCTCACAAGCGTTTTCACTCCGCTCGCATCGCTACCAACGGATCCACCTCCATCGCCCGCCGCGCCGGCACGTAGCTCGCCAGGAGCGCCACCGCCGCCAGCGCGGTCGGCACCGCGAGGAACGTGAACGGGTCGGTCGGCTTCACGCCGTAGAGCAGGCTGGCGATGACCCGCGACAGCGCGAGGGCGCCGGCCGCACCCAGTACGACGCCGATCAGCGTCAGGCGCGCCCCTTGGCCGAGCACGAGGCCGAGCACGTGTCGCCGCGTCGCGCCGAGCGCCATGCGAACGCCGAGCTCGCGAGTGCGCTGCGCGACGGCGTAGGCGATGACGCCGTAGAGGCCCACGGAGGCGAGAAGGAGGGCGAGCGCGGCGAACACGCCGAGCACCTCGCCTTGGAGCCGCTGCCGCCAGAGCGAGCGGGAGACGACCTCCTCGAACGTCTGGATGCGGAACGCCGGCACGCTTGGGTCTAGCTCACGGATGGCGTTCCGCACGGCCGGCACGAGCGCGTGCGGGTCGGGGAGGCTCGTTCGGATAGCAAGCGTTTGCGACGGCACCGGTTCGACGGCGTATGGCAGGAAGATGGCCGCGTCCATCGGCTGCGGCAGACGGTAATGACGGTAGTCGCGCATGACGCCCACGATCGTGACCCACGGGGAAGGCGCGTCCGGGCTGCCGAGCTTGACGCGCTTCCCTATCGGGTCCGCACCGCGGAGGATCTGCTTGACGAAGGTCTCATTGACCACACCGACAGGGGCGAGCGAATCGCGGTCGCTCGCGAGCAGGCCGCGTCCGCGCACGATCGGCACTCCGATTGCTCGAAGATAGTCCGGCGTGATGAGCTGGAAGTGTGTCAGAAGCTCCTCCCCAGGGCCAGCCGGCGGGCGTCCCTCGATCGTCAGCCTGTTGTGGACGTTCCACCCGCTGAACGGCGCCCCTTGCGCCGCGCCTACAGACTCGACCCCAGGCATCGCACGAATGCGCGCTAGCAGCCGATCGTAGAAGGCGCTGACGCGCGCGTGGTTATCGTACTTCACCGTTGGCAGCGAGATGCGCATCGAAAGCATCCCGTGCTCGTCGAAGCCCAGATCCGTTCCCTCGAGCGCGCGGTAGCTCCGGATGAGGAGCATGGCACCGATCATGAGCACGACCGACAGCGCGACCTCGGCGACGACGAGCGTTGCGCGCATTCGCGACCGGCTCGCCCCCGCGCCGCTGCCGCGCCCCCCCTCCTTCAGTGAGGCCGTGAGGTCAACCCGTGTCGCACGGACCGCAGGCGCGATCCCGACCAGCACCCCGGCGAGCGTCGTCGCGAGCACGGCGAACGCTAGCGCCGGCCGGTCCAGCTCGAGTGAGATGTAGAAGGGGAGGCTTTCGGGGAACGCGAGGCGCAGAAGCCGCACGCCGAAATACGAGAGCCCGGCGCCAAGCGCGCCGCCGGCCGCGGCGAGCACGAGGCTCTCCGTGAGCACCTGCCGCACGAGTCGACCGCGTCCGGCGCCGACGGCGACGCGGATCGCGATCTCACGCTGCCGCGTCGAAGCGCGCGCGAGCATCAAGTTGGCGACGTTCGCGCAGGCGATTAGCAGCACCAGCGCGACGGCGCCAGCGAAGACGAGCAGGGGTCGCCGCAGGTCGCGGACGAGATCATCGCGGATCGGGACGAGCTGAGCCGACCATCCCGTGTTCTCTCTCGGATACGCCCGCTGGAGCTCGGCCGATATCCGGTCGAGATCGGCGCCCGCTTGCTCGAGCCTCACCCCCGGCTTGAGCCGCCCGAGCGCGCCCGCGTACTGGCGCGACGAGCGCTGCTCCGTCGCCCACGCGGGCGCGCCGAATGGTACCCACGCTTCTCCGCGCTCGGGAAAGTTGAAGCGCGGCGGCATTACGCCGACGACGGTGTGTGGCCGCCCGTTCACCGTGATCGTCCGTCCGACGACGGACCTGTCTCCTCCGAAGCGCCGCTGCCACAGGCCGTAGCCGAGGAGGACGACGTTGTCGCGGCCGTCCTGGTGCTCCTCGGGAAGGAACTGCCGGCCGAGCATCGGACGAACGCCAAGGATCGGCAGAAGGTTCGCGGTGATCGATGCGCCTTCGACCCGCTCGGCTTCGCCGCCGTCGCCCGAGAATGCGTGCGAGCTCCAGGTCCAGAGCGCGAGCGCGGCGAACGTGCGGTTCGCATCACGCCACGAGACGTAATCGGGATAGGAGACGTTGGAGCCGCGGATCTCGCGCCCCGGATTCTGCGCGTAGACCGAGACTAGCTCGTCGGCCCGTTCATAGGGCAAGGGCCGAATCAGGATCCCGTGTACCGCGCTGAAAATCGTGGTTGTGACGCAAACGCCGAGTGCGACGCAGACGATCGCCATCGCAGCGAAGGCCGGGCTGCGGCGCAGCGTCCGCGCGGCGAAGCGGACATCCCGCACCAGCGCGTCCCAGCGCTCGGCGCTCTCGCGGCGGCCGTGCGCTCGCCGGTCGATCTCCCTCAGCTGCTTGCGGATCATCGCCACGTCCCCGTACTCCTCCAGCGCCTGCGCGCGCGCGGCGTGTGACGTGAGCCCGCGCTCGACGAGCTCCTCGACGCGCGTCTCGAGGTGGAACCGCATCTCGTCGTCGATGTCGGCGTCGACGTTGGTGCCCCAGAAGCGGGTGTAGCGGCGCCAGACGGGGTCGTTCCGCACGGCGGACGCCGCTAGGCGGGCTGCGGTGTGGCGGTCATCACGCGCGCGACTGCCTGGACGTACCGCTCCCAGCTCATCTGCTCGGCGCGCAGCGCGCGGCGGCCCGCGGGCGTGAGGGTGTAGAACTTCGCGCGCTTGCCTTTCTCGGACGTCCCCCAGTCCGACTCGACCCAGCCGCGCTCCTCCATGCGGTGGAGCGAGGTGTAGAGCGCGCCGTCGAGAATCCGGAACGTCCCGCCTGAGCCCTCGCGGATGAAGCGGGCGACGGCGTAGCCGTGCATCGGTCCCCAGGAGAGGGCGCGGAGGACGAGGACGTCGAGCGTCCCCTGT
>JBHELH010000252.1:0-2907 GCA_046263215.1 Gemmatimonadaceae bacterium | reverse complement strand
CGTCGGGCCGGCCGGTATCATCAAGGCGCTGCACGACTCTTTTCGGGAGATCCTGATGCGTTACTGCCAATCCGACCGCCCCGCGCTCGTCCTCCCGCCCGCGGTCCTCGCCGGTGTTGCCGTTGGCCTTGCCATTACGCTTGCCGCGTGCGCGCCCCCCGCCGGCCAATCCGCCGCCGGGACCGTGGTCAACGCACCTGAGACGGGCGCGTTCATCGTCCGCCTCGGCTCCGACACCGTCGCCGTCGAGCGGTTCACACGGACGGCGGACCGGCTCGAAGGCGACGTGGTCGTGCGCACACCGAACACGCGCATCGCGCACTATGTGATCACACTCGGCCCTGGGGGTCTGCCAACGCGAGCCGAGTACTCGCTCCAGCGCCCCGACGGCTCCGCCGTACCCAACGCACCGCGATCGGCGACGCTGGCGTTCGGACCGGACACGGTCGTGAGCGTCGTGACCCGCGACACGGCCGTGACGAGGCGGCTGGCGGCGCGCAGCGCGTTCCCGAGCACGGGCACGTCATTCGCTATGATCGAGCTCGCGCTCCGCCACCTCGTTGCCTCGGGGCGCGACAGCGCGGACGTCGCGCTGGTCGCGTTCGGCGCGCCGACTGCGAACGTCTTCCCGACGAGGATTTTGCGACCGGACTCCGCGCGCATCACGTGGTTCCTCGGCGCCCCGCAGCGCGTGCGCATCGATCGCGAGGGGCGCATTCTCGCGCTCGACGCCACCGCGACGACGTTTAAGGTCAGGGTCGATCGCCTCCCTAACGCCGACATCGCGGCGATCGCGAATGCCTTCGCCGCGGCGGAGCAGGGTGGCCGCGGCCTCGTGATGTCCGTGCGTGACACGGTCCGCGCGACTATCGGCCGCGCCAACCTGCTCGTCGACTATGGGCGCCCCCTCCGGCGCGGCCGGACGATCTTCGGCGGCATCGTTCCGTTCGACAGCGTGTGGCGCACTGGCGCGAACGCCGCGACGCAGTTCCGCACCGATGTCGACCTTTCGATGGGCGGCGTGACGATCCCGGCCGGCACGTATACTCTGTGGACGGTCCCGAGCCGCGGCGGCACGTGGAAGCTCGTCATCAACCGGCAGACGGGGCAGTGGGGGACAGTCTACGACGCGAACCAGGACCTCGCGCGCATCGACCTCCGGACGGAGACGCTCGGCACGCCGGTCGAGCGGTTCACCATCTCGATCGAGCCGCAGGGTGACGGAGGCGTGCTCGCGCTGGCGTGGGATCGTACGCGCGCGTGGGTTCCGTTCACCGCGAAGTGAGCGCGGCGAATGGCGCGTCTACTCAAGTACTTCTTCCGGGGACTGGTCGTCCTCGCGCCGCTCGTCCTCACCGTCTGGCTCACGTTCGAGATCTTTCGTCGCGTCGACCGCTGGCTCGGGGGCCTGTTCAGCTTCACGATCCCCGGCGCGGGCGTCCTGCTGACGATCGCGGGCATCACCCTGTTCGGCTTCCTCGCGTCCAACCTCCTCGCGCGGACCCTCCTCGGCGCGGTCGAGGCGATCTTCGTCCGCCTTCCTTTTGTCCGGCTGCTCTACGCGTCGACGCGTGACCTGCTCAACGCGTTCGTCGGGGAGCGGCGGCGCTTCGACTCCCCGGTTCTCGTCACACTCGCGCCGGGGGGCGACCTCAAGGCGCTCGGCTTCGTCACGCAGGAGTCACTCGAGCGCTACGGCCTCGATGGTCACGTGGCAGTGTACCTGCCGCAGTCGTACAACTTCGCCGGCAATCTCGTGGTCGTGCCGGCGGCGCAGGTCGAGCGCATCCGTTCGGGCGGCGCCGACGTCATGGCGTTCATCGTGTCGGGCGGGGTGACTAGAGGGGCGGAGGGGGAGCGGGGGGAAGAGCGTCGATAGCAGAAAAGAGGCGTTCGTCGGGAAGGGCGGAAGAGCGGCGGCGTTTCGCGGGAAGAGCGCGCACGCGGATGACAGCAGCCGATCGGCGAACGGCGATGGCCGCTGATGGCTCTCCTGGGCGCTGGAGCCTCCGATCCGCTACGAGCCCGGACGACGCTTTGGCTACACCCCCGGGAGTCTACTCGGCGCGGGAGCCGGCCTGCTCGCTCCATGGCCTCCCGGGGGTGTAGCCAAAGCTCTTCTCAGGGCCGGCGTGAGGAAACTTCCAACGCCCCCGAAGCGATCGGCGGCCATCGCCGTCCGTCGATCCGTGTCATCCGCGTGCCCAACGGTCAACGCCGTCGCGGTGACCACAACCTTGTCACATCCCCCCCTACCGAACCCTCCTCGTCCCCACCGGCGCCCGCCGCAGCCGCTCGCGCCGGAAGTACTCGCGCACCGGGAGCCCGAACGCCGCTCCGGCGCCCGCGAGTAGTCCGCCGAGATGCGCGGCGTTGTCGATCATCGGCTGCAGCGCGCCAAGTAGCAGCGTGTACCCCGCCCACACAGCAACGACGACGCCGATCCGTTTGTCGCGCACGACGAAGAGGTCACGGTGGCGGTGGAGGATAACGACGACGGCGCCCATGACGCCGAAGATCGCGCCCGATGCGCCGACCGAGGGCCCCGGAGCCATGGCGAGGCTAAGGGCCCAACCGCCGATGGCGCCGGCCGCGAAGAGCGTCAGCATCCGCCGCGCCCCGACCGCGTGCTCGCAGGCCATTCCGAGGATGTAGAGCGAGACGCAATTGCCGACCAAGTGCTCCATGCCGCCGTGGAGAAACGTGGCGCTGCCCAAACGCCAGAGCTCTCCGTCGAGCACCCGCTGCCGCACGAGCGCGCCCGCCGCGACGATCGCCTGGCGGCTCGCGAGCGCGCGGTTCGCGATCTCCCACGCGAACACGGCCGCGAGGGTGACGATCAGGAGGAGCGTCGCCCGCGGCGCATACGTCATCCCGTCCTCGAAGTCGACCCGGCCGCCGTCGCCG
>JBHELH010000251.1:0-4095 GCA_046263215.1 Gemmatimonadaceae bacterium | reverse complement strand
TGTGCGGCCGGACGGGACGTGGGCCGGCTGGCTCGAGTTCCACGCTGTGCGAGGCGATGCGCCGGTGCTGCGGACGGGACAGGAAACGTCGCAGCCGAGCCGCCGCGCGCTCGACTACTGGGCGGGCGGACTGGAGCCCGTGTACCTCGACGGAGCGCTGGCGCGCGCAAGGGTCGGCCACGAGGTCGGGCCAAGGGGATCCGAGTAGCGAGTAGTCAGCTGGTCAGTTGACAGCATCTCAGTAACTGACGGGCTGACCACTGTCTCACTGATAACTCTCTACTTGGATCCCGGCCGCCGGCTCTCGGACTCCGCCACCGGTGGCCCGACGACCGTCGCCCCGGATGAGGATTTGCTCATACTGCGGCCGTCGTGTACTGTGGTGACCCGGTGCGCGGGCGGTGGGCCGCCCGGATAGCCGGGTGGCCGCGGAGGTGGCTGATGAGACCGAAGCATCGAGGCGCGACGGGACGCGCGAAGCGAAACACCGTCCGAAAGCCGGCACGCTCGCCCGGTGCCTCGGCGCGAACGACCGGCGCGCGATCGGCGGCGAAGCCGCGACCTGCGCAGCGCGCTTCCTCCGCTCCGCCGCGCGAGCCGGCGCCCGCGACCAACGGACGGGGTAACGGAGGAGGTAACGGACGTACGCGCGGCACCGCGCCGGCGCGAACGACGGCCGCCGCACCGGCGGCGAGCGCCGCGGAGCGAGCTCGCGAGTTCGCGGCGCTGCTGCGCGAGGTCCCGTTCCAGTTCAGCGGCCGGTACGAGTACAACGGGGGCGCGAGCGCGCGACAGGGGCGGAGCTTCGTGGACACCGTCTCCGGCCACAGCCGCGCGGCGCTCGAGAACCCGATCTACGACCTGCGGGCGCCGGTCTTCATCGACGACCCGGGGCACGACGCCGCGGCGCGCCGCCGCGGCGACGAGATCCGCTTCACCATTCACGTCGACGTGGACGGACCCGACCCGCTCGGCGTCGTCAGCGGGCGGCTCGCCAAGGGGCATACGACGGTCGGGGCGGCGACGCCGCACTTCATCGGCCGGGTCACCCGCAACGAGCCCTCGGGCAACAGGCGTACGCTGGTCGTCGAGAACTTCTCCTTCCGGTGGCCCGACAGTATGAGCCGCATCAACCGGCTCGACATTCGGCTCACCGGCTCGCCGCTCGTCCCGGCCACGGCGGAAGTCGTCTTCCGCGACACACTGCGGCGGCGCAGGTACGGCCCGTACTCGGTCGTGCAGGCATCGACGTTCTTCCGCCACGTCGAGGTGGACATGGACAACGAGGCGGGATCCGTCGAGGTCGAGCCGAGCCGCACGCACACGCACCCCGACCGGCCCGCCGACGTGGCCGACGAGGAGATGACGCTGGAGAGCGTGTTCGCGCGGGCCGGCATCGAGATCACGCGCTCGCCCGGGAGCGGGACCGTCGTCGAAGCGCGTGAGGAGGCGGGGGCCGACCGGCGGTGGAATTACGCGGAGCTCCACGACTCGATGCAGCTCCACTGGGACGCGTTCGCCAACAAGCCCCAGTGGAAGATGTGGCTCTTTCTCGCGAACCGCGCCGACGACGACTCGCTCGGCGGCGTGATGTTCGACGGCGAGATCGACGAGCCCGGCGGCGTCGATCGGCAGGGTACGGCGCTGTTCACCCGCTGCCCTTACTTCCACACGGTGACCGGCGGCTACCCGCGCGCCAACCCGCCGGCCGGGGAGGCGGTGCGGCGCGAGCTGTTCTTCAACCTCATCCACGAGACCGGGCATGCCTTCAACCTCGCGCACTCGTTCGACAAACGGCTCGTCGGCGGCCCTGGCGAAGGAGCGTGGCGGCCACCGCCGTGGATGCCGGTGCGCTCCAGCAAGCAGGCGCTCTCCTGGATGAATTACCCCGACGCGGCGACGCCGGGGGGCAACGCCGGCGCCAACGCGACCTGGTTCTACCAGCGCTTTCGCTTCCGCTTCGACGAGCCCGAGCTGCTCTTTCTCCGCCACGCGCCGGAGAGCTACGTCGAGATGGGGAACGCCGACTGGTTCCAGAACCACGGGCGCGCCGCGCGCAGCGCGATCGACCGGCGCCTGGAACTGCGCCTGCGCTCGCGCAAGCGGATCGTCGAGTACGGGGAGCCCGTGATCCTCGAGCTGCGGCTCGGCCTGCGCGCCGGCGTCGAGCAGCCGGTCGCCGCGCACGCGAATCTGGACCCGAGCGACGGCTTGGTGGAGGTCGCGGTGACGAATCCGCGTGGAGAACGCCGCCCCTTCCTCCCGATCGCCCACACCCGCACGCGTCTCCGGCCGGAGGTGCTCGAGCAGGGGAAGCGCATCTACGAGATGCTCGACATGAGCGTCGGCCAGTTCGGGTTCCCGTTCAAGGAGCCCGGGGCGTACCGCATCGAGGCGACGTACGCGAACTTCGACGGCGGCATGGCGGCGGACGTCATGCAGCTCTACGTTCGCCCGCCCGCGCAGTACGACGACCTGCCGATCATCCACCGCCTCTTCAACGCCCGCGTCGGTCGCGTGCTCTACGTCGGTGGAACGCGGACCATGGACGACGTCGAGAACACACTCGCCGAGGTGACGCGGGCGCTGGACGACCAACGCCCCAGCGCGGGGCGGGAGAATCCCGTCACCTATCACCTGAGGGCGACGCTCGCCATGCCGCGCGCCGCCGAGAGCAAGATCGTCGACCCGCGGAGCAGCGAGATCAAGACCATCGCGGCCGACCCCGATGCCGTCGTCGCCGAGCTCGAGCCGGTGGTCGCGGACGCCGACGCGGGGGCGGCGGCCGCGGACTCGATGGGGCACATCTGGTACCGCCAGCTCGTCGACAGCTTCGCACAGGCGGCAGTGCAGGCCAACAAGCGGCCAGTCGGCCGCGACGCGCAGCGGCAACTGCTCGCGATGTTCAAGGAACGTGAGGTGGTGCCGGCGGTGATTGCCGCCGTCGAGCAGCGCGTGCGGGAGCTCGCGTAGCGGCGAACCGCGCAATCGCGGAGCGGCGGAACGGTGGAATTCGACGACCTGCTGAGCATCATCGCGAAGGACGACCGGCGGCAGGAGTTCGCCGCGCTCGGCGAGCGGCTGAACGCGTTGCGCCCGTCGGGCGCAACCCGCTCGCCGGCCGCCGACGCCCAGCGCCGCGCGCTCCTCGACGAGATGCGGCACCAGCTGCGGCTCCACCTGCGCGCCGCGCGTCATCCGATCCCGACGGACGACGAGCTCGAGGCAATGGTCGGGCGGCACTTCGACGGGACGTGAACGCATGACCGCGCCGGCGCGGCCGGGACCCCGGCCCCCGCGCACAGGAGACGGACGATGAGCGACGAATTCGACGGCTTCGACGGGGAAGATGAGGGGTGCGGGACCGACGAGAGCCTCGCGATGGTGGACGAGAGCCGTGCGGGGCTCGCGGCGCGCGAGACGGCGGTGGCGGCGGCGGGCGAGGCCGACGACGCAGCGGCGGACGAGACGGCGGCGCTACTCGACGCGGTGCGCATCGAGATCCGGCGCGGGGAGATCGTCATCACCATCCGTGGCGAGCCGCTCGAGGCCGGCGCGGTGCCTCCCCCGGGATTCACGGCGCGGCGACTGGTGACGGCCGCACGCGCGCTCGCTCCGCCGGGCATCGCGCCCGCGATCGCGGGGCGGACGGCAGCCGCCCGGATAGGCGCCGCTGCCGCCGCCCGCGCGGGCGTGGCGCCGGTCTTCGTCGGCCTCGCCAGCGTGCCCGCCGACAAGTTCGGAGCCGGCTTCAACAACTTCACCATTCGCGCCGACCTGGCCGACTCGTATCGCGCGGTCTACCGCCAGGTCAAAGCGCTCGGCGGCGTCCTCACGTCGAGCGGCGGGATCCGCGACCTCGGCGCGGGGGCCACGGCCGGCCGCAGCCGCACCAGTCTGCACTACACGGGGCGCGCGATCGACCTCTTCATCCACACGGGCATGCAGGGCGGCTCCGAGCCGTACCTCGTGACGCGCGACGGCGGCAATCACCGCCGGCACCACCTCACGTTCCTTGAACATCGCGAGCAGTTGCCGCTGCGCGTCGCGGCCGACTGGCCGCTTGTTGGCCTGCACTGCCGCCTGTGCGAAGCT
>JBHELH010000250.1:0-8961 GCA_046263215.1 Gemmatimonadaceae bacterium | reverse complement strand
ACCGTCTGGACGAACGACCGGGTCGAGGGCGAGGAGCGGCAGGACGTCGCACCAGGCAACTTCCTCGACTGGCGAGAGCGCCAGCGGTCGTTCGCGACCTTCGCGGCGGCGAACCCGTACAGCATGGATTGGATCGGGCCGGACGGACCCGAGCACGTCGGGACCTGGCTCGTCTCCGAGGGATTCTTCGAGACGTTTGGCGTTCGCCCACTGCTCGGCCGCACCTTCTTGCCTCAGGAGTACACCGCGGGCCGCAACAACGTCGCCGTGATCGGCGAGAACACTTGGCGGAGCCGGTTCGGCGCCGATCCGCACATCATCGGGCGCCGGCTCACGCTCGACAGCATTCCGCGGACGATCGTCGGCGTCATGCCGCGCTCGTTCCAGTTCCCACCGGGCCGTGAGGTCTGGCAGCCGCAGCCGCCCTTTGACGAGGACGACCGACGCCGCCGGCGCTCGACGTATCTCACCGTCGTGGGCCGCCTGGCCCCCGGCGTGACGCTTGCCCGGGCGCAGACCGACCTCGGTGCCGTCGCGGCGCAGCTCACGCGCGAGTACCCGCGAACCAACACCGGAGTCGGCGTGACACTCGTTCCGCTCCCCGAGCAGACGGTCGGCCACGTGCGGAGTGCGCTCCTCCTCCTCATGGGTGCAGTCGGGTTGGTGCTGCTGATCGCCTGCGGCAACGTTGCCGGCCTGCTGCTCGCGCGCGCGGTGCAGCGCGAGCGCGAGGTGGCGGTGCGCGTCGCGCTCGGCGCCGGCCGCGGTCGCATCCTGAGGCAGCTTGCCGCCGAGACCTTGGTACTGGCGATGGCCGGGGGCGTGATGGGGCTGGTCGTCGCGTTCGGAGGGCTCGCCGCAATCCGCGCGCTCGGCCCGGAGACGCTGCCTCGGCTCGACGAGATCGCGATCGGCCCGTCCATACTCGCGTTCGCGCTAGCGACGACGCTCGGCGCGGCGGTTGTCTTCGGGATCGCACCTGCCCTCCATGCCGCACCGACCGACGTCCGCGACAAGCTCGTCGCCGGCAGCGCGCGTTCTGGCACAGGTCGGCCGCGTCGGCGCCTCCAGAGCGCATTCGTCGTCGTACAGTTCGCGCTTGCGCTCGTGCTGCTCGTCGGCGCAGGACTCCTCGTGCGCAGTTTCGTATCCCTCCTGCGCGTCGAGCGCGGCTTCGACCCCTACAACGTGCTCGCCGTGACGGTCCAGGCATGGGGCTACCCGACGCCGGAGCGGCGCGCAGGCTTCGTGCGCGACGCGACGGAGCGGTTGGCTGCACTCCCCGGCGTCCAGGCCGCGGGCATGACGTCGTCGCTCCCCTTCGCTCCAGCGATCGGCCAGGACGAAGCAGGGTTCGAGATCGAGGGGCGGCCGGTCGCCTCGCCAGACCAGGCGGAATCGGTCCACGCCGCCGCGGTGACGAGCGGCTACTTCGCGGCGCTCCGCATCCCCATCCGACGCGGCCGCCACTTCGCGACCACCGACGTGACGACCGCTCCTCCCGTCGCCATCGTCAACGAAGCACTCGCCCGACGCCACTGGCCGAACGAGAGTCCGCTCGGCAAACGGATCAAGGTGACCGCCGGCCCCTCTGTCCTGCGCACGATCGTCGGCGTCGTGGCCGACGTTCGCCACGGCGGTCTGCACGAAGCACCGCGCCCGACGGTCTACGTCCCGCACGCACAGTGGGGCACAGGCGCCAACGCCTTCGTCATCCGCACACGCGGCGACGCCAACGCCGCCCTCGCCCAGGTGCGCGCCGAATTCCGCTCGATCAATCCGGCGATGCCGCTCGCGTCGACGACGACGCTCGAGGCGCTACTCGACGACTCGCTGCGCGAGCGCCGCTTCCACCTCGCGCTCCTCGGCGCCTTCGCGGCGGTCGCCCTCCTCCTCGCCGGGCTCGGTGTCTACGGCGTCATGAGCCACGCAACGACCGAGCGCACGCACGAGATCGGCGTCCGCATGGCGCTCGGCGCGCGCGGCCGTGACGTGCTCGGCATGGTCATGCGTCAGGGCGCGTCACTCGCCGTCGCGGGGGCGATCGGCGGCCTGCTCGGGGCCGCGGCGGTTACGCGGCTGCTGCGCGGCATGCTGTTCGGGGTGACGCCGCTGGATCCGATGGCGTACGTCGGCGCCGGTGCGCTGCTGTTCGGAGCCGCGGCGCTAGCGTGCTACCTCCCGGCGCGCCGCGCGGCGCGGCTTGATCCCGTGCGGGCGCTGAGGGCGGAGTGAGAGCAGCTTGAGGGCTTGTGGGCTTGTGGGCTTGTGAGAAACGGCTCCGCCGCGTCTTTCATCCCGTACGAGCGCCGAAGGCGCCGCGAGTGTCGGGATCTACTTCCACTCTGACGGCGCCAACCACAAAGCAGCGCAAGTAGATCCCGACACTCGCTCGCTTCGCTCGCTCCTGCGGGATGACATTTCGTCTCACAAGCCCACAAGCCCACAAGCCCACAAGCCCACAAGCCCACAAGCCCACAAGCCCACAAGCCCACAAGCTCACAAGCCGCGGTCGCCCCGCGACCGCGCCCTCAACTCCCCCGCCGCCGAGACGTCGTCGCCGCTTCCCACTGCCGCCTCGCTGTCGCGCCGCCGGTTCGGTCCGAATGAGTAGATGACGATCGCCCGCGTGTCGCCGCGTGGCGGATCCGTATCTATCCAGTACGCTGTCCCCCACGGATCGACGCCGTAGCGGCGCCGGCTCGCCCGGTCTTCCGGGTTCTCCCCGCGACAGTCGACCGCCGCGAGTGCACCGAACACGGACGCGCGCAGGTACCCCTCCTGCACAGTCGTCCAGACACGCTTGTGCACGGAGGGGCCGGTGGTCAGGTGGTCCGTTGCCACGTCGCCGTTCACGACGGCCGAGAGTAGCGCGCGCACCTCGCCGTTCGCGCAGGCGATGTGCGCCGGGTCGCCCGCGCGGTGCATCGCACTGATCTGCGTCATGGCGAACGCGGCGACGGGCGTCACGGCGAGCACGCTCGCGAAGCCGCGAAGCGAGACCGGAGCCGCGGCCAGGAAGAGGGTTCCCGCCAGCGCCTCGACCCACTCCCCGGTGAACGTGGCCGGGTACCAGTAGAGCAGTCCGACCGCCACCGCGAACCAGGGCGCGAGCACCAGCGGCGGCGGCGTGGCGCCGGCGCGCTGCATCAGCCAGCGCGCCAGGCGGAGGCGCGCCAGTACCGGCAGGACGAGCCCGTAGCCCGCCAGTGCCAGCATCAGCATCCACTTCGGCCGGCCGAAGACGTCGGCGAAGTTGTGGACGTTGAACTCCTGCTGCCTGTTCCGCTCGAGAAACGCCTCAGGTGGCGTGAACCCGACGAGTCGCTGGCCCCAGCTGAACTCCTCGCCGGCGACGAACAGGCAGAAGAGCGCGACCAGGAAGTCGAACGGGCGTCGATGACGCACCGCAGCGTAAAGGCGAACGATCGCGGCGGCGAGGAAGAGCACGACCGTCGCCCACTCGACCGGCCGATCCTCCTGCATCGCCGCCTCGTAGCGCTCGGGCGCGTAGTACGCGAAGACGAGCATCCCGCAGGTCCACACCACCGCGAGCCCGTACGTGAGCAGCGCCACGCCGTCGGCCGGGACGCGATCGACCGACGTCTCGACCGCTGGGGACTCGGGCTCGGTCAGTGTCGCGCGCGTCGCTGTCATGCTGCCTGTTCCCGGTTCGAACGCCCTCACAAGCTCACAAGCTCACAAGCCGCCCGCGCCCGCGGCAACACCCGCTCGATCTCGACCATCGACACCGCGCCGACGGACAACCTGAACCACCCGTTCTCGTCCGTCCCACCGAACGCCTGGAACGGCACCACCGCGAGCCCCGCTTCCTGCAGCAGGTAGCGGCGGATCTCCTCGTTCGTGCGGAGCGTCGTTCCCGCGCGCGTGCGCTTGCCGTTGAGCGCGAAGCGGGCGCTGAGGTAGATCGCCCCCATCGGCTCGATCACGTCAACGGGTAAGCCGTCGTCGCGCATCGACGCGATGCCGTCGTACAGTGCGTTGAGCCGCCGCTCGAGCCCGCACGTGATCTCGGAGCGGAACGCCGACACCTCGTCGTCCGCCGCCATGAACTGCGCGGTCGCCACCTGCTCGGCGCGCGGCGCCCACGCGCCGACGTGGCCGAGCAGGTTGGACATGCGCTGGATGATGTCCTCCGGTCCCGCTACCCAGCCGACGCGCACGCCGGTCGCCGCGAACGCCTTCGAAACGCCGTCGACGAGCACCGTGTACGGCTCCATCTCCGGCCGCAGACTCACCGGGTCGACGTGCTTCGTGCGGCCGAAGGTGAGCATCCAGTAGACCTGGTCGTACATCAAGTACAGCGGGCGCTCGGCAGGCGACCGGCGGCGGTTCTCCTCGAGGACGAGGTCGCAGATCGCGGCGAGCGTGTCGGCGCCGAACGCGGTGCCGGCGGGATTGAGCGGCGAGTTGAGGCAGAGCAGACGAGCTCCGCGAATCGCACCCTCGAGGAGCTCCGGCGTCGGCAGGAATGCCTCGTCAGCGCCGCACGCCACCGGAACACCCGCCGCGCCCGTGAGGTGGCAATAGTGATTGTTGTTCCAGGAGGGCACCGGGAAGACGACGCGGTCCCCCGGATCGACGATCGTACGGAAGGTCCCGTAGATCCCCGGCCGGGAGCCGCCGGTGATCAGCACCCGACTCGGCGCGTACTTGAGACCGAGCCAGCGCTCGTAGAACGCAGACACGGCCTGACGCAGCGGCGGTATCCCCTCCGACGGCGGGTAGTTCGTCTCGCCCCGCCTGAGCGCTTCCTCGATCTTCTGCTCCAGCAGCCGCGGAATGCGGAACTCCGCCGGATCGAAGTCGCCGACCGTGAGGTTGCAGATCTGCGCACCCTCCGCCCGCATCGCGCGAATCTCGGCGGCGATCTTGAGGATCTCGGACCCGATCAGTGACTCGCCGAGCGCGGAAGCGCGGCGCGCTCGCGTCTCCACCAAGTCCGAGACGTCGACCGCGTCGGATGACAACGTTCGCTGAGCCATTCGTTCCCCGGGAGACTGAGGTGGCGCGCTCGGAAGCTGCTCGATGAAGCAATTTAGGTGCAGCGCCGCCGGGAGTCGCGGGGCGGGCCAGGCCGGACCATGGCCCGCTAAGTGCGTCGGCTGAGCACGTCCTGCGCCACGGTCCCTTATGAAGCTGATAACCGCGATCATCCGACCCGAGCAGCTTCCCGAGGTCAAGGCTGCTCTCTTCCGCGTCGGAGTCACCGGCATCACGCTGACCCGCGTGAGTGGCCACGGCGGCGAACGTGAGATCGTGCAGCGGTACCGCGCCGAGACGGTCCTCCTCGAATTTCACGAGAAGGTCAAAGTCGAGATGGCGTGCTCGGAGCCGTTCGTTCAGCCGACGATCGACGCCATTCTTTCCTCGGCCCGCACGGGGCAGGTGGGTGACGGCAAGATCTTCGTGCAGCCACTCGACCAGGTGATTCGTATCCGTACCGGCGAGCGAGACAACGCGGCGTTGACCCCTGTCACGGCCGACGAAGTCCAGCGCGCGGCACAAGCGGAGCACGCGGCGGGACACGCGGCGGAGCCGACATGAACGAGGCTGCGGCAATCTCCGCGGGCGACACGGCGTGGGTGCTCGTTTCGTCCGCGCTCGTCATGCTGATGCTCCCGGGCCTCGCGTTTTTCTACGGTGGGCTCGTACGCAGCAAGAGCTCACTCAACACGCTGATGATGGTGCTCGCGGCGCTCGGCGTCGTGACGCTGCAGTGGGTCGCCTTCGGGTACTCGCTCGCCTTCTCGCCGGGCACGCCACTCTCGGGCGGCTTCGCGTGGTCCGGCTTCGCCGGCGTCCGCGGCGACGCGAACCCGACCTACGCCGCGACGATCCCGCACCTCGCGTTCGCCGCGTTCCAGTCGATGTTCGCCGCGATCACCGTCGCCCTCGTCTCGGGCGCCGTCGTCGAGCGCATGCGCTTCCGCGCGTACCTGCTCTTCGTCGTGCTCTGGACCACGGTCGTCTATGACCCGCTTGCGCACTGGGTGTGGGGCGAAGGCGGCTGGCTGCGCTCACTCGGCGCGCTCGACTTCGCCGGCGGGACGGTCGTGCACATCAGCGCCGGCGCGACGGCGCTCGTCGCCGCGCTCGTCCTCGGCCGGAGGCACGACGTCGGGCGCACGGCGGTCATCCCGCACAACGTGCCGTTCACGATCCTCGGCGCGGGCCTCCTCTGGTTCGGTTGGTTCGGCTTCAACGCCGGCTCGGCGCTCGCGGCGTCCGGCGTCGCCGCGGGCGCGCTGGTGACGACGCACGCGGCCGGCGCCGCCGCGCTCACGACCTGGATGCTCCTCGACCTCGCGCGGGGCCGGCGCTCGACCGCCGTCGGCGCGGCGACCGGCGCCGTCGTCGGGCTGGTCGCCATCACGCCCGCGGCCGGCTACGTGACTCCAATCGCCGCCGTCGCCATTGGCATGATCGCCGCCATGGCGAGCTACGCCGCGATCCAGGCGCGCCCGAAGACGAGGGTCGACGACGCGCTCGACGTCTTCGCCTGCCACGGCGTCGCCGGCATCATGGGCGCGATCCTCACCGGCGTCTTCGCGTCCAAGGCCGTGAACCCGGCCGGCGCCGACGGACTGCTCGAGGGCAACGCCGCGCAGCTCGGTGTCCAGGCCATCGCCGTCCTCGCGACGATCGCCCTCGCCTCACTCGCGACGCTCGCCATCCTCGCCCTGGTCAACGCGACCGTCGGCCTCCGCGTCCCGCTCGCCGACGAGCTCGCGGGCGTCGACCTCAGCGAGCACGGCGAAGAAGCCTACCACGGCGGCGACGTCGGCGCCCTCGCCGGCCGCCGGATCGCGTTAGGTGACAGCGTCCTCCTGCCGTCGCACGAGATCAAGCGCGGGGCGGGGGTGCGGTAGGAAGGGCGACGGCGTTTTCGGGAAGAGCCGGGAAGAGCGGGGAAGAGCGCGCACGCGGAGCGGGCGGATCGGCGAAGGGCGATGGCCGCGGATCGCTCCGCGAGCCAGTCCGGCTCCTCGCGCCGGCCCATGAGAAGACTTTTGCTACACCATCGGGACGCTCCGGCCTGCCACCCTGTCATCCCGCACGAGCGCAGCGAGTGCGGGGCACCCGCGTAGCGGGTCGTCTACT
Organism: Gemmatimonadaceae bacterium; assembly: GCA_046263215.1. Lineage (GTDB taxonomy): Bacteria > Gemmatimonadota > Gemmatimonadetes > Gemmatimonadales > Gemmatimonadaceae > JBHELH01. Next base: position 1,836 of record JBHELH010000250.1, on the reverse strand, counting down.
TGCACTCTGACGGCGCCGGCCCCGCTACACGCCACCTAGCTCCCGACACTCGCCCGGTTCGCTCGCTCCTGCGGGATGACAACGAGGGGCGAGAGTAGCTCCCCGAGGGTGTAGCCAAAGCATCGTCCGGGCTCGTCGCGGCCAGGAGGTCGGTTCGCCACGAGGAGTGATCCGCGCGTTTTCGTCGTTCGCAGATCCGCGCACTCCGCGTGCCCAACGGTCAACGCCGTCGCCCCTTGCCCTTCCGCCCTTCCTCTTACGGCCGCCTCTGCGGTTGCTGCGCGCCTTCCTCCGACCATGGCGGCACGATGCCGTTCACGCGCGCATACGCGATCGACTGGCCGAGGTGCTCTCCCGCGTGCCGCGCGACGAACACCAGGAAGCCGCGCTGCGTGATCGTCGAGTTGTTGAACCAGGGCATCGTCTTGTCCGCGTCGGCGTCGGCGGCCTTGAGGGCGGCTGTCCGCATGTGCGCAAACGATTGCTTCAGGTGATCGACGACCTTCGCCTTCTCCGTCGTCGACTTGTCGAACCCCTGACCCTGGAACCCGCTCGGCGGCGGTGTCCCGATGCGGCGCGTGAGGCTGTAATTCGCCCCCGCGACGTGCAGGAAGACCTCGCCCACCGACCGTACGCCCTCGGCCGGACGCCATGTGTATTTCTCGGCCGGCATCTGCTCGGCGAGGCTCACGAACCGCGACTCGAGGTACTCGAGCTCGCGCAGGAACTCCGCGCGGTACCCCGCGGTCGGCGCATCCGCCGGAGCCGGCGCGCCCGTCGGCGTCTGGGCGGAGCCGGTGGTGGCCGTCGCGTTGAGAGCGACGAGGCCGGCGCCGAGAAACAAAGCTGATCTTACGATGCGCATGGCAACTCCTCCTGGTGGATCGGTGAAGTCCATCCGGTGGGCGAGCGACGCCGGCCGAAAGCGGGGGCGAGATTTCCGCTACGGCCCCGGTACGGGTCCTGCTGCTTGGTAGTCCGGCATGCGTCTACTCGCCCTGCTGTTGTATCCGTTGCTGTCATCGGTCCTGCTCGCCCTTCGTCCCGACGCGGCGGCCGCTCAGTCGCGGCCGGACATCGTCGGCGCCTGGGTCGCCGTCGCTCGGAATTCCCCATTCCTGACGCGGCTCGGAGTGGAGCACCGCGACTTCTACGCGCTCGCGCTGCGCGCAGGTTGGACCCTCGGCTCCTTTCCCGGCGTCACCCTCAGCTACGTGGGCGACGTCCTGCCCATCGTCGTGACCACCAACAACGTCAACGGCTTCGACCTCCGCTCGTGCGGCGGGCCGTTCGGCGATTGCTATTACACCCAGCTCCGAACGGGCACCGTGTTCGGCACCGGCCTGTCACCGATCGGGCTCGCGGCCACACTCGGCCCCTTCAGGTCTCTGTCGCTCCAGCTACACGCGAACGCCGGAGCGCTCTGGTTCACGCGAGCCGTCCCCGACCCGCAGGCTGTGGGCTTCAACTTCACCGCGTCCGGCGGCGGGGCGATCCAGATCCCGTTGCGGACCGGCTACGCGGCGCTCGTCGGGTACATGCTCCACCACACCTCGAACGGCGGGCTCGGGCAGGTGAACCCTGGCCTCGACTCGCACATGCTCTACGTAGGGATGACGCGCAAACCGCGGATGGGTCGGGAAGTGAGTCACGTGGGAGGTGAGAGGTAGGAGGTGGGAGTGAGCGTTCGCGGTCTCCCACCTCCTACCTCTCACCTCCCACCTCAGTTGCTATCGCGTCCTCCTGTAATAGTTGCTGTGCCACACGAGCCGCGTCGCGCGGCCGTCCGGTCCCATCTCGAACACGACCGACTCGCCCAGCGTGTCGTCCCGCCGT
>JBHELH010000249.1:0-3492 GCA_046263215.1 Gemmatimonadaceae bacterium | reverse complement strand
CGAGACCGCGCCGGTGGGACGCAGCTGCACGGAAGGACGGCGCTTCAGCTCCTCGAACGCCCCGAGCACCTCCGGGTCGGATCGAAGCGCGACGACGTCGGGCTCGCCGTCGGGCTGACGCTCGTCGACGTCGTCGCGGCCGTGCCAGAAGCCGGCCGCGTGCGCGCCCGCGGCTTCGCGCGAGAGCTGCGCGAGGCGCCGGCGAAGACTCTCATACATCGCGCCCTCGCGCGCCTCGAACAGCTCGAGTGCCGGCGCGACACGCTCCGGCTTCGACAGACACGTGTGCACAACGACCGAGGCGAGCCACGCCGACGCCATCGCCTTCTTCACACCGTACGATGAGAGCGGATCAACGAACGAGGCGGCATCGCCGACGAGCAGCAGGCCGTCGTCACCAACGCGTGTCGCTGCGTACGACGAGGCGTCGCGTGCCCAGAATTCGCAGCCGCGCCGCGCCCGCCGAACCAAATCATGGAGATGCGGCGCCCTCGCCAGCTCGGCGTCGTAGGTCGCCGCGAGCTGCGCCCGGCCGGCGACCGACGTCAGCGCTGGATCGACCATCACCGTGACGTACCGCCGGGAGGTTGATACCGGCACCGACCACGCCCAGCCGCCGTCGTAGCTCTCGACCAGCGTGTGAGTCTCGTCGGCGACGTCCCAACCGCCCCGCCGGTCCCACGTGGCGACGATCGCCAGCGTGCGCGCGCCCGGCTCCGGACGACGCCACCTGCGGCGCGCGAGGAGGCCCGCGCGTCCGGTGCAGTCGAGCACCCAGCGCGCGCGGACGGTGTCACGCCCGCCCGCGCACTCGACATGGACGTCGCTGAGCGGGGACTCCCCGTCGGCAACCCGTGCGACCCCGCGTGCGGTCGCGCGGCGCCGCACGTGTGCGCCGGCCGCTTCGGCGGCGGCGGCGAGGAGCCGGTCGAAGGCGCCGCGCGGTACCTGGTAACCGTACGCCCCGCCGCCGAACCGCTCGACACGCGGGCCGCTGCCGCCCCACCAGACGGTGTTGCCGGTGGAGCGGATGAAGCCGGCCTCGTCGATCGCGCGCCGCAGGCCGGCACGATCGAACAGCTTGCCGCAGCTCGGCGGCAGCGACTCCGCCAGCGAGCGGCGCGAGCCGGGCCGGACGAGCATCGTCACTCGGCGTCCCCAGGACGCCAACAGCCCGGCGGCGGTAGCGCCAGCCGGACCGCCACCGATCACCAGGACGTCCACCGTGCCCTTCGCCTGGCCGCTAGATGGCCGGGAAGCGTTGCGCATGTGGGACCGCAGCGCGACAAGACAGAGGAGGGGACAACGTGCCGAGCCGCGCGACACGCGTCAACCAGTCGCGCAGCGGTTGGGCGGTCGCGACCGCCGTGCACGCTCTTTGCGGCGCGTGCTCATCCGCCACGCCCCACCGCCACTTGATCACCGCTTCGAGCCAGCTGGAGGGCCAAAGTGATCACCTCATCCCACCGCGCGCGCCGATTGGCTGTCACGCTCGCGCTCACCACCGTCCCGTTGACCGCCGGCGCACAACAGCGTGTGGCGACCGCCCCGGCACCCGTTACCCGCTCCCCGCTCCCCGCACTCAACCTCCCCGCGCCGACGCGTGCCCTCGACTCGCTCGCGCTCGCGCAACTGCGGTGGCGCGAGATCGGGCCGTATCGAGGTGGTCGCTCCGTCGCCGTCGCCGGAAGCGCGGCGCGGCCGAACGAGTACTACATGGGGACGACCGGCGGCGGCGTCTACAAGACCCTCGACGGCGGTCACTCGTGGGGTCCGGTCACTGATCGCTACTTCGGCGGCACCATCGGCGCGATCGAGGTCGCGGCGTCGAACCCCGACATCGTCTACGTCGGCGGCGGCGAGTACCCGATCCGCGGCAACGTCGCGCACGGCGACGGCGTGTGGAAGACGATGAACGGCGGCCGCACGTGGACGTTCATGGGGCTCGGGGAGACGCGCCACATCGCCGACATCGTCGTCCACCCGGCGAACCCGGACCTCGTCTACGTCGCCGCATTCGGGCACGTCTTCGCGCCGAACGCGGAGCGCGGCGTCTACCGGTCGCGCGACGGCGGACGGACGTGGCAGCGGATCCTCTTCGTCAACGACTCGACGGGCGCGATCGACCTCGTGATGGATCCGGGAAACCCCAGCGTCCTCTACGCGGGCTTCTGGCAAGCGGGGCGGACGCCGTGGATTCTCATCTCCGGCGGCCCGGGGAGCGCCGTCTTCAAGACGACCGACGGCGGCGACACGTGGGCCAACATCACGCGCAATCCGGGCCTGCCGCAGACGGGACTCGTCGGCAACATCGGCCTCTCCGTCTCCGGCGGCAACTCGAGCCGCGTGTACGCGATCATCGAGCACGACTCGGGCGGCGTGTTTCGGTCGGATGACGCGGGCGCGACGTGGACGCGGACGAATTCCGACCGCTCACTGCGGCAGCGGGCGTGGTATTACATGAAGATCCACGCCGACACCAGGAACCCGGATGTCGTGTACGTCAACAACGTGTCGTTCCACAAATCGACGGACGGCGGACGCACGTTCCGCCCGATCCGCGCGCCGCACGGCGACTCGCACGATCTCTGGATCGCGCCCGACAACCCGAACCGGATGGTCGAAGCGAACGACGGAGGGGCCAACGTCACGCTCGACGGTGGGCGGACGTGGACGGAGCAGGACTACGCGACGGCGCAGTTCTACCACGTCGTCACGACGAACCATTTCCCCTACCAGGTCTGCGGCGCGCAGCAGGACAACTCGACGCTCTGCGGCCCGAGCCGGGCGCCGTCCGGCGCGATCGGGATCGCCGACTGGAAGGAGGCAGGCGGCGGCGAGTCCGGTCACCTCGCCCCGCGCTGGGACGATCCCGAGATCATCTACGCGGGAAGCTACGGCGGCCTTCTGACGCGAAAGGACATGCGCACGGGACTCACGCGGAACGTGAATCCCTGGCCCGACAACCCGATGGGCCACTCGGCGCGCGACCTCCGCTACCGTTTCCAATGGACGTTCCCAATCGTGACGTCGCGCCACACGCCCGACGTCGTCTACGCGGCGTCGAACGTTGTCCACAAGTCGACGAACGGGGGGCAGAGCTGGACGGTGACTTCCCCCGACCTCACGCACGCTGACCCGGCGACGCTGGGGCCGTCCGGCGGTCCGATCACGCGCGACCAGACCTCGGTCGAGTACTACGCGACAATCTTCGCGCTGGCGGAGTCGCCGCTCACGGGGAACGTGCTGTGGGCAGGGTCCGACGACGGGCGCGTCCACGTCTCGCGCGACGCGGGGCGAACGTGGGTCGACGTGACGCCCCCGGACATGCAGAGGTTCACGCGCGTGTCATCGGTCGAGCCGTCGCGGTTCAACATGGGCGCGGCCTACGTCGCCGCCAACCGCTACCAGCTCGACGACTTCCGTCCGTACCTCTGGAAGACGGCCGACTACGGGCGCACGTGGACGCGCATCGACAACGGAATCGCCGCG